>NZ_CP118753.2:2041190-2228690 GCF_034480035.2 Methanosphaera sp. ISO3-F5
CGTAAAATTGGGATGGATGATTTGATTCTTCATATTATTACCAATAAAAACCGTGCTAATGTTGTAGAATGTTTATCTTTTTATAAAGAACTTAAACAGGATGATTTTGTGACTATTACTCCTCAAGCTTTTAGTGAAAAACGACAATATTTGGATCCAAGAGTATTTGTTGATATGAATTCTGATTTGATGTCTGATATTTATAATCAAAGTGATGAATTAAAGGAATATAAAGAATATTGGATATTTGGTTGTGATACAAGTGTTATTGATTGTCCTAATACACCTTTAACTAAAAAAGAATGGGATGTTCCAAAAGATAATCCTATCCACGAATATCGTAGTAGAGCAAGAATTTCTGCCATTACTGATGATTTAAATCATTTTATTCTATCTTCAGAAATAGTTCCTAAAAATACATCAGAAGTAGAGTTAGCAATAAACCACATAAACGATTTAAAAGATAAGATAACTCTCAATAAGAGTATAACAGTATATGACCGAGGATATAACAGTACAAAACTAATATTATATCACTTGATTAACAAATCAAACTTCATAATAAGATTAAAAAAGGACACCTTTAAAAATCAACGAGCAAAAATGCTATCAGATGATGAGAACATAGAAATCAAAGTCAAAAAGATTCATAAAAAAGATTTAACACCTGAAGAAAAAATAATTGCTAAAAGTATAGGAAACCCACAAATAAGAGTAGTGAACATACCAGTAACAAGATCCAATGGAGAAACATACATAGAATCATTAATAACCAATCTTCCACAAGAAAAATTTACCCCAGAAGACCTTAAAAGATTATATGGAACCCGATGGGAAACAGAAATCAATTTCGACAGATTAAAAAACAGATTAGACATAGAAAACTTCTCAGGACAAAAGAAAATAACTATACAACAAGACTTTTACAGCCACATATTCATTTTCAACATACTAATGGCAACATACAATGACGCCACACAACAAATAAACCGAAAATCACGAAAAGAAGTACAAGAAAAACTAGAATACAAACCAAACTTAAACACAATAATAGGACTAATAAGAAAATACCTATTAAAACTAGTATTCGAAGATAAAGCAACACGGACAAAAATAATAAAGCACATAACAGAAATAGCATCCAAAAGTTTAGTCACAACAAAAATAAGCCCACCCCCAAACACCAACAACAGACTAGCACAAGACCCAACAAACAAACACCCCGGAAACAACAGAAAACCATAAAAAAACAAAATGAAAAAAAAGTTACTTCAACACAAAATCCTTAACTTGATAGCATTGATTTTTTTTCAATGCTATTAAGTTGAGTTATTTTTTTATCTTTTTTTATGCTCTTTTGATATTTCCTGGAAATTTGTTGGTTATGTCTTTTACTATTCTTTCTGTGTTTGGTGGATCGATTAAGGATGAAGATAAATCTTCTATCATCTCGTATATACAAAATTCTAATAATTTTAGTTTAAATTCTTCTTTTTCTCTTAATAATACTATTAATATGTCTTTGAATAAACTGAGTGCAGTTGATATGTTGATTTGGTATCGTCTTTTTTTGTTTTTTGAGATTAATATTGTCATAAATCTTTCTCCGTCTTGTTTAAGTGTCATAGTCATGTTGTATGTTAATATTTTAGCGTAGAAGTCTTGTTTTATGCATATTTCTTTTCTACCGCTGAAATTTTCTATTTCGTGTATGTTTTTTAATCGGTCAAATTCTGTTTCTATACTCCATCTTTGATGATATAACTCTTTAAAATCATCATATGGTGCCATTTCTTTTGTTAAATTTGTAATAAGGTATTCTTTATTTTCTTCTTCATCATTTTCTTTTTCTAATTTTATTTCGATTATTCTTAGTTTAATTCGTCCTTCTTTTAGGTATTTTTCTTTTATTTCTTTATTTTCAGCATTTTTTAAACGAGTATTATTTATGTTAATCCATATGTTTTCATCCTGTTTTGTTAAATTTTCGCGTTCTTTTTTGAATGTGGAGTCTTTTAATCGTATTATGAAATAGGAGTTTTGTTCTATGATGTTTAACATCATTTCTAGTGAGTCATATCCTCTGTCACCCATAATTATGCTGTTTTCTAAATCGATGATGTTTTTAAGCTCATTTATTTGTCTAGATGCAAGTTTAGGTTCGCTAGTTGCTTTAATATTGATGCTAGCACTTATTACCATATTAGTTAGTGTATCAGTTATACATGAAATTCTTGCTCGTGGAATAGTGTTTTTAGCATCTAATTTGGACTTAATTCCATATTTTTCGTTAGTAATAGTATGATTAGTTAGTGTTATGATAGAAGTATCTGCTGCAAGTAATGATTTTCCATTATATTTATGTAAATGTTTTAATTGTTTGTATACGTTATGAATTAACTTATCATTTTCCTCTTTAAATAATTCAGGGAGTAAATTTTGTCTTCTTTGGCAAAAAGCAGAACCTGAAACTTTAAAAAACCAATTTTTTTCAATTCTTTTGATGAAATGTCTAGCTTGTGAATTAATGTTTAATCCATTATTATTCAATATAATACCTGCTGTGTTTTCGGGAGTTAATTTTTTTGAATATATGAAGTTATTTTCATTAACATAATACTTTTTATCTATATTTCGTAAATTGGATAATGTGTTGGATACTATTACTTTTGAAAACATGATAAATCAAACCACCAAAATATTACATAATGTTTTTTATAGATGATGTGATGCAAAAAAAAATATTAGATTAAAAACAATAAGAATAATGATCTAAACCTATAAATTACTATGTATTACTGATTAACTCTTTATTTTTGGGTATAACTTTAGTATTTTTACATTTATAATTTAGTTTTTGAGTTAAAATCTCCCATATTTGCTTCATACTGTAATCGACATTAAATTCTTTTAAAATAAAATCATGAACTTCTTGAATAGTAATTTCATCATTTTCTTTAATCATAAGGTCTACTTTATGTAAATCTGATTTACTTATTTTTTCTGGTCTTCCACCAGTATAATTAGGTTTCAAACCATCAATTCCCTCAGATTCACAAATTTTAGCCCACCTGTGAATAGTCTGATAAGATTTATTCATTTTATGTGCTACCATATCATATGAATAACCTTCTGCTAATAAATTAATAGCATATAATCGTTCATATATTCTATGAGCTATAACATACTCATGCATTGCTTCTTTTAACTCAGATTTAGACATATTCCTAAAAATATCAATTTTAGTTTTGCCTACCATATATAATAATATATACATCATCACTTATAAATATTATGTAAAAAAAAATAAACATTAAAAAAAATATATAATCCTACCAAAGTTCAACAATACCTCAACTTAATAGCATTGATTTTTTTTCGAAACTTTTTTTTATTATTGAATACTATATATTATTATTAGGAATGAACTTGTAAAATATTTAAAAATATAATAGTATAATAGTGTTTTATAACTCTTTTATTATTATAAAAGATTATAGATAATTTTTATAAATTAATCTAATGATATATGTACTCTTATATTATGTACATTTATTGTATGTTTATTCTTTTATAAAATAAAATAGTTTTAATCATATTTGTATTAATTGTAAAATATTTCAGTTTATTTTTTTGAATCAAAAATAAAAAAATTAATGCTAGTTATTTAATAACAGTATACTTATTAAAAATATAATCGGGGTTAAAAAAGTGGTAAGAACTGCAAAATTAGCGTTGGAAGATGGTACAATATTAGAAGGTGAAGGTTTCGGAGCAGAAACAGTAAAAGCCGGAGAAATTGTATTTTCTACCTCAATGACAGGTTATGTTGCAGCATTAACAGATCCTTCATTCAAAGGACAAATATTAATGTCAACATACCCATTAGAAGGAAATTATGGAGTATCTAAGGATTGGTATCAATCAGAAGATATTAAAGCCGAAGCATATGTAGTAAGACAAGTTTGCAAAGAACCTTGTCATCCTAAATCAGAAAAAACATTATCTGAATTTTTAGAAGAAAATGATGTACCTGGAATAAGCGGAATAGATACAAGATCATTAACATTAAAAATCAGAGAATTAGGTTCAATGAAAGCAGTTGTTGCTAACAAGGAAATAAGTGATGACGAACTACTAAAAATACTGGAAGAACAACCACGCCTAGAAGATATGAATCTAGTCGAAAAAGTCACAGTAAAAGAACCTAAAACAATTCAAGAAAGAAAAGAATACAATGTAGCAGTACTAGACTGTGGAGTAAAAAAGAATATAATAGACCATCTTGTAGCACAAGATGTAGGAGTAACAATAATTCCAGCAACAACAACTGCACAGGAAATCTATGACATGAACGTGGACGGAGTACTAGTATCTAGTGGTCCAGGAAACCCAGAAAATGTAGATAATATACAGGACACAATCAGAGAAATAGCAGAAAAAATGCCTGTCGCAGGAATATGTTTAGGTCAACAAATCATAGCATTAGCATATGGTGCAAAAATATATAAAATGAAATTTGGTCACAGAGGTTCAAACCAGCCAGTACAACACTTAGATACTGGAAGAGTCTACATGACATCACAAAATCATAGTTTCTCCATAGATCCAGAAAGTATTGGTGAAACCGATCTGGAAATTACTCAAGTGAACTTAAATGATGGAACACCAGAAGCAATCAAACACAAAACATTACCAATAATGTGTATTCAATACCATCCAGAAGCTGGACCAGGACCACATGATTCTAAAGTGTTCTTTGACAACTTTGTAAACACTATTAAAGAATATCATGGGAATAAATAATAATAACACTATTTTTTTTGAGGAGTTAAAAAATATGCCAACGGATAAAGATATAAATAAAGTATTAATTATAGGATCAGGACCTATACAAATAGGACAAGCAGCAGAATTCGATTACTCTGGTTCACAAGCATGTAAATCTTTACGTGAAGAAAATATTGAAACTGTTCTCGTAAATAGTAATCCAGCAACAATACAAACAGACATAGAAACAGCAGACAAAGTATATGTAGAACCATTAAATGCTGAAATGGTAGCAAAAATTATAGAAAAAGAACAAGTGGATGCTATACTACCAACAATGGGCGGACAAACAGGATTAAACATAGCAGTAGACCTGGATAAAATGGGCGCCCTAGATGGTGTAAGAGTTCTAGGTTCACCTATACAAACAATCAAAGACGTAGAAGACAGAGATTTATTCGCAGAATTCATGGACAGACTAAACGAACCAATACCAAAATGTCATGCAGTAAACTCATTAGACGAAGCATTAAAAGCCGTCGAAGACATAGGCTACCCAGTAATTGTAAGACCAGGATTCACACTAGGTGGAACCGGTGGAGGAATAGCAAACAACAGAAAAGAATTCGAAGAAATAGTTCTTCACGGACTTGACATGAGTTTCAACGACCAAGTACTAATCGACGAATCAGTACTAGGATGGCAAGAAATAGAATACGAAGTAATGCGTGACAAAAACGATTCATGCATCATAGTATGTAACATGGAAAACATAGATGCAATGGGAATACACACCGGAGAAAGTATAGTAGTAGCACCTACACAAACATTATCCGATGAAGATAACCAAAAACTCAGAAACGCATCAATAAAAATAATCAGAGCACTAGGAATACAGGGAGGATGTAACATACAATTTGCTCTACACCCAATAACAAGGGAATACAAAGTAATCGAAGTAAACCCAAGAGTAAGTAGAAGTAGTGCACTGGCAAGTAAAGCAACAGGATACTCCATCGCAAAAGTTTCATCCAAAATCGCACTAGGATTAACACTAGACGAAATCAAAAACGACATCACCAAAGAAACACCAGCATCATTCGAACCAGCAGTAGACTATGTAATAGCTAAAGTACCAAGATGGCCATTCGACAAGTTCAAAACCAGCTCCGGAGAACTAGGAGTACAAATGCAATCAACCGGAGAAGTAATGTCAATAGGAAGAACCATTGAAGAAGCATTACAAAAAGCCATCAGATCATTAGATATAGATCAAGAAGCATTTGAATACATGGAATACACAGACTATGATCTTGAACATGCAACAGATAAAAGAATGTTCCAAGTATACTCTGCAATAAAAGATGGAAGAGACATCCAAGAATTAGCAGACATTACAAAAATAAGTCCATTCTTCCTAAACAAAATCAGAAACATTGTAAACTGTGAAGAAGAAATCCAAAAACAAGGAAAAGAAATACTCAAAGATTCCAAATTATTCAGACAAATCAAACAATACGGATTCAGCGACAAACGTATCGCCCAATTACTCGATACAACAGAAGACGAAGTGACACAGGCAAGACATGAAATCAGCCTAGCACCAGAATACAAGATGGTAGATACATGTGCAGCAGAATTTGAAGCAAAAACACCATACTACTATGGAACATATGATTCACCTTCACAGATGAAAACAAGCAACAATAAAAAAATAGCAGTTCTAGGAGCAGGACCTATAAGAATTGGTCAAGGAATAGAGTTTGACTACTGTTGTGTACATGCAGCATTAGCATTAAAAGATGAAAATGTAGAAACAATACTTATTAACAATAACCCCGAAACAGTAAGTACTGATTACGACATTTCTGACAGATTATACTTTGAACCATTAACCAAAGAAGATGTACTGGCAGTATTAGAACAAGAAAAACCAGATGGAGTAATTGTTCAATTTGGTGGACAAACATCAATTAACCTCGCAGAATCACTTAATAATGCTGGAATAAACATACTTGGAACACCATTCGAAAGTATTGACATGGTAGAAGACAGGGAACAGTTCACAGAAGTACTTAATGATTTAGGAATTCCACAAGCAGATTATGGTATTGCAAACTCACTTGATGAAGCAAGAGATGCGGCACATAAAATCGGATTCCCAGTACTTGTAAGACCATCATACGTTCTTGGTGGACGAGCAATGGAAATAGTTTACGATGATAATGAACTGGAAGAATACATGAAAGAAGCTGTGAAAGTTTCAAAAGAACACCCAATACTTGTAGACAAATTCTTAGAAGATTCCATAGAACTTGATGTGGATGCATTATGTGATGGAGACGACGTGTATGTATGTGGTATAATGGAACACATAGAAGAAGCAGGTATTCACTCCGGAGATTCAGCATGTGTAATCCCACCACAATCAGTATCACCTGAAATAATTGAACAGGTAGAGGAATACACTAGGAAACTAGCATTAAGACTTGGTGTTATAGGATTAATTAACATACAGTATGCTATTAAAATGGATCCTGAACCAAAATTATATATTATTGAAGCAAACCCAAGGGCAAGTCGTACAGTACCATTTGTAAGTAAAGCAATAGGAATTCCTATTGCAAAAATTGCTTCAAAAATAATGTTGGGTGCTAAACTTTCAGACTTTGAACTAGTTAACTATGCAGATATTAAGCATGTTGCAGTTAAAGAATCAGTATTCCCGTTCCTTAAAATACCTGATTCAGATTCAGTTCTTGGACCGGAAATGAAATCTACTGGAGAAACTATGGGTATTGATAGGAACTTTGGATTAGCATATTATAAATCTCAGCTGGCTGCAAGCAATAATTTACCTACTGAAGGTAAAATATTCATTAGTGTAAGAGATCTTGATAAGCCAAAAATAGCTGCTATTGCTGAGAAAGCTAAAGAGTTAGGCTTTGATTTAATTGCTACTAAGGGAACTGCCGAAGCTGCACCTGATACTGATATTGATGTTATTCGTAAGGTTAGTCAGGGTTCTCCTAATATTCGTGATGCAATGCTTAATGGTGAAGTTGCATTCCTGATTAATACTCCTAGTGGTAAACAATCTGCTGATGATGGTTATATTATCAGAAGATTAGCTATTGAATTGGGTATACCTTATGTTACTACTATTGCTGCGGCTAATGCGGTGTTAAATGCTATTGAAGAAGCAAGTAATGATGAGTTAACTGTTAAATCATTAAATGATTATGCAGAATAACTTCTAAGCTTCATTTTTTTTACTTATTTTTTTATATTATTATTATTATTTTTGAGATGATTTTTTTTATGATTACTATTAAGAATGGTTTAGTGTTAATGGGACATAACCTTAAACCGGTAGAAACAAATGTGATAATAAACGATGAAGGACGAATAATTAAACTATCACCTAACTATGAAGAAGGTGAAATAATTGATGCTACAAACTGTATTGTAACACCAGCATTCATAAATGCACATATTCATATAGGTGACTCTATATCACGTGATGTAGGAGACGGATTATCAATACAAGAACTAGTAGAACCACCCAACGGACTAAAACACCAAATACTAAGAAAAGCATCAGACGAAGAAATAATCCAAGAAATACACGAAACAGCAAAAGAAATGCTATACACAGGAACATCAACATTCATAGACTTCAGAGAAGGAGGAATAAAAGGAATAAACCAACTAAAAAAAGCAATATACGACCTGCCAATAAACGCATGCATACTCGGAAGAAGCGACAAATACTACGACCCAACAACAACACCAGAACAAGCAAGACTAATAACAAGAGAACTACTACAACACTGTGACGGAATAGGACTAAGCGGAGTACAAGACGTAGACCCCGAAATAATGCTACAAATAGCAGAAGTATGCAACCAAGAAGACAAACTAGCAGTAATCCACGTAGCAGAATACTACCAACTACAAGAACAATCAGTACAACTAACAAACCAAACAGAAATAGAACGAGCACTAAAAGCAGGATTCACAACACTAGTACACGCAACACACCCAATACTACAAGACCTAGAACTACTAGATGCAACAAGCCCAATAATAGTATCATGCCCAAGATCAAACGGGATGCTATCAGTAGGAGTGCCACCAATAAGCGCATACATAGAAAACGACATAGATGTAGCACTAGGAACAGACAACGTAATGTTCAACCAGCCAGACATGTTCAGAGAAATGGAATACGCACTAAAAGCAGTAAGAGCATCATACAAAAACAAGATAACAGCATACGACATACTAAAAATGGCAACAATAAACGGATTCAAAATACTTGGAAAAGATATAAGCATAAAAGAAGGAAACATATCTGATATACTAATAATCAAAAGAAAATCAGATGATCCCTACTTATCAATAGTTAACCGTTCATCAGGAGAAGACATAATAAACTTCATAATGGGAAACCAAATGTAACTATAAATCAGATTCCACATAATCAAATTCCCTAACCTTCCTATTATTCCTCATTTCATTCCTATTTTTTTCCTCTAACTCATCAAGACTAATAAAATGCTCTTTTAATTTACTTCTAATATCCTCAGGAATAACATTACTTTCTTGTCTAACAAAATCATAATAAACCATAACAGCAGTACCGTTAGAACGTAAAATTCCATTCTGCCAGGCTTCTTGCATAACAGTAAATGAAGTCTTACCAATCTTAGTAATATATGTTCGAATTTCAACATCATAACCAAAATAAGTTTGACGAATATAATTAAAATCCATATGAACCAATATTAAATTCCATTTCTTATATGTTAATTCATTCGTAGGATTAAAAATCTTAAATAATTCATTACGTCCATATTCAAACCATACAGGTAATGCAGTGTTTGTAATATGTCTTAAAGCATCAGTTTCTCCAATTCGAGGTGTAATATTAGTTTTAAACATAAAATAATTCCCTTAAAATAATCTTTTTTTAAAAACAAAAAAATAGGTGGGCGGTTAAGTTAATTACCACTAGTATTAGTCTTTTTTTTACTACTATCAGAACTATTAGATTTCTTCTTATCAAAACTATTACTGTCAGTAGTCTTATTAGTATAATTATAATTGGTTTTATTAACTTTCTTAACTGTGGTTTGTGTTTGGAACTTAATAGTAATATTCGCAGGCTCAAAAGATTTCTCATCTATAACCTGCACAATATCCGAAGAAGTTGTTAATGAAGTAGGAAGAATATCTTTACTAAAATCTTCACCAATATGTGCTGCTCCAAAAACTGCACCAAAACCAAAAGCAATGATGCTAACAAGCAATATTACTACTAATCCACCATAAGACTTTCTTTTCATACTATCATTTTATACGACTGTCACAGATTTTGCTAAGTTTTTAGGCTTATCTGGGTCAATATTTTTCTCTACACTAATATGATAAGATAATAATTGTAAATCTATGATGTAAATCAGAGGTGCTATTATCTCATCAATTTCTGGATTAAACACGATTTTATCCTCTATATCATCAAGTTGGGTGTCATCTTCTGATCCGAGGATAATCATATTTGCTCCTCTAGCCCTGATTTCCTGAAGATTATTATAAGTTTTAGGATAACTAGGACCTGGAGGTAATATTCCCACTACTGGTATTCCATCATCAATTAATGCCAGAGGACCATGCTTAAGTTCCCCTGCAGGATATCCCTCTGCATGAATATAAGTTATTTCCTTAAGTTTCAATGCACCTTCAAGTGCGGTTGGATAGTTAAATCCTCTGCCAATATAGAAGAAGTCTTTAGCAGCTTTATATTTTTTAGCAATTTTTATTATGCTTTCTTCTCTTTTTATTGATTCTTCAGCTAACTCGGAGATATGATATATTTTCTCTATTAGTTCATTGTTTTCCCCAAGATGAGCAACTAGTAGGTATATGCATATTAGTTGGCTTAGGTATGTTTTTGTTGCTGCTACTCCTATTTCTGGTCCTGCTCTTGTGTATATTACGTGGTCTGCTTCTCGTGTTATGCTGCTTCCTACTACGTTTACTATTGCCAGGGTTTCTGATACTTTCTTGGCGGTTTTTAGTGCTTTTAGTGTGTCTGCTGTTTCTCCGCTTTGTGTTATGAATATTACTAGTGTGTGGTCGTCTAGTGTGTTTTGGAAGTATTCGAATTCGCTTGCTAGTATTACTTCTGTTGGTATGTGTAGTTGTGTTTCTATGAGGTATTCTCCTATGAGTGATGCGTGGTAGCTTGTTCCGCAGGCTACGAAGCATATTCTGTTGAAGTTTTTGAATTTAGATACTATTTCTTTTATTTTTGGTGATTCTGATAGTGTGTCTTTTATTACTTGTGGTTCTTCGTTTATTTCTTTTAGCATGAAGTGTGGGTATCCGCCTTTTTCTGCCATTTCTGGGTTCCAGTCTATTGTTACTACTTCTTTTTCTATTGGTTCTAGTTGGTTGTTCATGACTGTTACTTTGTCTTTTTCTAGTTGTATGATTTCGTTGTCGTCTAGGTATATTACTTGTCTTGTTTCGTTTAGTATTGCTGGTACGTCTGATGCTAGGAAGTTTCCGTTTTGTGATACTCCTACGATTAGTGGGCTTTCTTTTCTTGCTCCTATTATTTTGTCTGGTTCGTCTATGCTTATTGCTGCTAGTGCGTATGATCCTATTAGTTTGTTTATTGTTTTTTGTGTGGCGTGTAATAGGTCGTTTCCTTGTTTTATGTATTTTTCTATGAGGTGTGGTATTACTTCTGTGTCTGTTTCTGATTTGAATGTGTGTCCTTCTTTTTCTAGTTCTTCTCTTAGTTCTTTGTAGTTTTCTATGATTCCGTTGTGTACTACGCTTATCTTGTTGTCACAGCTGTTATGTGGGTGTGCGTTTTCTTTTGTTGGGTTTCCGTGTGTTGCCCATCTTACGTGTGCTATTCCTATGTTTCCGTCTATTTCTGTTAAGTGTATCTGGTCATCTACTTCTTTTATTTTTCCACTACCCTTTTTAACGTTTATTTTGTCTGTTAGGGTAGCTATTCCTACTGAATCGTATCCTCTGTATTCTAATTTCTTGATTGATTCGATTATGGTTGGCGCTACTTCTTTATTAAGTATACATCCTACTATTCCACACATTAATAATCACCAATATTCAAGCTATTATGCTATATTTTATTTCTATTATATTGTTATATATTATTTAATTCATATATTATAATACTTATCATTTACAAAGATATATAGTAACATACACAAGATAGAAAAATATCTTATAAAAAAAAATTATTCGTGGAATATATATGAGTGACGTAAACAGAGAATTACTTTATGCAGGTAAAGCTAAAGATATTTACAAATCTGAAAATGAAAACGAAGTAATAATTAAATTTAGAGATGACATCACAGCAGGAGACGGAGCAAAAAAGGACACGCTAAGTCAAAAAGGATACTGTAACGTATTAATCTCTGCAAAACTATTCAAAGTATTAGAAGAAAACGGTGTAAAAACACAGTATATAGAACTACTTTCAACAGATGAAATGCGTACAAAATCTCTTGAAATGATTCCCCTAGAAGTAATATGCAGAAACATTGCAACAGGAAGCTTACTCAAAAAATATCCGTTCGAAGCAAACAAAGAACTAAAACCACCAATCATACAATTTGATTACAAAAACGATGAATTCCATGATCCAATGCTAAACGACAGCATCATAAAAGCACTGGAAATAGCTACACAAGAAGAACTAGATGAAATCAGAGAAATAACCTTAAAAATTAACAAAATATTATCCGACTACTTAATAGAAAGAGGAATAATACTCGTCGACTTTAAATTAGAATACGGAAAAGATTCTGAGGGCAACATAATATTAGGGGATGAAATAAGTCCTGACACTACAAGATTATGGGATTCAGAAACCTACGAAAACTTTGATAAAGACATATACAGGAAAGGTGAAGAAGGAGTAGTGGATGCTTACCTTAAAGTTGTTAACTTAGTGCTGTCTGACGAAGAAAAAGTAAAATGGAATGTTGAACAAATATAATAGCACATAGGGAATGATATATTATGGATTATAATGTTGAAGTAAGAACAAGTTTAAAAAAAGGAATGTTAAATCCGGAAGCATCAACCATAGAAAAGGCATTAGCATTACTTAACTTTGAAGTAAAAGATACAAAAACAGTAAATATAATACAATTCACATTAAATGCAGATAATAAAGACGATGCATTAGCACAAGTAGATGAAATGTGTCAAAAATTATTATGCAACCCTGTTATTCATGATTATGAAATAAGTATAAGTGAGGAATAAACATTGACAGATGTATCTGATGTAAACGTAGGTATAATTAGATTTCCCGGTACAAACTGTGACAGGGACATAGAATATGCAGTAAACCTAGTAGGAGCAAATGCTAAATATATCTACTGGAACGAAAACGACTTATCCAATATGGATGTAGTAATCATCCCCGGCGGTTTCTCATATGGAGACTACCTGAGAGCAGGAGCAATAGCAGGAATTACACCAATAATCAACACAATCAAAGACTTTGCAAAACAGGGAAATCCTGTCCTAGGAATATGTAATGGTGCACAAATTCTTGGTGAAATAGATCTGGTTCCAGGAGTATTCATAGAAAACGAAAATGCCAAGTTCATATGCGAAAGCAAAAAACTTAAAGTTAACACTAACAGAACACCATTCACCAAATTATATAAGAAAAATGAAGTAATTGATTTACCTATAGCACACAAAGAAGGAAGATATTACACGGATAATATAGAAGAATTATACGATAATGACCAAATCGTTTTAACATTTGAGGATGAAAATCCTAACGGTTCTATGGATGCAATAACCGGAGTATGTAACAATGAAGGAAATGTTGTAGCAGTAATGCCACACCCAGAAAGGGCCGTTGAAGAATTATTACGTTCAAAAGATGGTTTAAAATTCTTTGAAAGCTTTTTAGACTAACTTTTCACAATCCTCTTTTTCCACATTTTTTGAATACATTTAACTATTTTTTTAAGCACTACTACCTCCAATACTATTTCTTTTATTAATATTAATCAACAAATATAATAATATTATAATAAAAAAAACTATAAGGTAAGATTATTATGACCGTATACATGATTGGTGCAGGTCCAGGTGACCCAGATTTAATAACAGTTAAAGCAGTAAAAATATTAAAACAAGCAGAAGCAGTATTATATGATAGCCTAGCAAACGATGTGCTATTAGAATACGTGCCTGAAGACGCAGAACTAGTATATGTCGGAAAACGTGCAGGAGAACACTACCGTAAACAACCAGAAATAAACGAATTACTCATAGAATATGGAAAAAAATATGATAAAGTAGTACGCCTAAAAGGTGGAGACCCATTCATATTCGGTAGAGGTGGAGAAGAAGAACTAGCACTACTCAAAGAAGGCATAAATGTAGAATTCGTATCCGGTATAAACTCAGCAATAGGATCCGCAACAGGCATAGGATTACCATTAACACACAGAGCCATAGCAACAAGCCTAACACTAGTAACAGGACACGAAGACCCACAAAAAACAGAAAAACAAGTAAACTGGGATTACACAGCAGATACAATAGTAGTATTTATGGGAGTAGGATTACTTAAAAAGTATGTGCCAAAAATACTCCAATACAAATCACCAGACACCCCAGTAGCAGCAATAGAAAACGGAACACTACCAAACCAGAAAGTAATACTCGGAACACTCGCAGACATAACAGAGAAAAAAATAAAACCACCAGCACTAATAATCATAGGAGAAGTAGTGAACATCTACAAAGAATGCGAAGAACTAAGGAGTAAAATGGAATAATGACCACTAAAGATTTTAATAACAAGACTGTCGTCATCACAAGACCCGTTGAACGTTCAGAATCTATGGCTAAAATCATACGAGAAAACAATGGTATACCACTAATTATTCCAACACTCGAACTACAATTAGTAAAATCAGAAGAATTAATATACATAGCAGAAAATATTAAAGAATACGAGTGGATAATATTCACTTCACCAGCAGGAGTAAAATCATTCTTTGAAGTATTCACTGAATCAAAAATCCCATCAAAAATTGCAGTAATAGGAGTAAAAACAGAGGAAGTACTCCAAGAATACAACAACACTCCAGACTTAATACCAGAAAACTTCACTGCAGAAGGATTACTGGAATCATTCAAATCAATCAACCTGGAAGATAAAAACATCGCACTACCCCGAACACTAAGCGCAAGAAAAGTATTACCAGAAGGCTTAGAAGAATACGGGGCTAACGTGACAATAGCAGAAGCATACACTTCCAGCACACCACAAGATACCAGTAAATTAATAGATTTGATGGAAAAAATAATAAACAATGAAATAGATATTATAACATTCACTAGTCCATTAACAGTAACTAACCTATTAAATGTTATTAAACAAGAAAGAAAAGAACAATATGATGCTTTTATAAACCAATTACGTACAAACATAATAGTTGGATCTATAGGACCCATAACAGGAAATGTTTTAAAACAACATAACATTCCAGCCATAGAACCAAAACGTTATACAGTTAAAGACATGATAGATGCATTATTACAAAATATATAACCAGGGGAAAAAATTATGAAAACAATGGTATGGCCAGTATATATAAATTCACAACATACACGTAAAGAAGGACGAATGATATCATTAGACGAAGCAGTAGAAGAACCTAAAATTCGTGAAATCAGCCAAGCTTTACGTAAACTAAAAATTCAATACACGGTAGAACATGACAAATCTTTTCCAGGATCATGGTGGGAAAAATCAGGAAGAGTAATAGTAGAACACGACTTCCCAACAAAAGTAGAATTGCTACGAAAAATAGCAAGCACTATAAAAATTAACCGCCACACAGAATAAACATATTCATTCTCTACAATCTTTTTTTTATAAAGGAGCATAAAAATGACTCTAAATAATACTAACACTTATGAAGAATCAAGAAAACATATGGACCTACTACTAAACAAGGCAAAAGACAAAATTATGGACGCAGAAGACGTAACAATCTTCACACACACAGACTGTGACGGAATAACCGCAGGAAGCATACTATCATCCATAATGGATAAACTAGAAATCGAACACACCGTAAACTTTGTAGAAATAAACGAAGTAGAAAACCTGGAAACAGACACCGAACTAACAATAATATCCGACCTAGGAGCAGGACAAGACATACAAAACATATGCAACAACACAAACTCATCACTAATAGTACTCGACCACCATCCACCCATAAGAAAACTAGGAACAGAACTCCGAGGAGACCTAATAGAAATAAACCCCAACTACTACGGATTAGACGGCTCCTACACAATCTCCGGAGGAGGACTATCCTATTTTTTAGCAAAAACATTCCACTTCTATGACCTAAGCTGGATGGGAATATTAAGCGCAGTAGGAGACATGCAAAACAGCATGACAGGAAAACTCCGAGGACTAAACACAGAAATACTAAGCGATTCAACAGAAGTAGGCTGCGTAAACTACATAAACGACCTACTACTATACGGAAGACATACAAGACCACTATTTGTAGCATTATCATACTTCGGAGACATACACCTACCATTAACAAATAACCGAAATGAATGCATACACTTCCTCGAAAACTTAGACATACCCGTAAAGAACGACCTGGGAACAGTAAGATACCTCTGTGACTTATCCATGGACGAAAAAGGAAGACTATTCACAGAACTGCTTAAAATGATGACAAGAGCAGTTCCAGACAAATACGTGAAATATGTGCCAAAACTAATCTCGGGAGAATCATACGAATTCACATTCGAAGACGATTACACAACATTCAAAGACGCAAGCGAATACAGTACAGTAATAAACGCCTGCGGAAGAAACGGTCGACACGAACTCGGACTAGAAGTAATAAAGGGCAACCGTGATAAAATAGCAGGAGAACTCGAAACACTAGTTAAAAGCCATAAACGATATCTTGCACAAAACATGACCCGGATACAGGAGGCAAATTCGGTGGAAATCATGGAAAACATACAATACTTTGATGGAAGCGGAATAAAACCAAGTGTTGTAGGAACAATAGCCGGAATGTTACTAAGCAATTACGACTGGCAAAAACCAATAATAGGATATACACATATAGATTCAGAACAACCAGGATACAAAGTATCCCTAAGATGCTCAAAACTACTAGGCTATGAAGGAATACACTTCGGAAACATGGTACGAGACATATCAGAAAAATGTGGGGGATCCGGTGGAGGACATAGTGTAGCATGCGGAGCATACATTCCCGAAGAGAACATGGATAAATTCCTAAATATACTAAACAATTCATTTACAATAAACTAAACAAGAAAATATATTCAAACTCCTTTAATTTTTTCCTAATATAATATCATTCTATCAATCCAACCTTTTTGAATGTATAAAACTTTAAATAAAATCAATTATAAATTAATTATTAAGATTTAACTATTTAATAGTAAAATACAATACTAAGGGGTATCATAATGAGAATTTTTAAAAATAAAGGGGAATTCACTAAATTTCAAATATTAGCAAAAATAGCTCAACAAGAACCACATTTAAAACAAAAAGACATAGCAGAAGAATTAGGAATTACCGTACAAGCGGTTTCCGAAAACATAAAAACATTAGTAAAAGAAGGATATGTGGAAACTGGAAGTTCTAATTTTCGTTACAAAATCACAAAATATGGTATAGACAAAGTAAAAACCGAAGCAATCAACCTAAAAGCATACTCTGACATGGTCTTAAACACTATGAATGGATATAAATCAATCTGGCCGGCAATAGCTGCAGAAGATTTACATCAAGGTGAACAAGTATGGTTAAACATGGATGATGGAATATTATATGCAGATACAGAAGATAAATCCGGAGCATACGCAGAAGTGTTTAGTGATGCATTAGAAGGAGAAGATGTAACATTAATCAACCTTGGTGGAGAAATAGATTTAGTTCCTAAAGATGTTGTAATAGTAAAAATTCCTCCAATATCTGAAGGTGGATCAAGAGCTTGTGACATGGACAGAATCCAAGAAATCTATGACCAAGAATTTGACAGAATTGGAGTACTAGGTACAAGTGCAAGAGCAATCACAAACCATTTAAATGTATACCCTGACTTTGAATTTGCAACAGCAAGTGCAACAGCAAGCGCAGCAGAAAAAGGATTAAGAGTTCTAGTATTTGCTGTTGGTAAAATGACTAACAGAATAATTTCAAAACTAGAAGATAAAGGTATTGTATACACAATTGAAGATGTTAAAAAAGTTTAACTCTTCTTTCATGCTATTTTTTTTATTATATTTTTTTCAGATATTTAATTCCGGTCCTGTTAATCTTAGTAATTAAACAATCTTCTATAGAAACATCCGGAGTATAAGATAATGCAAATGCAGTATTTCCCAGCATTGCCATAGATGAACCAATAGTTTCATCATCAAATATGTCCAGTAACTCATTTAATTCCGGATTCACTAGTTTTGTTTCCACAGAGAATTTCCTTGACAAAGCAATGAAATTTTCAATACAAGGATTGCTTCTAAGCATATTTAATAACTCATGGCCATTACTATTTATCATATTAACCTGAACAGGATCTTCGATTACATCCCGGGTATTGATGGAACTTAAAGTTTTAGATATAACATACACAGTTTTGTCAGGTAATATTTTATCAATCCTGGCACGAACAGGAGAACCTTCAAGTAACCTTAAAACACAACCACCATGCATCTCGGAGATAACATCACCCAAACCACTACTCTCAGAAAGTTCAGTTAAATGAGCAATCTCACCAGCCTCATTAAAACTAAGATTAATACCCAACAATCTTGGTAAAGTAAAACTAACACCTAAAGCAAAACCTGCACTAGTACCAAAACCCGCACTAATAGGTAAACTGGTCTCATGATTAATATGAATATCCACATTACTTAAATCAGGAGAGTAACGTTCTCTTATAATCTCCACAGCTCTTCTACTAATAGTATTCAAGGCATTCTCTTTACCGTTAATAGTAATAACTACACGGTCACAACCATCTTCTACAACTGTTTCAGTAACAACACCTTCATCAAGTGCAATGCCAGCACCACGAGACCCCTTCAATACAGGATCAGTGTTCTGGAATATTTCAAAAAAACCAGTAATATGGGCCGGAACAAAAACTTTCAATCTATCTATCATATATTTATTTATATTCTTCTTTTCATAAATACAATTATAATAAAAAATTTATAAAAATAATATTAATATAATCATTACATGGAGTATTTTAATGTCTGAAAATAAAAGAATAGATTTACACACTCACAGTATATTTAGTGATGGAGAATTATTACCATCCGAATTAGCAAGAAGAGCCGAAGTACTAGGTCACAAAGCATTAGCAATAACAGACCATGTTGATGCATCAAACATACAAGTAGCATCACAAATAGTTGAAGCAGTAAATGATATAAGAGACAACTGGGATATACAGGTTATACCAGGAGTAGAAATTACTCACGTACCTGTTGAAGTAATTGATAAACTAGCAAACAAGGCAAGACAATACGGTGCAGAAATAATAGTTGTGCATGGAGAAACAATAGTTGAACCAGTAAGACCTGGAACTAACAGAGCAGCAGCAGAATGTCCAGAAATAGATATTATTGGACACCCTGGATTAATCACAGAAGAAGAAGTGCAAATAGCAATAGATAATGATGTGTCATTAGAGATAAGTGCACGTAAAGGACATTGTCTCGGAAATGGTCACGTAGCAAAACTGGGACTTGACATGGGAGCAAACCTGGTACTGGATACGGATACACATGCTCCTGGTGACTTAATTGATTATGCATTAGCTGAAAGAATTGCTAAAGGTGCTGAAGTTCCTGAAAGTGAAATTCCTAAAATATTAAAAGATAATCCTGAGAAAATACTTAAAAAACATGGATTAATGTAAAAAAACGAGTTAGTACGATGTTGTATATGTTAGTACAACATCATTTTCATCTATTTTTTCTATTTTTTTTAGTTCTAGTTTTACGCATTCATTTATGCTGAATCCTTTTCCGTCAACGAATGTTTTTGATTTTGTGCCACCCAATATTTTTGAACCAATACATATAGATACTTCATCAATTAATTGTTCCTTAAACATAGAGAAGTTTAATGTTGAACCTCCCTCCAATAATATTGATTTTATACCCATATCATATAATTTACTCAAAGCTTCCTTCAAGTTAACATGATTCTCTCCACAAACAAGAACCTCACACTTCTCACGCAACTTCCCAACAGCATCCTCAGAAGCACCACTAGAAACAACAACAACAGTCCTAGCATCACCATTCAACACCAAAGAATCAAGAGGCGTACGAGCATTACTATCAACAACAATCCTAACAGGATTATCCTCCTTACAAGCATCAATCTTATGAACAGTTAATTTAGGATTATCAATAACAACAGTATTAATCCCAACCATAATACCATCATACTGCTTCCTAAGCCTATGAACCCGAACTAAATCAGCACTCCCAGAAATCTTCATAGAACTATCCCTGGTAGCAATCTTACCATCAACAGTCATAGCAGAATTCAATAACACATAAGGCTTCAAAAACAAAACACCCCACTACTCATAATTAACCTTCAAAGCCTTAAGAGTGTTAATAATATTCTCACCATTCCTAACAGCATTAATCAACACTTCCTTAAAACCTTCACGAATAAGCAAATCATTCTGAATAATCCATAAAATAAGATCAGGATGCTCAGTTAATGTAAGACTCCCAAAAGGAATCTCCCTAGAATTCTTATCAGTAAAAATTGCTATATGTTTATCACCATCAACCTCAATTGCCTTAATAGTTATAAGCAAATCATCATTTTTAACACTAAAATAATCCCCAACCTGAGCTAAATCCTTAACAGAATCCTCAATTTTCTCCAAGTTTTCCTTAATCTTAGTCTCGTATTCAATTCTTTTCTCAACATATAACTTTAACATTTCATCTTGTTGCATAAGTATCACTTACAGATTATAAACATTAATAGCATTTTTTTCAGTTTGTTTTTCAATTTCACTAAATTCTATCTTCTTAGTCCTTTCTATTCTCTCAATAGTTAACCTAATATTAGATGGCTGATTAGCCTCACCCTTAACCGGTGAAAGATAAGGACTATCTGTTTCAGTCAACATATTCTCTAATGGAACTGCCTTAATATTCTTTTTATGCTTCTTGGAAAAAAGAGCATTAGTTGCAAAGGATATATAGTAACCACAATCCACAGCCTCTAAAGCAGTAGTCTTAGTACCACTAAAACAGTGAAATATAACATCAGGTATTCCCGGGTACTGTTTAACTATTTCAAGTGCATGCTCTTCAGCTTCACGTACATGTAAAACAATGGGCATATCATATTCTGTTGCTACTTCAAGCATTCTGTGGAAATTTTTATGTTGCCTGTTAAGTTCGTCTTCGCTCCTGTTTTCAGAAAAATCTAATCCAATCTCTCCAATTGCCTGAATGTTGTCAAGATTATCTATTATCTGCTTTATAGTTTTATCTGTAGTTTCCTTATCATCTTGACCTGCATATACCGGATGATAACCCATAGTACACTTTATAAAGTTTTCATATTCATTTTTTAATTTTAATGACCTGTTATTTCCTTCTATGCTAGCTCCACAGTCCACTATGTATTTGAATTCTTCCCGGCATTTCTTTATTATTTCATCTCTTGTTTCATCAAAGTCTACGAAATTAAGGTGACAATGTGAGTCAATCATATAATAATCTCCCTTCTATTATCTTATTTTCCAAATCTTCTCTGTCTTTTAGTGTATGATCGTATTGCCCTAAGGAAGTCTACTTTTCTTAGTTCTGGCCATAAACTATCTGTAAAGTATAGTTCTGAATAAGAGGACTGCCAGAGTAAGAAACCACTTAAACGTTCTTCTCCACTTGTACGTATCACAAGGTTTGGATCTTCTAGTCCTGCAGTGTATAAGTTATCATTTATCATGGTTTCATCAATGTCTTCGGGACTGATTTTTCCTTCCTGCACTTCTTTTGCAATTTTTCTAAAAGCGTCCACAATTTCTACTCTACCATCGTAACCCATTGCAATATTGATTAATCTTTTATCATATTTTTCTGTGGATTTTTCTGCATCTTTTATTGCATCTCTCACTTCTTCAGGGAATAAATCTAATCTGCCTACTGCTTGTAGTTTTACTTCGTTTTTGTGTATTTTCTTGTTTGTGCTTATGCTTAGGAAGCTGTCTACAAATAGTTTCATGAGGTCTGTTACTTCTTTTTCATTTCGTTTAAAGTTTTCTGTTGAGAATGCGTATACTGTTACGATGTCTATTCCTAAGTCTATACACCATTCCAGTACATTTTCTAGTGTGTCTACTCCACGTTTATGACCTTCTATTGTACTCATATTTCCTTGTATCTTGGAGTATCTTCTGTTTCCATCCATGATGATGGCTACGTGTTTGGGCATTTTATCTTTGTCCAAGTTTCTAGAAATGAACCATTCATAAACTGAATATAATGGTTGTAATAAATTCATTTTTTTTAGTCCTCTTGTTCTTTTTTTTCTATTAGTTTTTCCATTAGTTTTATGGAGTTAACATATCCTTGTATGCTTTGTGAACGTGATGTATCAATAAATAATTTGGGTTGGTTTAATGTTAATGCGCCGTTGCTTTTTATTCCTGCTACTAGTACTAGGCTTCTGAATATCAGGTTTCCTATGATTCCGTCTGGTGTTATTATGATGTTTGCTTTGTCTTTTATTGCTTCTTCTATTAGGATATGGTAGTGTTTTATATTATATTTTGTTCCTAGTTGTTTCACTATTTTTTCGCATTCGTTTATGCTTTCATCTATTTTTTGGCTTCTTCCTTTGTCGTCTTGTCTTCCACCGGATATTAGTGCTATTTTGGGTTTGTAGCCTAGTTTTTGCATGGTGTTTGAGCATTCTTGTATAATGTTTATTTTTGAGTTATATGTGTCTCCTTCGTCTATTCCTACTGGTGTTAGGAGTAGTGGTTGGTTGTTTATTTCTAGTAGTGATGCTCTGAAGATGTTTGGGTTTTCTTTTTTCAGATCTTTTATTATGTTTGATTTTAGTGAGCCTCTTATTACTCCGTCTATTTCTGGATTGTTTAGATATTCTAGTAGTTCTGTGTTTGTTTTTGCTATGTTGATTTTGTAGGGAAATTTGTCTATTGCTTTTAAGACGTTTTTATTTTCACCTAGTCCTATTGCTATTTTCATTAAATTACCCATTTGTTGATATTTTATAATATATTATATTTATCTTGTATTGTATTAAAAATTTTCTTTAATAATAAATTAGAACTATTAACTTATAAGTTATAATAATAATTGTTTGTAAAACAAAAAAAATATGAAAACATAAAAACCCCATAAAAAAAGTAATAAAAAAAAGAAAAATTATAAGTTCTTAAAAGCTAACTCCATAGCTTCCAAAGTCTTATCCAAATCTTCACGAGAATGCTCAGAAGAAATAAAACCACACTCATACTGAGAAGGAGCAACAAAAACACCATTCTCAAGCAAAGTACGGAAATAATTTAAAAACTCATCACTATTAGCCTGTTGAGCAGTAGCATAATCATAAACCTCATCCTCACTAAAATAAACCTGAGTCATAGATTCAACACCATGCAACTGGAAATCAATATTCAAATCAGTTAAAATATCAGACATTCCACTTCTCAAATACTCACCCTTATCATGAAGATCACGATACAACTTATCATCCAATATCTTCAAAGCAGCAATACCACCATTAATAGACATAGGATTACCACTAAAAGTACCAGCCTGATAAACAGGACCATTAGGAGCAAACTGTTCCATATACTCCTTCTTACCAGCAATAGCACCAATAGGGAAACCACCACCTAAAATCTTACCAAAAGTAACAAGATCAGGAGTAATACCAAAATATTCCTGAGCACCACCCCTACTTAACCTGAAACCAGTAATAACCTCATCAAAAATTAAAATAATATTATTTTCAAGAGTTATTTCCCTTAAAAATTTCAAGAAACCTTCACGAGGAGGAATACAACCAACATTACCCATAATCGGTTCAAGAATAATACAAGCAATATCCTCACCATTTTCTGCAACTATTCTCCTAATAGCTTCCTCATCATTAAATGGTGCAGAAATAGTATTCCTAGTAGCATCTTCAGGCACACCCGGACTATCAGGCTTACCTGCAGCTCCAGAACCAGATTTAATTAAAACAGCATCATGAGCACCATGATAAGCTCCTTCAAACTTAATAATCTTATTCCTATTAGTAACCCCACGAGCTAACCTGATAGCACTCATAGTAGCCTCAGTACCCGAATTAACAAAACGAACCATTTCAGCACAAGGAACTCTACTAATAACTTCCTTAGCTAAAATAACCTCCTTCTCAGTAGGAACACCATAAGCAGTACCTAACTCCAACTGTTCATTAGCTGCTTCAATAAGAGCATCATTAGCATGACCAAGTATCTGAGGACCATAACCAAGACAATAATCTATATACTCATTACCATCAGCATCAAATAATTTTGAACCTTTAGCTTTTTCCACAAAAAATGGGTAAGGCTTAAATGCTCTTATAGGTGAATCAACTCCACCAGGCAAATAATTAACAGCTTCTTCAAATAATTTTTTTGATTTATCTAAATTCAATCTAATATTCCTCCTTAATTTTTTTCCTAATATTTAACAGTGAATTAATTATTGCAACAGCAATAGGCGTTCCTCCTTTAGGACCTGTTGTAATAACATTCGGAATATCCGTCTGAGATAATGCTTCCTTAGAATCAGCTGCTCCAACAAAACCAACAGGTACACCAGCAACCGCTCTAGCATCCATCTGACCCTCTTCAACAAGACGCATCACTTCAAACAATGCTGTAGGAGCATTACCAATGGCAACAACACCCTTAAATCCATCTTCTGCAGCAACTCTCATAGCAGCAGCAGAACGAGTAATTTCCTCTTTTTTAGCTAATTTAACTGCCCTTTCATCCCTAATATAACACATTACTTCACCATCATAACGGGTTATACCAGATTTAACCATATTAATATCGGTAAGTATATCCTCCTTATTGTCAAAACATTTTAATGCTGTTTCAACAAAGGTAGGTGATATTTTAACTAACTTTGCATATTCCGGATCTGCTGTAGAATGAACAACTCTTTCAACAATATCCCTTTCTTCATATGTTAAATCCTTAGTATCTTCATCAATCAATGATTTAATAATTTCCCTACTTTTGTTTGCAATATCATAACCTGGTTTGGTTGATGCACCCATGTTGTACATTAATTTCACATCCATTATATTTTTTAGAAATATTATTATTCTTCTTATTTTTATTTTTCTTTATAATATTATCATATGGTATATAATAATATGATTTATTAATAATTATCTTTTTCTAATCATAATTCAAGATTTATTGTATCTTTTTAATCTAAATTGATATGCAAAAATAAGGATTCTCATAAACTATCATATCTAAAAGATTAATATATTTAGAAATGAATAATAATATATTACATAATAATAGTAACTTTCAACAAATAATCTGATAACATGATAATATTAAGAAGAAACAAAAAAAACATAGAATTATATCCAATCGGTCCAGCAAAAGGGGCATTAAACACACAAAGAAAACCCTTATTTCACAGTTACTTCAAAATCAAGGACATGGACGGAAAAATAAGACCATACAGATTTATCATACAACAAGATAACCTTGAAACACTCAAATCACCAAAAGAAGTAATAAAAATACTAAGAAAACAAAACGTACTACTAGCAACACCAGATGAAGAAATAGAATCAATGCTAAACTCACTAAACATATCATACAAAAACACTCATATCTGCAGACACTGCACATTCGAAGGAAACATAACCATACTAAAAAAATCATCATCATACAAACTATACAATGAATACATCTGCAAACCATGCGCAGAAAAAGAAATTAAACGAATAATGGACCTCAGAGGATATGATGAAAAATCATTCACTAGTTTTAAAAAATTATTAGATAAAACAAATAATCTGGAAAAAGTATTACAAGTATTCGACCCACACTTCAATCCAATAAAACACGACGACCTAACAGTATACGATAAAATAAATGTTAAAAAAACAAAATATCCAAAAATCACAATCAATCAACTCGCAATACCTAAACGATTAAAGAAAATATTATCACAAAAAGTCAAACAATTACTGCCAATACAAATATTATCATTAAATCAGGGATTACTGGAAAACCAGAACTTACTGGTAGTATCAGCAACAGCATCCGGAAAAACACTCGTAGGAGAACTAGCCGGAATACCAAAGGCAATGAATCATCAGAAATTCATATACCTCACACCATTAGTAGCACTGGCAAACCAGAAATACAGGGACTTTAAGAAACAATACGGCCCACTAGGATTAAATGTTGCAATAAAGGTAGGATCAAACAGGGTTAAAGCCAAAGGAGAATTAACCATAGCAAACAAATCAGTAAAAAATGCTGATATCATAGTAGCAACATATGAAGGACTTGACTTCCTATTACGTTCAGGAAACTATCATCAACTCAAAGGAGTTGGAACAGTAGTAATAGACGAAATACACATGCTAGGCGAGGAAGAAAGAGGACCGCGACTAAACGGATTAGTAAACCGATTACTAACAATATTCCCTAAAACACAATTAATAGGATTATCAGCAACAGTCAAAAATTCAAAACAAATAGCTAACGACTTTCACATGAAACTAGTAGAATACAAACAAAGACCAGTACCACTGGAAAGACATTTAATATTCACAAAAAACGAATATGAAAAGAAAGATTTCCTAGGAAAACTAGCACGAAAAGAATTTGATACAAAATCATCCAAGGGATTCCGGGGACAAACAATAATATTCACAAATTCACGAAGAAAAACACATTCAATAGCAAAACAAGTAGAAAAGAAAGGAATAAGCACAGCAGCATATCATGCAGGATTATCCTATTCCAAGAAAGTAAAAATAGAGAAAGACTTCTCAAACCAGAAAATATCAACAGTAGTCACCACAGCAGCACTAGCAGCAGGAGTGGACTTCCCGGCATCACAGGTACTCTTCGAAACACTACGTATGGGAAACAAATGGTTAACCAATAACGATTTTTCACAAATGTTAGGACGTGCAGGAAGACCAACATACCATGATATCGGTAAAGTATACCTTCTACCAGAACTGGGAAAAGAATTCGAGAACGAATCAGAAGAACAGAAAGCCATAGAATTACTTGACAGTGATGTGGATAACATACTAGTCGAATATGATGATGACGAAACAATAGAACAAGTACTGGCCGATATTTCAGCAATACGTAACACAAACATTGATAAATTAGAGAAGAAATATGAAAAAATTGAAACACCAATAGTATTCGAGGATGTTGTAAACACATTAATTGATAAGAAAATGATAATGCAACACCATGATAACAAGTCAATATATCTTCCAACAAAGTATGGACGAGCAACATCAGTATCCTTCCTTGACGTGAATAAGGCAGAATACATAAGAAAACATTTAAAACAAAACCCATTATTAATAGTGGAGCATCTTGAACCATTTGATGGCGCATATATCGGTAATAGGTTAGCCAGTCGCTTAACCAGTGCATTAAAGACGAATGTTAGTTCCAGGTTATTCTCTGATTCAACAAGGGATATTATAACATCCGGTGAAATACTGTCAAAATTAGATGATCAATTTGCTGATAAGCTCATAACATTCCAAATAGACTTCATGACATGTGAATGTAAGGAAAGACCATTTTGCAGGTGTTTAGAAAAGAATGTGTCTAATCGGATAATAAGACAAAGACTTAATGGGTGGGGACCTAACGCTATTAGCAGATACTTCATGACAAATTATGATATTCACATATATCCTGGTGACATATTCAGTTGGCTGGATAGTGTGATACGTATGCTTGAAGCAATATCAAGAATCAGCATGGCATTCAATAATAAAAGAACCAGTAATGAGTGTAAAAAGTTGATTAAAAAAATAGAACAAGGAAAATGATTATAGTAGGAGTTTAATCGTTTCTATTATATTTTTTTCAGCATTATCCAGTAATTCTTCTCCAAAACGTTCATCAACACTAAAACCGTTTTTTTCAATAAGTTGTGCTTCCCTGTTAATTATTGGCTCATTTTCTCTGGCAAGTTTAAGACCTACCATTCCTACTTCGGGATTTTCTTCAAAATTTCCATGTTCTTTTAGTCTTGTTTCATCAATTATTCCTAAAACTTTTCCCATTGATAATTCTCCCGTACATGCATGAGGACCCTCATTTTCTATGATTGAATTATTAAATATTACTTCAAGCCCTGTTTTTTGGGAGATATTATCTATTTCATCTATCAGGAGGTTATTTCCTCCATGACCATTTACTATTATAGCCTTCTTGATGTTAAGTGTTCTTTTTGCATTTATTAGTTGTGGTATAATCTGGGATGTGATTAGTTCATCTTTTTTCAGGTGTATTCCATGTTTAACATAATCATATTCTGTTGCTGCATAGAATATTCCTAGGAATGTTGCACCAGTTTTTGTTGCCACATTTAATGCTACATTTGCTGCTATTTTTGAGTCTGTATCGATGGGTAATGCACTTCCATGATTTTCTCTGTGGGATCCAAGTGCTATTATCCCGATTTCATGGATTTTATCTGATAATACGTTTCCCGATGAGTATTTGAGTTTAATGTCGGTCATTATTTGTCCTCATATGTTAAGTTCCCAGATTAAATCTCCAACATAGTGTAAGTTTTCTATTGCTTTTCCCTTGTTGTTTTCTATCATTTCAGGGCCACTAATTAAACTAGTTCCTATTGCTAATGGTTTATGATGTTTTTCTTCTATTATTACTATTGTTTCACCAGGGGTTATGCTCTTATCTGCATCCACTATTCCTGGTGACATGATATCTGCTCCTTTAATTACAAAGTTGATAGCTCCCATGTCTACTGTTGCATATTTTTCTGTTATTTCATCGTTTACTACTGCATGTAGTGTAGGTATTGTTTTGTTTTCTATTTGCATCAGTAATGGTTCGCCGTCTATCAGGAGAATATCAGGGTAGTCTTCTATTTTAACCAGTTCTACTTGTGATTTTTTGGGGATTATATCCTGATAGTTTCCTAATTCTTTTTTGATTTCTTTAATTTTCTTGTTTTTTAGGAAGTTTCTTTTCTTGATTTTCAATTTTTATTCCTCATACTAATTTATTGTTAGGAATATATTTTTCCCTTCTATTTCTTATTTTGTTTTAAATACTTTATATATGTGAATTCAGGGTTTATATTTTTTTTTAATATTTTTGCCCTGTAGAAATCATATGAATAAAGTGTGAAAAGTAATACTTTTTATCAAAATATTTAAATACTATTATCTAATAATTATTAACTATACAATAAGTAATAATTTATTATCTATATTTAATATTTTATTATTTGGTGTATTTTTTTGAAAGTTGTTATGTATAAGAGTTTTGTTGTTCGTATTTATCCTGATGAGGTTCAGGAGAATTTTTTCACCAATCAGTTTGGTTGTTGTCGGTTTGTTTTTAATACTTTTCTAGATGGTAAAAAGAAAGCATATACTGAAAATGGAGAGTATTTGTCTTTTTATGATTGTTCAGCTATGTTAACTGAACTAAAAAAGTCTAAAACTTGGTTAAAACGAGTTGATTCCACAGGTTTAATTGAATCATTGAAAAATTTAGAAAAATGCATTTAACAGATTCTTTAACCAAATCAGCAAGTATCCACGCCATAAAAATAAATATAATCCAGTACAATCTTATAAAACCAATAATATACAATAACATATATCAGAATTAAGGACAAATTTATTCGCCTTCCTAAGGTAGGTTGGATAAGATATCGTACCCATCAAAAGATAACTGGCCAAATACAATCTGTAACAGTTAAACAAAAAGCATCAGGCAAATATCTTATTTCTATCTTATGTAAAAAATGTTACAAGACATATTTATAAGACTAATAATCGTAGTTGTGGTATAGATCTGGGAGTATCACGTTTTGTCACAATAAACACGGGCAAAATAATACAGTTCCCACAACAAAACAAAATCATACAACTAAACAACAAAATACGAAGATTACAAAGAAAACTATTCCAAAAAAGAACTGGACAGCAAAAACTACAATAAAATCAAAAAGAAAATAGCACAAACCTATGAAAAAATACATATACATACTAGACTATCACTTCTATAAGATAACACAACAATTAACAGAAAAAATACCAAGTAATCTGCATGGAAACACTAAACATCAAAGGCATGCTAAAAAACAGCAGACTATCCCGTAGTATACAAGAAAAATCATGGCACATGTTCACAAAAAATAATAGAACAAAAAGAGCATATGAACACGGAAGAAAACTAATACACATCGACCAATGGTACCCCTCCAGTAAAACATGCAACAACTGCCAATACTACAATGACAAGTTAAAACTCAACAACAGAATATGGACATGTCCACAATGTGGAAACACACATGACAGAGACATAAACGCAGCCAAAAACATACAACGAGAAGGATTAAAAAAAAATATAATTATATAAACAAAGTATTTTATATGTGAACCGAGGGTTTCCCGGAGATCGCCTGTACCACTTACTATGCTTAGCATTAGCGGCAATTAGGCAGGAATCAAATGAAAAATACGATTACTCAATATGAGTGAGAATTGTATTATGATGAAGAAAGGAGAATATTGAAATAAAATATTTCCCTCTGTAAAAAAACTATATTTGGGTTATTACTCATATTTCTCTCAATGCAAGGTTTTCTACAGAGCCAATATTTTTTTGTAGGGCATTAGGCATGTTATGATTAATACTATCATAAGTTTTAATAAATATGAACTTCTAATATATTTAGTAGTATAATATTTATCTGTTGAACCTTAGGTTTTAGATACATTTAAATATAATCTTAAACAAATAAATATATATTATTGATAAGGTGATTAATAGTGAACGATCAGAAAAATAATAACAATACATCTAGACCATTAGATGCATTAGGACAAGCTTTAAATTCTCAAGTTCTCATCAAACTCAAAGGTGGGAAAGAATTTAGAGGAGCTTTACAAAGCTTTGACATGCACATGAATTTAGTTCTCAACGATGCTGAAGAACTTGAAAATGGTGAATCTACTCGCAGATTAGGAGTAGTTTTAGTTCGTGGAGACAACATTGTATACATATCACCAGGATAATTATTTAAAGGACAACTTAGTAGTCTATACTATTAGTATTAATCGTCCTTATTTATAAGTAATACCTGTTAGTTTATATAAGGTATAAAAGGATATATACGCGTGTATCTGTTTGAATAGAATAGAATTCTATTCTCTAGTTTTTACCTTTTTTATAAGGTTATTTTATTATTATTTATTCAATAGAGTTGGAGGTTATACAGTGAAAGGAACACCATCATTTGGGAAACGTAATAAGAAAAACCATATCAGATGCAGAAGATGTGGTAGAAACGCATACAACCCAAACAAAAAATATTGTGCTTCTTGTGGATTTGGAAGATCTAAAAGACTAAGAAGATACAGTTGGCAAAACAAAAAACCAGTTACTGGTAAAAGATTAGTATAGATGTTTATTAGTATAATCTAATACAATATCTTTCTTTGAACTATTTTTATCACATTTATTATAATTTAAACCATTCTTTTTTTAAACAATATTAAGTTTTAATACTAACTATTTTATCCAAAAAATCTTACTAAAATAGTAAACTAAGTATATCATGTTAAACATAAATAGTTAATAGAATATAATAGTATGGAAATTCATAAAAATATTTTTTCATTTTAATTGAAAAAAATAGATTAATTTAATTGAAAATCATAATAAAAAAAAGAAAACATTACTATTTAACAAAAAAAATAAGTAGGTGTCGTATATGTCAAAAGTAAAAATTATCGAAACTGCATTACGGGATGCTCACCAATCACTAATTGCAACCAGAATGAGAACCGAAGACATGGTTCCAATCCTAGAAGATATGGATAAAGCAGGATATTTTTCATTAGAAGCATGGGGTGGAGCAACTTTTGATTCATGTATACGTTTTTTAAATGAAGATCCATGGGAAAGACTAACAACATTTAAAGAACACTTAACAAAAACACCAATACAAATGTTACTAAGAGGACAAAACCTAGTAGGATACAAACATTACGCAGATGATTTTGTACAAGAATTCGTAGAAAAATCATACGAAAATGGTGTAGACGTATTCAGAATCTTCGATGCACTAAACGATTCAAGAAACATGGAAATGTCAATAAAAACAGCAAAACAACAAGGAGCATATGTGCTAGGAACAATAAGTTACACAATCAGTCCAGTACACACAATAGAAAAATATGTTGATTTTGCAAAAGAACTAGCAGCAATGGAATGTGATGCCATAACAATAAAAGACATGGCTGGACTAATATCACCACAAGTAGCTACAGACCTAGTAACAGCATTAAAAGATGAACTAGACTTACCAGTAAACTTACATAGCCACTGTACAAGTGGAATGACCCTAATGAGCTACCAAGCAGCAGTAAACGCTGGAGTAGACATGCTAGATACAGCAATATCACCATTTTCTGGAGGAACATCACAACCACCAACAGAAAGTGTAGTAGCAGCATTAGAATCCACACCAAACGCCACAGGAATAGACCTAAAAATACTATCAAAAATCAAAGAATACTTCGCAGAACTAAACGAAAAATACAACGCACTATTTGACCCACTAGCATCAACAGTAGATACCGACGTACTAATATACCAAGTACCAGGAGGAATGCTATCCAACCTAGTATCACAACTAAAACAACAAGACGCACTAGACAAATATCAAGACGTACTAGCAGAAATACCAAAAGTAAGAAAAGACTTAGGATACCCACCACTAGTAACACCAACAAGCCAAATCGTAGGAGTACAATCAGTAATGAACGTACTAATGGGAGAAAGATACAAAAACGTTACAAAAGAAGTACAAGAATACCTTAAAGGATACTATGGAAGAGCACCAGCAGAAATAAATCAAGAACTATACAAAGAAGCAATCGGTGACGAAGAACCAATCACATGCAGACCAGCAGACCTACTAGAACCAGAACTAGAAGCAGCAAGAGCAAAACTCGAAGAAGAAAACTTAATCAAAAAAGAAGAAGATGTTCTCACATACGCAATGTACCCAACAATTGCAGAAAAATTCCTTAAAGGAGAAGCAGTAGCAGAAGAAATACCAGAACCAAAACTTGAATACACAGCATCCAACATACCAAACTCCTACGATGTAGAAGTAGATGGAGAAGTATTCAGCGTAAAAATATTACCAACCGGTTACATGGAAATGGAACCATCCTCACAACAAATCAAAACATCCATAGAAGGAGCTTTAACATCAGCAATGCAGGGAATGATTGTAAAACTCAAAGTAAAAGTAGGCGACAAAGTTAACGAAGGAGACACAGTTGCAGTACTAGAAGCTATGAAAATGGAAAACGATGTAAAAGCAGACCGTTCAGGTAAAATTACTGAAATCTTCATATCCGAAGGAGACACAGTAGAAAAAGATGATGTTTTAATGGTTATAGAATAACCACACTACTTCTTTTATTTTATTTTTTATATAATATTGATGAAATATTATTCAGATACTTAGGCAAAACGCCATTAATTAATAATAAATCAATACCAAACAAATCCTTTAATATTTTCTTACTATCCATACCAATAGATGCAAGAGAATACCTTCTAATTTCAGGATGCTTACACGATGAATATAACTCCTTACAATTCTCAGCACAATGATTACATGGCCCAGTAAGACTTTGAGCTTTACTATAATTTTTCTCAGAATCCAATACCTCCGAGGCAACCTTCTTTTTTTCCTTAAAGAAAGTATCATACAAAAAGTCTTTCAATTCATCCTCACTATAATCCTTCTCATAATCCTCAGCCTTGAAAAACAATTGAGTAACATGAATATCAATATAATCATATCCCATGACAAACTCCTTAATATCAATATCAACAGGAGAACATGAATAATTAGTATCATAACGTGGGCATTGTTTACAAAAATTTTGAACATAATCAAAGTTAAAAAACTTCTCATAAAATTCTACTGTAGTTAAAGTCTTCTTATAATGTTTAACAGTATAATCTATATCACTCATATAACTCACCAACTAATCTGAATATTCGGTGGGATCATCTAAACCCGCCTCAACAAAAGCTCTTTTACGTCTTTTACAGGATTCACATTTACCACAATGAAGTTCTTTACCAGTATAACATGAATAACTAAGATCCATAGGAGCATTAAATTCATGACCGGTTTCAACAATTTCCTTCTTAGACATGTCAATCAACGGAGCTTTAATACTTATATCATCAAAGGAACCATACTTAATAGTTTCATTAAAAGCATCCAAGTATTCTTTAGAATTATCAGGAAACGTCACTGCCTCCTCATAATCCCAGCCAACTATGATAATTTCTGCCCCTAAACTTTCAGCATATGCTAATGCAATGCTACAAAATACAGTGTTACGTGCAGGAACCCATACAGACTTTGCCGTTTCTATTGCAACATCATAATTATCAAGGTCATCTTCACTTATCTCTGGAATATCTTCATCACTGGTTAAACTGGAAGTACTAATATTTTCTAGCCATGGTAAGTCTATAACCACATGTTCCATTCCATATTTTTCACAGATCCTCCGTGCATGATTTAATTCTTCATCAAAGCTTTGTTGTCCATAATTAAATGTTATTGCTGTTAAATCATAATCATTAGCATAAATACTTGTTGCAACAGTACAGTCAAGTCCACCGGAAAGTACGCTTATACCCCTAGGTTTACTCATCTTATATCACTTCTATGCTCTTTCTTATAATCCTGTTCAACATAACTTTTCAAGTCCTTAACTGGTATTCCTGTTTTATCTGATAATTTCTTCAAATCATCATACTCGGGACTGCATTTAATGATTTTATCACCTAACTGCCCTATTTTGAAACGAATTTCTTCAAGATTACCATTAACTTCTACTTTATGAATAACATTTTCTCTTATAGCAACACCCCTATGTATATGAGGTAACATTCTCACACCCAGGGTACCAGTTTCCTCCATCAAAACACTAACTAAATGTTCAGCATCACCATTTCTACTTATAACCTTAACAATATGGGCTGGCCTGTTTTTTTTCATAATAGTAGGAGTAATAGTCACATCTCTTGCTCCCTCATCCAATAGTTTATCATATAAATTACCTAGAATTTCACCACTTAATGTGTCAATATTGGTTTCAAGTATTGTGATAGTGTTTTGTTCTGCAAAGTCTTCTGATTTAATTATTCTTAACGCATTCAATACCTTCAAGTCCTTTTTTCCAGAACCATAACCAATAATTTTATTAGTTAGCAGTGGTGTAGAAGTCACATATTCATCAACAATATTTACTAGTATTGCAGATCCTGTTGGTGTTGCTAATTCAGTGTTAACTTCTCCTCCTATTGTTGGAACATTTTCCAGAATATTTATCACTGCCGGTGCCGGGACTGGTAGTATGCCATGTTGTGTATTTACACTGCCATTTCCTGTTGCAACAGGTAATGAGTATATTTTCTCTTCATCAAATCCCAGTAGGTGATATGCATATGATGCACCAATAATATCTGCTACTGCATCTGCACATCCAACTTCATGAAAATGTAATTCTTCTATGCTTTTTTCATGCACTTTACTTTCAGCATCTGCTAATGTACGGAATATCTTCTTGGCCAATGCTATACTTTTATTTACTGTTTCATCCTTCTGGTATTTTTGTTCTGTTATTTCTTCAAGTTTATTTATTATGTCCGGATAGTGACGTGCACTATTGTCTTCTGTTTCTATGCTGGCAAATGTTGTCATAACACCAGATTTACTTTTCTTATTTATATCTACTTTTATTTGCCCAAATTCTTGTGCATAGTCAAGAATGACTTTTTCTATTTTTGTTTTATCTGCTCCTAAATCAATGAATGCTCCGATAAACATGTTTCCGGCTAATCCAGATACTTGTGGGTCAATTACTACAACCATATTATTTACTTCCTAATATTATTATATACTTCTATGTTTTTTGATTCTATTAAGATTTTATAATACTTCTCATTTTTTATTAAAAAATTTTAGGGTCAAATATATTATAATCTATTAATAAAGTATAAGTAGAGAATATAATGGGATAATTTGGGATATTATTCAATTTTACTTAATTTTAGTGAATATTTTTTAATTTTTCTTAATTTTGGACAAAAAAGTATGGAAGTAATATTATGGAAATAAATTTTAAAGGATTGACTGTAACTCCTAATGGTAATGGTATTCTATTTAAAAGTGACACTCCATTTTATATTCTTGCTAATAGAGATAATTTTGATTTTTGTTATATTAAAGAATTTGATAATCATTATGCAAATCAGCCCTACCTGGAACGTATACTGGTGGAAGATCATGGAATTAGTGTTGTCACAACAGTAGAATACTTTGAAAAGAAATATTTCACCAACGTATCAGTATTTCTAGATGCACAATTAGATAATATTACTATGTTAAATGTTTACAGGACAATAACTGAAAGCATTGCCACAGTAGCTTATGAACATGATGCAATAAACAAGGACGAATTATCAAATAAACTAGGTAACTATTATAACATGATATATGTTGTATGTAGAAAAAAATCAGAAAAAATAATATCCTTTGATATCTCATTATTCTATGAAGTTAAAGAATTAGTATCAAAAGCACTGGAACAATCATTTAACTTAACAAAATATTAACAAAACAGGGGAGGAAGAATAAATTATGGAAAAATCTGATAAAACAGTAGTACATCCAAACATAAATGGTATACTGGGAATAATATCATTTTCAACAAGAATACCAGTAAACAGGTATGTTGGAATAGAAGATATGGCAAGCAGTGTAATAATATGGCCATACGTTGGACTATTAATAGGAGTACTCGGAGCATTACTAGCATATATAAGTCATACCCTACTAGGATTATCAACAATGCTCACAGCAGTACTGGTATACATATTTATAATATGGTTCACAGGATTCAATCACGTAGATGGAGTAATGGACATGGGTGACGGACTCATGGTACACGGCGACCCAGAGAAAAGATTAACAGTAATGCGTGACTCAATGGTTGGAACTGGAGGAATAGCAACATTCTTCGTAGTTGCAAGTTTAACACTAGCAGCACTAGCATCAATACCACCAGCAATATTAATACCTTCAGTATTAATAATGGAATTTGCATCAAAATTCAGTATGGTAACCTCAATGGTAATAGGTAAAGATGACACTCGTGGTATTGGAAGATTAATTAAGTCCGGAATAAATTCTAAAATCTTATTTATATTATTAATTATAAATTCAGTTATAGGATATTTCATACTTGGCATACCAGGAGTATGTGCAATAATAGCATCAGTAGCAACAGGATTATACCTGGCACACATGGCCGACAAAACATTTGGTTGTGTAACCGGCGATATAATGGGTGCATCAAACGAAATAGCAAGAGTCACATCATTAATAGTAATATTAATAGTCTTTAACTTTATAGGATGATAATAATGATAACTGTATTAAGATTAGATCATAGATTAGGAAGAGATACAAGGATAACAACACATGTATGTTTAACTGCAAGAGCATTCGGAGCAGATAAAGTTATACTAAGTGGTGAACATGATAAACATATCATAGAATCAGTGGAACGTGTTGTTGAAAATTGGGGTGGAGAATTCCAAGTAGAATATAATGAAAAATATTTGCCAGTTATCAAAGAACATAAACGAAATGGTTATGAGATAATACATTTAACAATGTATGGAAAACATGTAGAAGAAATAATTCCAACAATAAGAGATAATGGTAAGGATAAACTGGTCATAGTTGGTGGTTCAAGAGTACCTACAGAAGTTTATGAACTGGCTGACTGGAATTTAAGTGTGACAAATCAGCCACATTCCGAAGTTGCAGCTTTAGCAATATGTTTACATTACATTATGGATGCAAAGGAATTGGATATTACCTATGATGATGGTAAAATGCAAATTATTCCAAATAATGAACATAAAGAAGTAATTAAAAATAGTTAATTCTCTCCTTTTCTAAATTTTTTTTTTAATAATAAAAACTAGTTTATTTTTTCTCTTTTATTAATAAAAAGAGAAAGATGGTGTTTAAATAATAAATTTTCTATCTTTCTAATTTTCCTTCGATGAATTCATCTACTTTGTCATGAGCAATATCATCAGTGTACTGGATTGGTGGATGTTTCATAGTATATGAAGATATTGAAGTTAAAGCTCCACTTATACCCCTGTTTAATGCTAATTTACAGCATCTGATAGCATCAATTACACATCCTGCACTATTTGGGCTGTCTTCAACACTTAATCTTAGTTCGATGTTCATTGGAACATCTCCAAATGTTCTTCCTTCCATACGTAGGAAGCATAATTTGTTATCTTTTTGCCATGGTACATAGTCACTAGGACCAATATGAATATCATCATCATCTAATCTGTGTGCTAAAACGGATTGTACTGCTTCAGTCTTAGATTCTCTTTTTGAAGCTAATCTGTCATGGTTAAGCATGTTTAAGAAGTCAGTGTTTCCACCAGTATTTAATTGGTATGTTCTGTCTAATCTAACTCCTCTGTCTTTGAATAAGTTTGCAAGTGTTCTGTGAGTAATTGTTGCACCAATTTGTGCTTTAATATCGTCACCAACACATGGTAATCCTGCTTCTTTAAATTTAGCTTCATATTCTGGATCACTTACAATAAATATTGGTACACAATTAATAAATGCAATACCTGCATCTAATGCACAGTCAGCATAGAATTTTCCTGCATTTTCTGAACCTACTGGTAAATAATTTACAAGAATTTCAGCTCCACTTTCTTTTAAAACTTCAACAATTTCTTCTTTACTTTTTTCTGCTTCATCAGAAATTACAAATGTTGAATCTTCTTTATAGTTACTCATATGTGGTGCTACACCATCTAAAACATTACCCATTGTAACTTTTACACCAGTTTTTTCCATGTCTGGGTAGAATATTGTTGTACAGTTAGGTTTTGCATAAATTGCTTCACTGACATCTTTTCCTACTTTTCTTTTGTCAATATCTATTGCTGCTACAACTTCAATATCTGAAGGTTTGTAACCATCTATAGACCAGTGCATTAATCCATCTACGTCTTCTTCGTTTTTGTCAGCGTAGTAGTATAATCCTTGGATTAATGAGCTTGCACAGTTTCCTATTCCAACGACTGCTATTTTAATTTTTTCCATTTTTACACCTGATTGATTTTAAGATATTTAAAAAATATTATTATATTTGAATAACAATTTGTTTTATTTTTTTAATAACCTTACTAATTAATTATCTTTAATTTTTAACTAATAAATTTAATGTATATTATGTATTCATTATATCTCTAAAAATTTTGTAATTTTAGCACTCATATCATCTGCTTGATGTAGTGCTATGGCTTCAACTGTTTTTGGATCTACTGATGAACCCCATCCTAGGTCTACTTTTCCATGATGGCTTAGTATTAGGTGCATTATAGCTATTTTAGTATCGTTTGAAATGTTTAAATTGTTCATTTTTTCTTTTATGATGCATCCGCCAATAAATAAGTGTTCTAGCATTATTCCTTCTTGTTTTATTTCAATTAGTTCGGAGTCGTAGTCGTATGTTTCAATTTTTCCTATATCGTGTAGGATTGCTCCAGTGATTAGTAAGTCTCGGTTGATGTTTTCATATATTGTTGATATTGATTTACATATTTCTATCACTTCATTTGTGTGGACTAATAAGCCTCCTTTGTAGTTGTGATGATGTTTTTTTGCTGCTGGTGCTTGTATAAATTTGTTATATATTTCTTCATCATTAAATACTGCATTCAGTACTTGTTTAAGTTCTTTGTCTTTTATTTCTTTGATTGTGTTGGTTAAGTATTGTATGTGTTCCTCGTGATTTTCTATTTTTCTTATGAAGTCTTCTTCGTCATATTTTTTTGATATGAGTATTCTGTCTATTAGTATGTTGTATTTGTTTGAGTATTGTGGGAATTCTTGTATTTTTCCTACTATGTTGTATACTTTGTTTATTTCCATTTTTTCGTATTGGTTGTAAGATTTCTTATCAAACATTCTTCCTACTATTTGCCCTGTTTTGTCTTGTAGTATTAGTTCTAGGTATGGTTTGTTGGTTTTTGTTCGTTTTATTTCCTTGTGTTTTACAAGAAATTGGCTGGTGATTGGCCTGGTTTGGTTAAATTTTTTAATATAATCTTCTTCTTTTTTTGACAATTTTCTTCCTTCATTATTTTATGATATTATTTTATTTTTTGTTTATTTATACATTTTTTTAGGTTAAGCTGGGTTCTAGTCGTTTTATGAATATTATCATGAAAATAATTATCATTGGGAAGAATATTAGGTAGAGTATTAGTAATAGTTCTGGTTTTATTATTGATCCCATTACTGTGGTTGCTGCAACTAGTAGTATGAATGAGATTACTGGTAGTAGTACTGCTATGAACATGTATAGTAACATGATTGCATTTAGTTTTTCTGAGTATTCCTTGTATTTTAGTCTCATGTTGTATGAGTTTTCATCTGCTAGTGTGTTTAGTGTGTCTGCCAGGTTTCCTCCATTGTTTAGTGTTCTTATTATTTGGCTGATTAGTTTGTCCATGCTTTTAAGTTTTGTTCTTTGGGATAGTTTGTTAAATGAGTCTATATAGTTGTTCCCGTATTGTATTTCTTTTAATGTTATTCTGAATTCTTCTGATAGTGCTCCATAGTTGCTTTCTGTGATTGTTTTCATGGTGTCGTATAAGCCTATTCCTGCTTTTAGTTGTGTTGACATTTGTCTTAGTGCGTATGGTAATTTTTGTGTTATTTCTTTTCTTCTTTTTTCTTCTTTTATTTTTGGCAGATTTTTTTTAAATAGGATTATTATTATGATTAGTATTAGTATTTCTAGTATTATTTGACTGTTTCTTGATATGATTAGTAGTGTTATTGTGAATAGTGTTGGTGTCACATATTTTGGGTTTATTTTTCTTTTTGTTTCATTTTCTTGGTTTTGTTTTATTATTTCTTTTAATGTTTCTGTTTTGATGTTTGTTGTATTATTTTTTTGATAATTTTCTTTTTTTCCAAAGATTCTCCTACTAATTATAATAGTAATTGAACCTATTTTAATAAACACTTCTCTTAACATAACTATTTTTAATCAATCATAAATTCAAGTATATTCTTACTTGTAGTAATTGTTAATAATTTTCTTATCCTGATGTATGTCACCCAAATTATTATCACAATTTTTTAGTAAATATTTTTCACGTTCCTTGATTTCATCCATAACCTCCTTATAAGACAAACCCTTCATAGAAGCAATCTCATTCAAAGCATTAGAAGATATTGCAACATACTTAATTTTATCACTACTATAATCATATTCAAATATCTTATTAAGCTGAACGGTTTCATTTTCACTTCCAACAACCTCTGCTACTTCAGTAATACGTCTAACAGGACCTTTTTCTGGATGAAACAATCTATTCTGCATAATAATAAAATCCAATGAATTAAGCATAATCTGAGGAACATTCATCGGAGGATTAACCAAACGAGTCAATGTTTCCTGTGTGGAATTAGCATGCAAGGTTCCCATACCTGAATGACCAGTATTAAGTGCAGTAAAAAGTGTAACAGCTTCACTTGATCTAACTTCTCCCACAATAATCCTATCCGGTCTTTGCCTTAAAGTATTCTTCAATAATGCATTCATATTAATCTCGCCTTTGTTCTCAATATTGGGAGGACGAGTCTCAGTTCTAATAATATGCTCATGTGGAATCTGTAACTCAAGGGTATCTTCTATTGTAATGATCCTTTCATTACTTGGAATAAAAGATGAAACAGTATTTAAAGTAGTTGTCTTACCTGAACCAGTACCACCCGCAATAATAATATTTGATGGACGCACATTTAATCCATCAACAGCAACCCAAAAAAATGCTGCAAGTTCAGCACTAAGGGTATTGTTTTTTATCAAATCAAATATTGTAAGAGGATCCTTCTTGAACTTTCTAATAGTTAAAGTTGGTCCATCGGCACTTACAGGTGGGATGGTGGCATTTACTCTGCTTCCATCAGGTAATCTTGCATCAAGTATGGGCGTCTGTTTATCAATCTTTCTTTGAATAAAGTTTGCAATTTTGTTTATTGTTTGTCTAATCTCATTTTCTGTTAGTGTGATGTCGGTTATCATCATACCATGTGTTCTATGGTATGTGTATACAGGTTTATTGTTGCCTATTATCATAATTTCTTCAAGATTATCATCCTTTAACAGTACATCAATTTTTCCATAACCCTTCAAATCATTATTTAATTTATTAATTAGTTTTTCAGTTTCAAATGGTTTTTCTTTTATTAATTGACTTATTTCTTCAGATTCTAAATTTATGGAGTTATTATTTATTTGCAGTTCAATTATTTCTTCTTTTAATTTTTCATAATTTTCTTTTTCTCTTTGGGATAGTTGTTCTTTTTCTGTTGTATTGTATATTGGTAAGTTTTTTTCTAATTTCATAATAATATTAACATACATATGTATTACATTAATAATATAAAAGTATTACTAATGATATAAAAAACACAATCAACACAACAAATCAAATAAATAACAATTAAACGCATATATAATTCTATGAAATGCAACTGCAAAACAAACTGTATAAAAACAAAACAAAACATACTAGAAAACATAGACAAACTATACAAAGCATGCCCACAATGCCACACAAAAACCCTAAAAAAAGCAATACCACTAAAAAGACAAATTAAACTAGAAAAAATAGACAAAAACTATAAAAAATGCAAACAATGTGGAAAAAGACACATAGACATAGTAATGGCACATACACTAAAAATATTAATAGAAAACAACCAAATGCCCGAAACAAGCTCCATAAGAAAAACAGGAACACCCCTAATCACACCAGCAACATACCTCGAACACCTACCCTACCTATCAAAAGAAACACTAGTACTCATCACAACAAACTGTGACAAAACAACAGCCAAAAAAATCAAAACAGAAGTACCAGAAATAAAAGCAATCATCAAAGGAAACACACAAACAACAGCAGGAAAACTAGATGAAAACACAAAAACCAACAACTACGACTTACTAACAGGATGCGACATACGATGTGACATACAAAACACAGACAAAGGACCAATAATACTATACAAACAACAAAGCAAACAACACATAGAATATCCAAAACAAGAATCACCAAAAATAGAACAACTAAGAAAAATCCTGGAAAAATATGAAAACCCAACAGTACTGGATGCAATGAGTGGACCAGGAACACTAGGAATATACGCACTACAAAAAAATGCAGCACACGTAACATTCAACGACATAAATCCCGAATCAATAGAATCACTAAAAACAAACCTGGAAATAAATCAAATACCAAAAGAAAAATATCAAATATACAATGAAAACATACTGGAACTTACAAAAAAACTAGAAAAACAATACAACTTAGGAATCATAGACACCTTCCCTGGCATAGACACAAAGAAATACACCGAAGCACTAGAAAAAATATGTGATGAAGTAATCATCATATAATTCCAAGATAAGTAAGTATTGATGGAACAATCAAAACACCCATTAAATTACTTTTACTTAAATCCAACACATTACAAACCAAACCCAATGAAATACTAGTCACATAACATAAAATAACATACCACAAACAACCATTATTACAAATGGTGAAAAATACCAGAATGGATGAAATCAAAATAATAATAAAAAGGTTAAACTTCTTATAATCAATCTTTAACACATGATCAATCATCCAATCCCCTACTTTTATAGACAACATACAACATACCGAAACAGTAATCAAGCATACAAATATGAAAAATATTATATGAATCAATTCTACTTCACTAAGAATATTACTAACATACACACTAATAGCACTACGAGGATTATTAATTAAATAAATAGCTATCAGAGAAAACAGAGTGTCAGAAATATTAACGCCACTATTAGTAATAATAAACTCTTCTGGACTAACATTCTTATTCAATGTAAGACTCTGAGCAATCAGAGTTCCCTGCGCAGGTCCGAGACCTGGAAGTAAACCTAAAACACAACCAGAAATACTGCCCGCAAATACAGACCTCTTGAACTTATCATCCACTAAAAAGCTATTTTCTTCTTTCTGTGGTGGGATATGTGAATCATTATTAACAGTATATATTAAATTACTAACACTAAAAAGTCCTGATAATATGCTTAACAGTGCAAGGTTACTTCCAACATTGCTCTGTAAAACAAAAAAACCTAAAATTCCAGCTACTAAAAGGTACTATCTAATAATCATGGGGATGAATTTTTCTTGTTTTCTTAAAATTTTTGATAGAATAAATTAGTTTTATTTTTTGTTGATTAAATGAGTGTTGTTATTTAATTAAAAGTAGTTATGTTCTTATATGTTTGTTTAAATTGGTGATTATTTGTTTTATTTTTTGTACTGTGTTATATGTACTGTTTTAGTTAATATCTGATATTTATCAACTTGTTTATTTGTATGGATTTTGTTCTGTTTTGTATTTCTAATTTTAAGTTTGTATAAGTCTATAAATAGTGGTAAGAGTAATATATATTATTATGAAGTCGAATAAAACTCTTACCAATAATATATTAGATTTAACTTGTCTTAAAGATATCGTTTCTGGTGATATTGATGAAATTATTTTTCCTGATTGTTTATCTCCTGATTTTTTATTAATCTTTAAAATGATGGGTTTACTTGATTTTAAGGTTACTTATGTTCTTACTGATGAAGTATGTGGTGATTGTGGTTGTAAATTACATTCTAAGGGTTATCATACTCGTAAACCTAATGGCATTCCTGTTAGTGTTAAGGATTATTCCTGTCCAGAATGTGGTAATCGTATTGTAACTAATTTTAATGAATTTATTGATAATTATTCTGTTTATACTTCTACTGTTAAAGAGTGGGGTGTTAAATTATCCGAGATTGGTGAAGAATCATATGAAAAGAAGTCTGAATTGTTTGAAGCACTTTTTGATATACATTTACCAAAATCTACGGTTTTTTATCATGAAAATAATACTGCAGATTCATACCTTGAAGAAAAAGAAAAACAGGTAGAACAACAAGTAGAAAAAGAAAATCTTAAAGATAGTGGCAAATATCACTATGATGAGCAATTTCCATCACAAAATGGAGAATATATGTCACGGTTAATGATTATTGATGCAAATACCCAATATCCTTATGAAGATTTTCTGGAATATGCAACACTATTTGACACGGAAATTATTGAAAAATATTTCCACCAAATACTGGACGACATACCACATGAAATAATGATAACCGACGGATATTCAGCTTATCCTCCTATAATAGAAGAATTTAACATGATACAACAAAGATGCGTCTTTCACATGATGTACAACGTAGGAATGGAAGTATATCCAGTTATCCGAAGAATCACACGTAAAAACAATGGAAAATACCATAAATTAGAAGAAATCAACGAAAAAATACATAAAAAACTAGAAAAATACAAACCACACATGGGACCAATAACAGATAAAAAACAGAAAAAACTACACAATGACATCAAAACACTAGAAAAAGAAATCAAAAACATAAAAAAACAAATAAAACACAACAAAAAACAGATCAAAGAACTAAACAACTACCTTGAAAGAATATCCAACATATTCAAAGCAGAAAACATAAAACTAGCAAAAGGACGCCTATCACACTTAACCAACAATATACAGTTTTTACCAGATTCAGTAGCAACTAGCATCAAAAGAATTAAAAATAACTTCAACGAACTAACACAATACCTAAACAACGAAGCAATACCAAAAACCAACAACATAATAGAATTATACTTCAAAACAACACTTCCACGTCAACTAAAAAGAAGATACAGAACAATACGAGGACTAAAGAGAAGACTTAAAAGTGCAAGAATACGATGGATCCACAGAAACGTACTACAAAACAAAAAACCCATCAACAACTTCTTCAAAATCAATCCCAAAAAACCAACATTCCCATAGATTCTGAACAGTGCCACTAAAAATATTAAAATACTCTTTGCACGTTTTTCTTTACTATTAGTATATACTAAAAATATTATCATTGTAAATAATAACAGATAACCAATATAATCCTTTAACAAGCCATAAATTATTGGTAAAAACATTATTAATAGGGGCATTAACATTACAAGCACTATAATAGATAAAAAGCCACCAAAACTAACAAGACGTATAGCTCTTCGTCCATGGCCCTTGAATAATAATCTGTGGCCCGGCTGAATACTTAGAACAGTATCCTCATCAGGTATACTGAGTAATAATGCTGGTATAAACTCAAGCATTGCATGGCATAATGATATGCTAACAAAAAATGAACATAATACTAGTGGTGTGGTATAGTTCAAAATCTTATCAGATATTGAGAAAATTATTAGTCCGACAGTGTTAACATGTAATCCTGGTGTTAAACCAGTAATTGTTCCTAATATAATTCCTATAATAATTGCTAATATAATTTCAATCATAACATTATTAATACTAATTATAATAAAAGTAATACTTAAATCTTTTCTAAACAACAAACAAAAACAAAAAACCTAAACATAAATAACAGTAATTAAGAATAAAACAAGTATATTGTACAAAAAAATAGAAAAATAATAAAAGTAATGAATAACTCCACTACTTTTAATTAAATAAGTCAGATTCTTCAAGTTTTTCTTCGAAAAACTTAGTACGTTTATCCCATCTCTGCTTAAGAAGAATGGATAATAAAATAACCACAATTCCCAATATTAACAGGAATGCAAACGACGGCAAATAATTAGCCCAAATTAATCCCAACTCGGACTCTCTCACAATCGTTATAGCATGAGTCATAGGTAAATAAGAATAAATCCATCCGAAAAGTTCACTCATAATCTCAATTGGATAAATACCACCCGTACCCGATATTTGAAATACTAATAACAATATTGAAATACCTTTACCAACATCACCAAACACGGATGTTAATGAATAAACAATAGTCATAAATACAACAGATACAAAATAACATGAGAACACAAATACTAACAGATTTGAAATATCAATTCCAAAAATACCTGCTCCAATTAGTGTCACCGTTGTTTGTAATATGGCCATAATATTAAATAACATTAATTTACCAATGTACATTTCATGTGGCTTATACTCAGTACCTACACTAGTACCTGTTTTTAACATAACATTAGTAACTAGCGCACCAACCCACATAGATAATACAATATAAAATGGTGCAACCTGAGAACCATAATTATTCGTCGGGAATTCCTCATGTCTTTTAAGGACTACTGGTGAGAAGAAATAATCACTAGCATCATCCTGATTAATCTCTGACACTGCAGATAATTGTTCAGCTGCAAAACCAATCTCATTAGATGCATTTCTTAATGCAGACGCAGAAGAATAACCTAATAATTCTGCCCCACTAGCTAATTCAACAGTACCATTTGATAAAACATGCACTCCACTAGAAAGTTCAGATGCTCCACTAGCTAACTGGTCTGAACCTTGAGCTAACTGTCTTGTTCCATCAGCAAGTTGATTTGCTCCAGTAGCAACACTACTAGAACCATCAGATACTAAATGTGCACCAGTATTCAAATCATTTAACTTAGTGTTGGTATCATTCATTCCTTTATCAATTCTTTCTAAAATCTCCTTAATTGTTGCGGTGGATTCACCATTTTTAACAGCTTCATTTAACTGGGAAATCTGATTAGATAAATCATTAAATCTATTAGCAACATTATGTGTTCTAAGTGATATATTGTCTGCTTCAACTGCTAATTCTGCAGCATTATCTGATAAGTTATATGCTCCACCATATACTACTAATGCATTAGATGAAAGATTATATGTGTCCTTATCTAACTCGTTAAGCTCAGCAGCAATTCTTGAAGTATCAGAATCTAATTTATCCACATCATCTGCTAATTTAGAGACATCTACACTACCAATTAGAGCTTCTTTAATTTTCTGGTAAATCTTATATATTTCATTTGATTTATCAGCAACTTGTTGTGTTCCATCAGATACTTGGCTTGCACCGCTTGCTAGTTGATCAGCACCATTAGCTAACTTCACTGAATTAACAGATATGGTATTGGCTCCAGTAGAAACTGCTTTAGCACCACTTGCTAGTTGATCAGAACCACTAGCTACTTTGTTTGCACCAGCAGTTAATTGGTTTGCACCGTCAGCTACTTTGTCTGCTCCTGCTGAAAGTTGATTAGCACCATCTTCCATTTTATCTGCACCACTTTCTAAACCATCATGTAATTGACCTAACTTTTCCAAAGCAGCTACATCAATAAATGATACAATTTCAGCATTAAGCTTATTATACACTTCTTTAGAAGCAGCATCTGTTAACTTAGCTCCAACAGGATTAGTTTTTAGATTTACAATATATTCCAATTCCGCTGAATGAGGTTTATTAGTAGTTATTGATACGACAGATTCACTAAAATTCTTTGGAATAATCATACCCGCATAATATGTTCCATTATGGACACCACGTCGAAGTTCATCTGAAGTGACAAAGACCCACTTAAATTTCGTATTATCTTTCAATGAATCAACTACTTTTGCTCCTACTTCGACTCGTTCACCATTATATTGAGAACCTAAATCCTCATTAGCTATAGCGAATTCTACATTGTGAGTATTTTCATAAGGATCCCAACAAGCATAAATATTAACTAGACCATACAGTGAAGGTAATATAATTACTGCAAACAATACTAACATTACAATTGGATTTGTTGTAAAACCACGTATATCTTTTTTAATTATATCTGAGATTTTACGTTCAGATTCTTTTCGACGATTTTGTAAATCCACCCTATTTAATGTTCTACGAGGGGTGTCATCCTCTTGTTTTCTAAGATCTAATTTTTTCATTTTCCATTCACAACCCCCTTTTATTAAATTAATACAATTAACTTACAAAAAACAAGAAAAAAAGTTATTGTTGCTATTCTTGAAATTTTTAAAACTTTAAATATGTTGGATAATTAAATGATAAATTAAAATAACTATATTTTTAATATAATTAAGTATTTGATCGTTTTATTGGAATAAAGTGATTTTACTAAGTTTTACTAGAATAATTTGTATATAATTCATTATTTTTTTTCTTTTTCTATTAGATAATTAATAATTATTTTAATGAAGTTAATTTTATCGTATTAACTTTAAACTCCTATCTAACAATCAATTAATCTTACTGTTAAATATTTTTAGATAATTACTTAACTAAAACAAAAATTTATGCAATTTAAATATAGTAACTAACTATTCATGTTACTAAAAATATAATTTAATATGTAGAAAGTAATTATTTACTAATATAAATTATCTTTGTTAGTATAACAATATATAATTATTGTATTTTATTTTAAGAAGATAAAAAACGAGAAATAGTTTTTTATAGAGGGTAAATATTTTTAAGTTATTTAATATACCTTAATTTTAATAAAAAAGCAATACTTTATAAATTATTTTATTAAGGATATTAATTATTGTTGTCATTATTCATATATCATTTAATGGACTTTAATTGAATTTTCTTTTAATAATCGTGTAACAAATTTTCGATAATAAATTTAATAAATAGTACTTGTCTGGAATTTAAATCATGAAAAAGATAATAATTAGATACATTTTACACTTTGAATAAAGTAAATTCATTGTACTTCTTAATAACTATCAACAAGCATAAATAAATAAATATATCCTACAACAATTATTAAATATGGAAGAATTATTTACTTTTTTTTTTTAATAGGAATTTTTCACTAAAAAAAGAGTGAATAATAAAAAAATATAGGAGGAAAAGCTATGGAACAAAATAAGGTAACTGGAATATTATCCATAATCTTAGGATTAATTTTCATCATATTCCCTATTATAAGTACTGGAACAATATCCATTATGATGGGACTAAGCTTATTATTCTTTGGTTTAGCATTAATATTCACTGATTTTTCAGCAAGAAATCTCCTTATTGGAATTATAGCAATAATATTTGGTTTACTATTCATGTTTTCCATTAATGGATTATCCTTCATTATAGGATTACAATTCTATATTATTGGTATAATTATGATTGCAGCTGGTATTAGTGGTATTGTGTCCCCTGGTATGTCTAAATTGACTTCAATAATGATCATACTTTTAGGTATCATACAATTTGCACTTGCAGGATTATCAATGGCTCAACCACTCTATGCTGCAATATTAATCGGTTTAAGTTTAATTATCCAAGGAATAAGCGTATATCTAAACTCATAATAAAATATCCTTCACTTTTTTTTATTTTTAATTTAACATTAATTCTATTTTTATTAATATAACTCTTATTTTAACTGATTTAATACAAAAAAAGTACTCGGCATTTAAAAGAAGATTATTTCATAAATTATATGATTGTTGGTTTTATAAAATGTTTTAATTTAAAAATAGTATTGATATATCTAGCAAATATAATATATAATTGAAAAAAAGAATAAAAAATAAATAAATAACTGGATAAGTTATGCAATATCAGTGTACAATAACCCAATCGCTCTTTGAACAAAGAATATTATGTATGGACTTACCAGAATTGATAAAATTGACAAATATGGTGCAAAATTGAATATAATACTTAAACATATCTCAATAACACCAGTTACTATGACAATTAATACAAGTAATCCAATCACATTTACTATACCTAATTGTTTAATATCATTTATTGTCTCAGGAATATTTGCAGCTTCATCTACATTATCCGTATTTGCCAATCTTGCCTGTGCTATACTGTGTAAGATTGTAGCAATTATGAATAATATTATAGCAACAGTAAACGTAATTATTAAAGAACTTACCAAATAGTTAAGCACTGGAGATATTGTATTAACTACAGAAGCAGTAATATTCCCGGTAACGGTCATGTTATTAGCTTGTAAAATAGCTTTCTGTGAAACCAGCATTAGATTGCGAGGAATATTCATGGAACATCCTACCATAAGAACAATAAGCGTAGGTAACGTATAATATATAATGGATATGAAAAGATTATCAATACCAGTATGCAAATTCTTCTTCCACTTAAAATCAGGAGCTTTTTCATCTAAATTAATACCTGACTTAATGAGGGATATCTGATATCCAGACAATATAAATCCAAGTATTAAGGAAATTACCAGATATATTGTTCCTGTTATAAAATGTCTTGCGAAATTAACGAACACAGTCATTAATGAAACCATCGCACCTAAAGCAAATACCGTTATTAGTATAGACAATACACTATAAATTGCAAGTACTCCCAAATTTTTTGATGGAAATACCAAAGCTTCTTTAATTATTTCTACTAATTCTATTTAAACACCCCAATTTTAATTTTTAAATACTCTTTAAAAGAGATAATATTATTTATTAAAAAAATATTATTTAAACTTGTTTAAAAGGTTTAATATCAGTTACTGGTTAAAGTCAATTATTTAAAATTAATATTCGGTCTTAAATTTTATTTTTTAATAATATATAATCTTATTAAATATGAATTAAATAAATAAGTCACATGTACAATTCACTAATCTGGTGAGGGCAAAAACAATGGATAATAAAAAAAAGATAATGATAATTGTATTACTTTTAATTATTGCAGGTATTATTTTAGTAATGTTAACATATGTAAGGTATGATAAAATTGAAATAACACCTAATGGAACAACTATTGATGTTCCAGCAGAACAAACAAAATATCAAGGAGATTTTAATAAAATTAAACTTTGGAAATGGGATAAAGGATTTGTAATATCATATAATAGTTATGAAGAAAATAGTCTGATTAATATAGGTGAAATGAGTTTTAACACCCTGAACGATTTAATCAAGAAGGGTACTTCACAAAACATTGATGGCTTAACATGTTATGTGATTAATGCTGATGACCTATTTCAAATACAACTCTTTGATTTCATTAAATTAAATTATAAAGGAAAATTTTATTGTATTCCCCTATCAAATGATACAACTCATGATAATATCATAATTTTTGCTAAAGACAAAGACATTGCATTGCACATGGCAAAATCAGTAGAATACAAGAAAGTTTATATTGATAAGCCTAAGAATAACACTATATCTAATATAGAAAACATCACCAACGATTTAAAGAATAAAACCCTTTCAACCGGTGCAGAAAAAGTAGGGGATGCTAAAGCAAAGGTAGAAAATATTGCTCAAGATTGGAAATCTAAAGTACAAACTTACAGTGATAAAATCCCCAATTTCTGAAAAAGCCATTAATATATAATTCTTAAATCATTAAGGATTAAACTTAGAATAATTAGAAGAAAATATATTAAAAGATAAAATATGAGATATTCAAGAGAATAATTCGTATAAAATTAAAAATAAGATAGCAATTAAATTAATATAAGTTGTTAATTGGAGTGAAAACTAAATGCTTAAAAGAAAAATGTTAAGAGACATGACCTATTATAAAGTGCAATTCATATCCATATTTTTAATGGCATTTATAGGAGTGTTCGTATTTACAGGAATGTATGTAGAAACAAATAGCTTTGAAACAACAATTAACGATTATTACGAAGAAACAAATTTAGCAGATGGTTCTATATACTCCAATTATTTAATTGACGAATTCTTAGACTATGTTGATCACCTTGGAGCAACTACACAAATGGAAAGACAATTAATCGTGAATTCACATGCAATACTAGATGACAAACCCGAGATTATGTTACATTTTGTTGAAAACAACACAATATCCAAATTTTATTTACTCGAAGGAAAAGAATTAAATATTGACGATTCAGAGGGAGTATGGTTAGATAAAAGTTTTGCAGATGCCCGAAAACTAAAAATTGGGGATGAAATATCATTTGAAAGCAACAACATTGAAATCAGAAAAAAGATAAAAGGATTAGGATATTCACCAGAATACATTTATTATTCACCTGTTGCATCAACAGTACCAAACCATACATCCACAGGCTTTGCTTACATGTCACATAAAGCATTTCCATCAAACAATATCACATACAATGTTCTTAATGTAAAATTTGAAGGAACACCAGAAATGTATTCAAAGATTTTACCATATCGTTTAAATGACTATTATTCATTATTCTTACAAAGATCTAACCATCCAAGTGTAAAAGTAGTTGGAGAATCAATCAGTCAACAAAATTCAGTAACATCAGTATTTCCACCAATATTCATCATTCTATCAATGCTCATGCTTTCAACAACAATGAAGAGAATTATAACACATCAAAGAAATCAAATAGGTATCCTTAAAGCCAATGGATTTAAAGATAACAAAATCATCATGCATTACATCTTTCCAGGATTTTTATTAGTGACCTTTGGATCAATATTAGGTGCTATTACAGGGCCAACAGCATTTCATATGATTGCAAACCCATCAAGAATGTTTTACTTCAAATTTCCTTACTGGAATTCAATAGGAATTATGCCATCTGTCATAATAATACTCTTAATGGCCGTAATGTCAATCATAATTTCATATTATTCAATTAAAAATATTATTAGAGAACCAACTTCCTTAATTATAAAACCGGAAGCACCACATGTATCCAACACATCATTTGTAGAAAAATTTAAGATTTGGAATAATCTTTCATTTACTTTCAGATGGAATTACAGGAATATTCGTAGAAATAATTTCAGAGCTATAGTAACAATAGCCGGCGTAATTGGATGTACAGTACTATTAATTTCAGGGTATGGATTGTATGAAAATATTGGTGAATCCAGAGAATGGTATTTCAATGATGTAAATCATTTCGAATCCAAGATAATCACTAATGATAATCTTAATTTATCTCAAATCAATTCAATAGCAGAAAAAGTTAATGGTAGTCCTATAATGGAATCTTCAATTGAGATTTCAAAGAATCAACAAGAATTAGCTTCACTACTGGTTTTAAGTGATAATGATCTGATAACTATCACTGATGATAACCATGATAAGATACAATTAGATAAAGATGAAGTATCTATTTCGAAAAAAATGGCAGAACATATGGATATACATGTGGGTGACACAATAAATTGTTCTATTTTAGGTTCAAATAAAATATTCAATGTAAAAATTGATAAAATTCATTCAAGCCCATATTCTCAGGGATTAGTAATGTCTCCCGATAAATTAAAAGAATTAGGTTTAAATTATACTCCTACAAGCATTGTAACTTCAGAACATGTAACCGAATCTTTTGAAGGCACATCAGTACTTTATTTAGATAACCTGGTTACTTATTGGGATAAATTAGAAGAAACTTCAATGATGATAATTACTGCATTAGTATTCTTTGCAGTAATTTTAGCACTAGTAATTCTGTATAATCTGAATCTACTATCATATATTGAGATGAAAAATGACATGGTAACACTAAAAACTTTAGGATTTAACAGTAAGTTTTTAACAAAAATATTGGCAACACAAAATTTATTATTAACAATCCCCGGTTTTATACTGGGTATTCCTATCGGATATTCTGTAATGTCAATATTAATGCCAGCATTTGGAGAAGACATTTATATAATTCCTTCCATATCAATAACAAATGTGGTTTTCACATTTTTATTAATCATGTCAGTATTAATAGTAATGAATTTATATTTCTCACGTAAGATTAAGAAATTTGACATAACAGATTACCTAAAAGTTTAGGCAATAAAATATATTACTATTAGAACAGAGGTAAAATAATAAAAATTATTCAAATTTAAACAATTTAAAAAATTATTTTTCAATAAATATCAAAATAATTCCTAGAGGGTAATGTTAATGACGAGCATGATAGAATTTAAAAACGTTAATAAGATTTATGAATCTGGAGATTCTATTTTAAAAGCAATGGATGATGTAAGTTTTAAAATTAATGAAGGAGAATTTGTTGTTATACTCGGACCATCAGGTGCGGGAAAATCTACATTACTGAATATTTTAGGGGGCCTTGATTCAGTAACTTCTGGTGAAATTATTGTCAATGATATTCATATAGAATTACTTGATGAAGATCAGCTTACTAACTATAGGGCGAAGAATGTTGGCTTTGTTTTTCAGTTTTATAATTTAATCCCTAATCTAACTGCACTCGAAAATATTGAGTTAATGAATGAAATTGTGGATTTTGATATTGATGGTCTGGAATTATTAGACTCTGTTGGTCTTAAAGATTTTGCAAATCAATTTCCTGCACAATTATCTGGTGGTGAACAACAAAGAGTATCAATTGCAAGAGCCATTGCCAAGAAACCTGCAATGTTATTATGTGACGAACCTACCGGAGCTCTTGACTCTAAAACAGGTACTTTAATATTGAATTTACTCCAAGAAATGAATATTAACCTCAATACTACTGTAATAATAGTTACTCATAATGAAATTTTATCAGCGGCTGCAGATAAGACAATAAGAATTAAAAATGGTCAAATAGAAAGTATTCATATCAATGAAAATCCAAAAAAAGTCACTGAATTAGAATTGTAAAAAATATAATTCTTGTAAACTCCACTATTTATTTAAAAAAAGAAAAAAATGGTTTAGAGGAAAGATAAATTAAGTTTTAAACTAGATTTTGTAATGTCTGTTGTTTCGTTACGAGCTCCAAGATAAGCTTGACGAGCACCAGTTACAAGCATAACCTTCTTAATTTTAATATCTTTAGAAACTTGTTGTAACAGTAACAGTACTATACCTCTAGATACTTTGAATGTTTGTTTTTTATTGGTTGATGGGTTAACATATGTTTTTCCATTAATTTTAAGAGCAATGGTACTGTTACCAAGCACGTACCTGTTTTTGTAGTCTTTAATTGTAGCAAGTACGGATAACTTGTTACTAGAGGTTACATAGGTTTTAACAATATTTAAGGTAACAGGACTTCTTTTTACATTAAATGTTGTTTTTGCCCTAGTATCCGGATAGAAACTGTCACTTACTAGAACTGCTTCCACATTATAATTACGGATTTTACCTTCTTTGGTTATTCCACCCATACCTCTTGGAACGGTATAATTGTAGCTTGCTTTTCCATTAACTATGTTAACCAGTACATTTCTACCAAGTAAATTTTTTATTGTTTTACCGTTTATTTTGAATAATACTTTTGTGTTTTCATTAATTGCTGTCTTGTTTTTGTAGTTTGGAGTTTTATCCTGTATTTTTGCTGTGAGTGTAATTATATCGTATTGTTTCTGTTTCTTTGGAGTAGCAGTAACTGTTAGTTTCGCATTTCTTTTCTTGATTTGTGCTGTTACTACTTTACTTGTTGCTGACTTGTATTGGAATGATCCACTGTATGTTGCAGTTAAATTTTTAGCATTTCTTAAGTATGAATCTGCTTTTATTGTTGCTGTTACTTTTCCATTGTTTACTTTGAACTTCCATGGGAATGCTATTGTATCAAATCGACCATTAGTTTTAAGTGTTTTTCCGTTTACTTTAAATACTAGATTTCCACCAGTCACTGCTTTACCTTTAGTGTCAGTTACATGGGCAATAAATGTAATATTTTCGCCGATTACTCCTTTTACTGGGTCAACGGTTACTTTTGTAGCATTTCTTCCTAAGGTTATATTATCTATTTCATCAATTATGTTTGTTAGATTGTTTAGTGTTGAATTTTTTATATTGGTATAATTGCCTATTATTGAATCTTTAATGTTTGTATAATTGCCTATTGTGATATTTTTTATGTTTGAAAGGTCATCTTTGCTTATATCTAGAATATTTTTGTTACCATAATCTATTTTAGTGTTTAGTTCAAGATTTTTTAATATTTCGGAAAGGTTATTGGATAAATTAAGGTATGTGTTTCCTGAGATTGTAAGTGGTGTTTTATCTGTTGAATTGCTACGGGTTATTGTATTATTTATTGATATATTGATTGCTTCTTTGTTTTTTGCATTATCTTGTTTGTTTTTGTTAATTGTTTTTTGTGTTTTTGTATTATCTTCTTTTAATATATCATCTTGATCATTAGCTTCAACTTGTGTGTGTTGTGTTTGAGTTAATGATTCTGTATGAGTATTGTTATCTGATAATTCTGTTGCACTGATTGCGCTTAAACTAATTATTGTAATGGATAATAGTAACAGAAGAGATAACTTTTTATTCATCACGACAGATCCTCCTATTTATTTCAAGTATTTGTATGTCATGTAATTTATAAAGAAAGATTAGAATATATAATTTCTTTAATTGTTTAATACGTAATTATTTAATGTTTGTCTGATAATTATAATATTAATCAATTATTCGATGTATAATCTTATTTTTCTCATAATTGTATTTACAATGATATATATTACGTTTTAATGTTTTATATATTTTTAGATTATTTGTTCTAATAATATTTCTACAACAGAATGTATTGATATTATATTATTATAAAATTAGTTCCTTTATGTGTGGGGGTGGTTATCTGGTTTTGTAATTAAAAAGAAGTGATTGTGTGTAAATAATACTATTTACATTAATCTGGTCATGTGGGTTACTTCTACTGTTGCTACATCAGCTAAATCAGCGATAGCTTTTTCTGCAGGTTCACTTCCACCTTCACCATCGTCAACTACGATTGTAACATTTAATGCTACTAATCCGAAGCCTATTGGTTCTTCTTCTACTCTTTCATATTGTTCTTCGCCAACAGCATTTTTTATCTGTTCTTTTAATGTTGCTAAGTCTACTTCTGGACTTTCTGGCATAACTTTTAATGTTACTGCTACATCAGACATAATCAAATCTCCCTTTATTTATTATATAAATTATCTATGGTCCTTTGAAACCACATTCACAAGTGTATTCATGTCCAAAAGTTCTGCATTTAGGACATCTGTAAATTTCTGCATCACATTCTGGGCAATGGAATTTTACGTATTCATCTATTGGTGAGATTTCTTGTTTACATGATGTACAAGTCATTTTTTCTGCCATATTATTTTCCTCCTATAAATGTATAAAAATTATTATAATCATTGTCTTCGTTTAAATGAGCCATAACCCTATCAGGGTATTTCCCATTAATTATAAAACAGTTTAAATGATATTTAATTAGTAATTTCGGTAAACATTTATCTACACAAGTTTCTTTAAAAAATAATAGTTTATTCGCATTAATCTCTTTGATTAATTTTTTATTATTTGAAGAAATGTTACCATTATATATACCATTTACATTTGTTAATATTAATAGTTTGGCATTTATTTTATTCGCCACCCAACAAGCAATTGAATCACTAGTCACATCCCATGAATGTTCCAAATCATCATACTTTCTCATTAAATTATAAGTTAATAACAAAGGTATTTTACCTTCTTCATGAACACGCGGAATATCATCTATGTCTTCAATAACTCTAATATCCTCATTTTTATCCGCAATACAACTTCCTATAATATCCATACAACGAATAGCATTCCAATGATTAACTTCCTCAGAATATTCAAATTCTTCATTATACTCTCTGAGCTTATTAGCTAACATTCCCCCACCATTAACTAACACCAACTTTTCCCTGGATTTAGTTAACATTTCACATAACTTTTCAGTATAACTAGGAAATAAGCTACCACCAATCTTAACTACAGTAACCATAATAATTAACTCTTCATAATAATTTTAAGTCACCAGTTAATCTATCAATTTCTTCATCCGATCCAGGACCAATACCAAGACAAGTTCTAGTTGAAGGTTCTATCTGTGTATGACCAGCATCCGTAATCAGACTACATGGCAGAGCAGTAGATTTAATAATAGAATACAATTCCATTAATTCTCTTTCAGAAGAAACTTTTAACACTACCTTTTTCTGACCTTCAAGTTCCCATTTACGTATATCATTCTTATCTGCCTTCTTATAACATCCAAGACATGCATGACATGCTTGTGCAGCTATCTTTCCCTTACCCATCTTAAGGTCTGTTCTCACTACAATAACCTGTTTCATAATAATCATTACTCAAAAAAATTTAATTAACAATATAATTATCTGGTATTAAACGTTTACCAACCCGACTGGAATCTACACTAAACAATTCCATACCCGGAATAATTGACCTCACAACAGGAATTCCAATACTTCTCGTTAAATTCACATAGTAAGCATCATGAATATCCGATAATTTTAGCAGTTCCATTGTCTTATTTATATTATCTCTGAAAGAATTCTGCGAATAATCAGTCATATCATTTAAATCAACAGATTCTTCACAGTCTCTGAACCAATGCCTATTAATACGCTTCATACGTTCATAACCTGTTTCACGCAATAGATTAGCACGCGTAGTATCCTCACGTGTACCATGAATCTGTGTGGCACGACTCTGAGCAACCTCAGTTATAGCACGAATAGCTGCAATCTCAGGATCCAAATGTGTTCCAATACCTAATGTTAATAGTGCAGGATCTTTTAATGATAAATCTTCACTAACTGCTCCAATAGTTGGAATTTTGTTTTCACTGGTTAAATCAATTAACTTAATTGACACATTAGCTTCATCAAACTTATTAACTAATTCCACAATATAATCATTACTTGAATTATTACAGTTAATTTCACATTTTTCATCCTTAAATGCTTCAAACAAGCTCCATGAATCTCTTTCAACAACTTCCATCATACCATGAAATATTGCTTCCTCTAAACTATTTCCAGAAGCAAGTCCATTAGTATTTGATAAAAACAAATGTTTAACAGTATCATTAACATATGGATGATAAACAGCATTTGATGGTATGAGTATGGATTCACCAGTAACTACAGAAAAACCTTCACTCCACTCTAATTCTACATCATCATCATAACTGTTTCTTGGTAAAATAAGATCTTCCGGATTTAAGCAATCACTTTCATCATACTTCTTAACAACAGTATTTTCGTCCTGCATCTCAGCAGAATATCTTTCAATAGCTTCCATAATAGATGAAACTTTTGCATGTACTTTAGACGGACCTTTACCTGCATATATACTCACAGCACCTTCTACTGCTAGTGGACGTACAGATGTGTATACTGGTATTTTTATCCTGTCAAGATGAGTAATCTCAGAAGTTCTGGTTAATCCTATTTCAGTTGTTATCTTACCTATTTTTTCTAAAGTTTCTTCGGGACTTTTTGTCCTATGAGTGGATTTTTTATAAGTTACTGGTGATTCATTTAACATGTTAATAATTCTTCCTTAATAGTGTTCTTATTATATATTACTTTTATTTTTTAATCATTTTATCTTTTTTCGAAATTACTATTATCTAAAAATTTTATAATTATATATAATATAAAAAGAAAAAAATTTGGAATTGATTACAAATGAAAACTAATGAAATCTTAGACCAATTAAATGAAGAAAACATTGATTCAATGTTTGTTTACTCTCCAGAAAACATTAAATACATATCTGACTTTTATCCTTCAAGTTTCGCATACTTAATCATAGATGATGAACCAATATTATATGTTAATAGCATAGATAAGGAAAGTGCAGAAGAAAAATCACAAATAGAAACAAGGGATATAGTAAAATTCGCAGAAGTAAAAGAATTACTAAATGGTACAATAGCTGTGGAAAACTCATTAGACTTTGGATTGACCAAATATTTATCCGATGACATATCATCAGTAAAAACATCGGAAGTTTTCTATGATAAACGGAAAACAAAAACTAAGGAAGAAATTACTAAGATAAAAAATTCAATTGGTATAGCAGAAAATGCTATTGGAGAAATTGATTTTACAAGTACTGAAAAATTTGCTGCCGCTTCTTTAGAGTTTGACATGACTATAAATGGTTCTATTAAACCAGCATTTGACACTATAGTTGCTAGTGGTAAACGTTCCAGTTCTCCTCATTCTGAAACATCAATGAATCGTGTTGAAACACCTATTGTTGTTGACTGGGGAGCTAAATATGATTATTATTGTTCTGATATTACAAGAACTTTCATTGACACAGAACGTCAACAGGAAATATGGGACATAGTTTTGGAAGCACAAAAAGCTGCTATAAGTACTATCGCTCCGGGTGTAGCTGTGGCTGATGTGGATAATGCAGCTCGTGATGTTATATCAGAGTATGGTTATGGTGAGTATTTTATTCACAGTACTGGTCATGGTTTTGGTCTTGAAATTCATGAAGATCCTGTAATTTCTAATAAGGTTGATACTGTCTTGGAAGAAAACATGGTGATTACGGCTGAACCGGGTATTTATATTCCTGGCGAGTTTGGTGTCCGTATTGAAGATGATGTGCTTGTTAAGAAGAATAGTGAGGTTTTAACAAGTCTTGATAAAAAGTTGGATTTCATGTTATGATGAGTCTTTCTTCTTCACCACCATTTTTAAGATACATTTAAATAATACTATTTTTAAAAATATTCATAAATTAATAAATTATGTATAATAAAATAATAAAAAAAATAAATAATCATATAAAAAATAGATTATCAGAAGAAACTATTTACAAAATACAACGAAAACTTATAGACTCAGGAATATTCATAAAAACAGAAGAACTAATAACAATCACAATACTAACAATGCTGATAACACTCATAATAACAACAATAATATGCATAATCTTCACAATCCACATAATAACAAGCATAATCATAACACTAACAATACCCCTATCATTAACATTCTACATATACTACAAGAACGAAAAACGATTAGAAGAAATAGAACAAGAATTACCAGATTACCTAAGACAAATATCCTCACTAATAAAAGTAGGATTAGGCTTAGAATCAGCATTCAAAGAACTATCCCAAACAATAAACAACTCATTAAACGATGAAATAAAAAGAGCATTACTCGAAACAAGCTTCGGAAGACCATTCGACGAATCACTAATGGAAATAGCAAACAAAAATAATTCAGACAACCTAAAACACACATTTCAACTAATAATACACAGCTGGAACTCAGGAGGAAACCTATCAGAAATACTAGAAGCAATAGCAGACGACCTATCCGATACAATAATGCTAAAAAAACAACGAAAAGCAGGAGTAATGATGTCAGTAATGTTTCTAGTAATATCATCAGTAATAGCAACACCCTTCGCACTCGGAATGATACAATTATATACACAATTTATAAGCATATCCGGAAGAACAAACCCCCTAAGCGAAGTAATACCAATAAGCAGCACAGGCTACATAATAATACAAGCAATACTAGTAAGTATACTCCTAGGAATAGTAATGTACTCAGATGCAAAAAAAGGAATCAAATACATGATAATAATAGTACCCGCATCACTCGCAGTATACTACTTCTCACAACAAATACTAACAGGAATAATGGGAGGAATAATATGAAAATCAAAGAAGAATCAGGACAAGTATCAACAGAACTAATACTACTAATAGCAGGAATGATAATGGTAGTGCTACTAGCAACAACAGTATACAAAGATTACCTGTTTGACCTAAACAACGAGATGACAGAAAACGAAGTAAACAACCTAAAAAACAAGCTAAACAACTTAAATAATTTAATAAAAGAAGGAGGTTAAAAGAAATAAGAATGGACTAATCATTCATTCTTTAATGAACTGATCAACTAAATTACGAGTTTCATTAAAAGCAGCAACATCAATATGCTGAGGAAGACTACCAATATCCCCTTCAACATCCTTCAAAACACCTTCACCAGCACCAAGGAACATTCCCTCACTACTAATACCCATGAAAACACTAGGAGGTAACAAGGCAACTGCAACCCTATCATTATCCTTAACACTCGTATCATTAGTAATAACTGTAATAGCACGTTTACCAAGATTAACATTACAAATCATCAACGTATCAGTATCAGGATGCTTACTAACACTTACAAGCTCACCAACTTTAATGTCAACACCAATAACGGGATCATCAATCTCACCCAACATTAATCTCTCAGGCAAACCTCTTATAGTATTAAAGAAAAATTTCATTCGTGACAAAGGTAAATCAAGTTTTTCACGTTCTTCTCGATTCAATTCACTTAAAAACTTTCTAGAATAATCCTCCCCACCCAAGTTTTCTATAATCTCATCAACACTATTCAATAAATTCTTCATCTGAGGAGTATCAGCTAACTCCTGTGGTGATAAATAAGAATAATACATAGTTTGTAATTCAGGATTCATATTCTTAGCAATTAAACGAACCTGCTTCTTATTCCAAGAACCCCTTAGGTTAGAACCTTCAACAACTCGAATAAACTGTTCTACTGCTTTTTCTGCAACTTTTAATCTATAATCTTTACTAGTGTCCCACATATTATTTCCCTAAATATATATTTTTTTCATAATGAAATCTATCAATTATTTATATTTCTTTTTTAATTTATTTTTTTTGACAATTTTTTCCTTTTAAAAAAGAAAAACCATTATCCTAAACACTTTAAAAAATAAAATTTATATAATATGTTTTACATATAATAAATAGATTAGAGATTATTATTTGATAATTTTAAAATAAGGGATTATAACCTTTTATACGATTATAAAAGACAATCATTAATTACATTGAAAAAAAAATAAACATTTGGTGATATAATGGTAAACCTATCAAAATTTTACGACTTAAACATTTATGATACAGAAGGAAAATACATAGGAAAAGTGAACGAAGTAGTACTAAACATTAAAAAAGGAAGAATTTCATTTTTCAAAACAAAAGCAATAACAGAAGACAACAGAAATGTAGGATTAAGAGATGTACTAAGAAACTCAATGAGACTAGTGCCAGAAGAAGAAGATGTCAACCCTGTAAGAACAGAAGGAATAATTGACATACCATACGAAGTAGTAATAGCAGTAAATGATATTATACTTGTTGACCAAGTAAAACTAGCACAATTTCAAACTTCCCAAAATAAAAGAATAAATGCAGCACCCCAAAAAAGGCCAATGGTTAAAAAACCACAAGTACAATCAAACTAATGGAGTTTATTAATGAAAGTAGGAATTATGGGTTGTGGGTCAATAGCTAACACATTAGTGAACTTTAAATTAGAAGATAAACTAAACATAGATTTTGCAAGTTTTTATGATTTAGATAAAGATAGTGCAGAAGAATTAGCTATAAAAGTTGATTCAAAAGTAGCAAATTCATTAGATGAACTCATAGAAAGTTCAGAATTAATACTTGAATGTGCTTCACAAGGTGCTGTACGTACTTCAATTCCGCAAATTCTAGAAAGTGGAACTAATGTAATAATAATGAGTGTAGGAGCTTTACTTGACACAGATTTCAAGACACAAATTGAAAACATAGCCAAAGATAATGGTGCCAAAATCTATTTACCTACTGGTGCTATAACAGGTATTGACACAGTAAAAGCAGCAAAAATGGGTGAAATAAAATCAGTATCCTTAACAACAAGAAAACCACCAGTATCATTAGGATTAGATTCAAATATAAAATCAGAAAAAATAATATTTGAAGGAAAAGCTTCAGATGCTGTGAACAAGTTTCCAAAAAATATTAATGTTTCATCCACATTAAGCTTAGCTTCAGGAATTGATGCTGATGTTACTATCATAGCAGATCCAAACATCCAAAATAATACTCATGAAATTCATATAAAAGGAACTTTTGGTGAATTAGTCACCATAACATCAAATGTAAGTAGTCCCGATAATCCAAAAACTAGTTTATTAGCAGCATACTCCGCAGCCAGTTTACTTAATAAATTATCGGAAACAATACAAATTGGGTCATAGATATAAATTTATATCGCCTATCAACAAGGAATCAACGAATTCCTAGATAACTCTCTTTTTTTAATAAACTTTTTTCACAACCAACCAGGTGAATCTTTTGAAAAATTATGAACAATTTTCTCAACTTAAAGTAATAAAAGACATTCCATTAATCCTAAGAATAGATGGAAGAACATTTTCTAATTATACAAAACAATTAAAACTACAAAAACCATTCGATGACAGACTAAGAGACCTATTTATCGAAGTATCAAAAGACTTAATCAAAGAATTCAATCCAAAATATGTTTACACATTCTCAGACGAAATAAACATACTATTTACCCAAGCACCATTCAATGGAAGAATAGAAAAAATTGATTCAGTACTAGCATCATTTGTCACAGCATCATTCATGAAACACCTATTCATAAACCAGGAAAAATTTGACACAGACATAACAAGATTAAAACCTGCATCATTTGATTGCAGAATAATATCCACCTCAAAACACATAAAAGAATACTTTAAAAACAGACAAGACGAAGCATGGAGAAATTGTTTAAACGGATATGCACAATACATACTAAACAAAACACACACACCAAAAGAAACATCACAAATACTATACAAACTAAAAAAATCAGACATACACGAATTATTATATGAACATAACATCAATATAGCCCACGTACCAACATGGCAAAAAAGAGGAATATGTATACATAAAATAATACAAACAAGCGAAGGAATAAATCCCACAAATAATCAAAAAAATATATCAACAAGAAAAAAAATAAAAGTAAATCTAGAAATGGAATTACTTAATTAGAAAAACAATAATATATATTAATAGAATTAATCATTATGTCTACTCTATTAAACAGAGGATGAAAACATGGATTTTAATAAAAAATTATCTAAACTATTAGGTAATGACAAGTCAATAAAAGAAGTACAGATAGATAGCAGAGTAATAGATGAGATAGAAAAAATAGCTATTGAAGCAGATCCAAAAGAATATGTAGCATTATTATCCGGAAAAATACATAAAGAAATTCTTAAAATTACTGGTTTAATATTTCTACCATTCAAAGCATCAGAAAATAGTGCAGTAATGCAAGTATTCATGATGCCATTAACAACAAACGCTGTTGGTTCTGTACATAGCCATCCAGGTCCAAGTGCAAGTCCAAGTCAAGCAGATTTAACATTCTTTGCAAAGAACGGATACTTTCACATGATAATATGTCAACCATACACCCAAGCAACTATAAGGGCATATGATGCATTTGGAAATCCAATGTCTTTCACAGTCCAAGATTTAGGTGATGAAGTAGAAATAAAACAACTAGATGAAATGGATATTGATAAAGAATTATTCGATGAATCATTTATTGAAGAATTAAAAGAACTTGAAGAAGAAACAGATACTGATAAAAACATTCAAGAAACAACAGTAAATGAAGAATCAGATGACCAATTTAATAATGAATTAGAAACGGGGGAAGAATTAATGAGTAAAAAAGAAAATAATCAAACACAAGTAAATTCACAACCACAATCACCTGCAACATTAAATTTAGAAATAGAAATTAAAGGAAAAAAAGTCATAAAAGAAATACCATTACCTCCTGAATATGAACCTGGAGATCATGTTGAGGTAGATATACGTACTGATAAAACACCAAACGATGACATTGATGAAATAAGATTAAATGTTATTAAAGCCCCACAAAACATGAAAAATAACAATAAAGTTATAACAGTAACGCCACAAAAAGTAGCAACAACTAAAACAGAAGCACCACAAATTGAAGAAAACAATACTACAAAAAGTGAATCTAAAATTAAACAGAAAACTTCTGAAGAAATAGAAGATGAAATAAAACAGATGGAAGCAGATATTGCTAAGTTAAAAGAAGAAAATGAACGCTTAAAAAATAATTTATAAAAATATTGTTTTCTAAAAAAAAGTTATGGATAAGAAGTTATAATTTTACTGATTTTACAACTTCTATATCTTTTGTTTCTTCTAATTCAGCAATAGCTTCACTAGTAATTTCTTGGTCTACTTTAAGTACCATTACTGCTTCGCCACCAGCTGATTTTCTACCAACTTGCATTTCGCCAATGTTGATTTTATAGTTTCCTAGAATGTTGCCAATAGTTCCAATGGTGCCTGGTAAGTCAACATATTTAATTATTCCCATTAAACCTTCAAGTTCAAGGTTTACTTCATAGTTATCTATTGAAATAATTTTTGTCACACCGTTTTCTACTGTTCCTTCTATTGTGGTTTCGTTATCATCATATTTTACTTCAACTTTGATGGTAGCATCATATTTTCCACTGTCTTCAGTTTCTCCTTCTGTAAGTTTTATACCTCTTTGTTTTGCTACTGCTTTAGCATTAACAGAGTTTACTGGTTCTGTTAGTATTGGGTTTAAGAAGGTTTTTAATAATTCTCTTGTTAGTGGTTCTTTTGATCTGCCATTTATTTCTCCACTGTATACGATGTTTAGTTCTGAAATGTTTGGTGTTGTAATTTGTACTAATGTTTGTCCAAGTTTATCAGCTAATTTGAAGTATGGTTTGAGGGTTTGAAAGGTTTCTGAATCTACGAGTGGCATGTTTAAAACATTGCTTGGTGTATTTCCATTTATAACTTCTTTAACCTCTTTTGCTACTATGATTGCTGCATCACGTTGTGCTTCTTTGGTTGAAGCTGCTATGTGTGGTGTTAAAACAACATTGTCTAATGTTGCTAATGGACTGTTTTCTAAAGGTTCGTTTTCATATACATCTAATCCTGCTTTGAGTTCTGGTCTTTCTTTTAATGCTTCGTATAAATCATTTTCATCAATGATTCCACCTCTAGCACAGTTTAAGAGTATTGCATTGTCTTTCATTTTTGCAAGTTCATCTTTAGAAATTAATCCTTTTGTTTCTGGAGTTAATGGTACGTGTATGGTCATTACATCAGCTTTTTGTACTAAGTCATCTAGTGTTGTAATTTCTACACCTAACTCTTTTGCTGTTTCTTCGGTAATGTATGGGTCGTATACTATTACATCCATTTCGAATGCTTTGGATCTTTTTACTACTTGACTTCCAATTCTTCCCATTCCGATTACACCGAGAGTTTTGTTACGTAATTCCATTCCCATGAATTTACTTTTCTCCCATTTTCCTGCTTTAACGGATGCATCTGCTATTGCTATTTTTCTACTTAATGATAACATTAATCCCATTGCATGTTCTGCTACTGTGATTGATGTTGATTGTGGTGCGTTTACTACTAGTATTCCATGGTCTGTTGCAGCATCTACATCGATGTTGTCTACTCCAACACCTGCTCTTGCAATTATTTTTAAGTTTTTAGCATTTTCTATTACTTCTTTTGTAATTTTGGTTCTGCTTCTTACGATTATTCCTTCGTATTGGTCTATTGTTTCAAGTAATTCTTCTGGTGTGATTGTAGGATTGTTTACTACTTCTGCAGATCCTTCTAATACTTCTACACCTTTTTCATTAATTTTATCTGCTATTAATACTTTTGGCATTAGTGTAACTCCTTTATGTTTTTATTATGAATCTGGTTAATAATCCACATATTGTTAAACTAAAAATAATACTTTTTGTTTAAACCTTTTGTTCTATTCTTTAATAATTTTGGTTTAACATTCACTACTTATTTATGTTCTTTTTAGTATATAATTATAGAGTTTTCATTATCATAATTTAATAACTTGTTTTTAGAAATATATATTTTAATACTTATTATGGGTTGATAATAAATGACATTTAATGAAATTATTTTAGGAACTTCACCATTTATTTTTGCACCACAGTTTGGGCATAGAACAAGATTATATGAATTAGATTTTGAGAAACAACCTGGAAATATTGCTGAAATATTAAACAAAGCATATGATTTAGGGGTTCAAAAGATCTTATTGAACAGATCAGGGGATCTGGAAAAAGCATTAGATTTATCATTGGCTGAAGGTTATGATTGGGAAGTTATTGGAAAAACAAGTACCGAAAACTTTGATGATGACTTGAACACCTTCCAGAAATATAATACAAAATCTGTCATGTTAGACGGATTCTTCGTGGATGAAAATATAAAAAATAAGGATTATAATGTTATCTCTGATTATTTGCATCAAATTAAGGATTCTGGTTTTATTCCTGCAATAGAAACTAGAACACCTTTTAAAAATATTCCATTAATTAAGGAATCATCTTTCTTCGAGGACTTTGATGAGATAATGTTACCATTAAATTTTTATGGTTATATGATGGATTGTAATTTTTTAAATAATGAAAATAAAAGTATTATTAATGAATTATTATCTTCTCTGGATAAGAAAATTATTGCAAACAGAACATTAGCTACTGGTATATTACAACCAAGGGAAGCTTATGAATTTATAAAAAGTATTGATTATCTGGATTCTGTATGTGTGGGTGTGGCAAAGGTTACTGAAGCAGAGGAAACATTTGGTATTATTAATAGCGTGAAAGCATAAATCCTATTCTGCTTCATTTTTTCTTTCTTTTATTAGTTTTAGTAAATCTTCAATATTCTCCATATCTTTTATTTCCCATGTATATATTGCAGGTATTTCCTCAATGTTTTCCTTGTCTTGCTTGTTTTCTAGTACGAATAATGCATCGTAGCCTGTTACTGATGAAATATCCCTTGTTTTGTTCGCAATATTATTTAATGTACGGGTGTTTCTGCCTTTTTCCAGGTTTGTTATTAAAATATGGTTTTCACGTGTTTTCTTATTTATTTCTGCCCTGATTTTCTCTATTTCGTCCAGTTTGTTTTCTAGTTTTTCTTGTAGTTTAGTGATGTCCTTTGCATTTTTTGTGCTTTCTGACACGGCATCAAATGGTGTTTTCTTAGAACTTTTTATATCATATCCTAGTTTAATAAGTTCTTTAGGTTCTTGTATTCTCTTATCCAGACTGTTATTATTTTTTACATCAAGAAGATTTATTGATAATGTAATTGGTTTCTGAAGTACTTCTTCCAGCATCAGTGCCGTCTCTGGATAGGTTTGTGAATTGCCCTGTTCGTAGCGGTATATTGTTTCTCTTGAAACATGACTCATATCCGCTAATTCCTTTAATGATAAGTTTTTTTGTTCACGGAACTGTCGTAATAGTTCACCATTTATTTTAACATAATATCCGCCACGTTTTGCAAATATTTCTGGGTGTATGTCATTAACTATTATGTTACATAAGGTTTGTGGAGTAATTACTGGTAGTTCATGTCTTTCATATACTACATCCTCTTCAAGATAGTTATGTTTAGATTTTAATCCTATAATTATCGGGCTTGCAAGAAACGTTCCGGCAATTTTAGATAACTCTTCTGCTTGTGTGGAAGTTAAACTATCTACATTTACCAGTATTTTTAGGATGATTAAAATATCATCTTTCCTTGCCAGTAAATCAAAACAACTTCGATCATATATATTTGATGTCTTAAATCCGTAAGATAATAATAATTCATTAATTTCCTTAGTGACATTCTCACGGTTAATTGCAGAGTTATCTAAATTCATAATATATATTATGTATTTTCTTAATAATATTATTATATAACAAACCTTTTTTTTATCAAATAGATGGGAAGTATAGTATTGAATTCAAATGAAAAAATAATATTACATATAGGAATAGATGACACTGATTCTAATGAAGGAATGTGTACAACATATTTAACCCATATTATAATAGAGCAACTAAAAGAACATAACATATATCCTGATGATCTTCCAAGATTGATTAGATTAAACCCATTTGCACGATATAAAACAAGAGGAAATGGCGCATTATCTTTTCGGGTAACATTAAATTCTCGAAGTCAAGTTGAACTGGTAGAAAACATAGTCCTAGAAAATGTTGAAAAATATTCTATGTTTGAAGGTGTTAACACTAATCCTGGAGTAATATTTTATGAAGGTGAAATAACTGATGAAATGAGAGAATATGCAGTAAATGCCATATACTCAATATACACTATAGGTTATGCAGAAAATTTTGCAAAAAAAATTGGTGCAAGAGTTCATAAATTCAAGAAAGGACGTGGAATTATAGGAGCAATCGCATCAATCAGTATAGATTTATCTGATGAAACATTTGAATGTTTAGCTTACAGAACTCCTGAAAACATAGGTACAAAGAGAAAACTTAATCAGGACAGCATATATGATATGAACGAAAAAACATATCCTGAAACATTTGATAATATTGACATAGAAGGAAATTACACTGCAATTGAACCACACACGCCATGTCCAGTACTCTATGGAATCAGGGGAAACACGCCAGAAATTGTTGAACAAGCACATAAAATGGTGGAAAGTTACGAAGAAATAGAAGGATACTGTATTTTCAGAACAAATCAGCATACTGATATGCACATTCAAGAGGGAGTAAACATAAGTGATATGAATATAAATTCATGTTATAAGATACAGTGTAAAGTAACAAAAAACCCTCATGATATAGAGGGAGGACACGTATTTTTTGAAGTTTCAGATGATACGGGTATACTTGAATGTGCAGCATTCGAACCTACAAAAACATTTCGTAATATTATAAGAAAACTAAGGGTGGGTGATGAATTAATATTATATGGTGGATTAAATGAAAATAAAACATTTAATATTGAAAAATTCAAACTAATTTCACTAGCACCACAATATAATATACTGAATCCTGTATGTTCATGCGGTAAACGAATGAAATCTGCAGGAAAAAATAAGGGATATAAATGTCCAAAATGTGGAAATAAAACAAGTTCTGAAGATAAAATTAAAGAATTAATACCACGGGATATTAGTGAAGGTTTCTATGAAGTACCTACCGAGGCAAGACGTCACCTATCAAAACCAATAGTTCGTATGAAATAAACACTTATTTTTTATTACTTTTTAATTTTATTTTATTTTAAAACCCATGTTTTAATATGACTTGTTTTCTAATACTCTATTTTTGTAAAATTATATATCATAAGAAAACAAATATATATACTTATAAGATATATTTTTTGAACTGATTAAAATTTAAAAGAATAAATAAACAAAAATTCTATTAAATTTTAAGTTCTCATGTCTATATTGGGGTGATACTGGGATAGCTTATAAATTTTTTTTAAAATTCAAAATAAAACAGATATACTTATAATTTAATAAAAAAACTAATCAAAAAAGACAATAAATTATAAAGTATAATATTTTTCACTGAAAAAAAACGATCATATAAAAGGAGATTTCTTATGTCAAGTATTTCAGACGCTATCGGAGTAATCAGACAAGCAGAATCTGATGCTGATAGCATAGTCGAAGAAGCAAACAAAAAATCAACTGAAATGATCCAAGAAGCTCGTGCAAAAACAGAAGCAGAGATTGAAGCAGCAAAACTTGAAGCTCAAGACCAAGCTAAACACATAATATTAGCAAAAGAAGAAGAAGCTGGAAAAGAAGCTGTAATAATCACAAATCAATCCGAAGCACATATTAAAGAATCCCTAAGAGGATCTGAAAATAATGTTGATGCCGCAGCTGATATAATAATTGAAACTGTATTATAGGGGTATTACTATGTTTAGGACAGCTAAAATGCAAAAAATAAGCATAGTAACTTTGAACAAATACACTAAACCTGTAATAGACGTTCTTCATGAAAAAGGAGTTATTCAAATTGAAGATTTATCTGAAAGCATCCAAGAAAATGAAGATTACAAAGGATTAGATGTATCAAAACAAGACCCATATGCAAGCAGAATCGCATCATTATCAATGAAATGCGGAAGTACAATAGATACTTTAAAATCTGCAGAGCAATCAAAAAGTATGGTTGATGTTGTTAAAGGATTTATCAGCCCTAAAAAAATTGATTCAAAAGATGTAGAAAACTTATCTACCGAAGAATTAGCAGATAAGGCTGATGAAATTATAAGTAAAGTTGATGCAGTCCTCAGTCCAATTGAATCACGTATAAATGAAATTGGTTCTGAAGAAACAAAATATAAAGATTCTTTAAATGTAGCTAATCAATTAAAAAGTTTCGATATAGATTTCGCATTCTTACAAGAAACAAAACACACAAAAGTAATTTCTGGAAGAATACCTAACGAACACTTATCAGAAGCTAAAAAAGGTATAGAAGAAATAACCGACAGAGTAGAACTATTCGAAGGAACATCTACATCTGAAGGAGACACAACATACATACCATTAATGATAGTAGCTGCAACAGAATTTGAAGAAGATATATCTGGTGTTTTAAGACGCTTAGAATTTGAAAAATTAGACGTTTCCGGATTAAGCGGAAAACCTGATGAAATAATCGAAGCATCTACAAGCAAACTAGATGAATTGAAAAAAGAAAGAAAACAATGTTTAAAAGATATAGGTGAAGTTGGTCAACGTTCAAAAGAACACTTATTAGTGCTCCAAGAACAATTAGAACTAGAAAAAGAACGAACTGAAATCTATTCTTACTTTGGTGAAACTGGCAGTACAAAAATGATCAAAGCTTGGGTAGTCAAAGACGATGTTGAAGACACTTTATCAATAATAGATGAAATTACCGACGGTAACAGTATTATTGAACTCGAAGATCCAACCGAAGAGGAAATCGACAACAACAAAGTTCCAGTCAAACAACAAAACCCTGGTTTTGCAAAACCATACGAACTACTCGTAAACATGTACTCACCACCAAACTACAAAGATATCGATCCTACAATTATAATGGCATTATGTTTCCCATTCTTCTTTGGTTACTGTCTAACCGATGCATTCTATGGAATCATACTAGCAATAGTAGGATTTATCCTATACCAAGGTATGGGTAAAACAAGTAAAACTTACAAATCATTCGGTACAATTATTGTACAATGTGGATTATGGACATTTGTATTGGGTCTAGCAACTGGTGGATTCATAGGGGACTTCATACCTCGTTTCATCTTAGGTGATGCAAACGCACCATTACCAACAGTTATTCCGGATATAAATGCATTCGCACATCCAGAAAACATCTTGATATTAGCAATATTCATAGGTTTAATCCACCTAAACATAGCATTCCTATTTGGTATAATAGACAATCTAAAACGTGGAAAAACCAAAGAATTGTGCGGAGGACAATTATGTTGGGTATTAATAGAACTTGCAATAATTGCATTTGTATTAACAAATAACATGATTATCGCAGCAGCATTATTCGTAGTTGCACTATTATTATTAGTATACGGTGCAGGACCAATGGGTGTAATGGACATATTTGGATTCTTAGGAGATATCCTATCATACTCCAGATTATTAGCATTATGTCTATCCACCGGTGGTATCGCTATGACTGCTAACTTATTAGCACAATTATTAACAGGAATGGTACCTTACGTAGGTATTATTTTAGGAGTAATTGTATTCTTTGGAGTACACTTATTTAACATTGCATTCCAATCAATGGGATCATTCATTCACTCATTACGTCTCCACTTTGTAGAATTCTTCGGTAACTTCTATGAAGGAGAAAGTGATGAATTCGTGCCATTCAAGGCAAGTAGAATATACACAAAACTAAGAAAATAAATTTTCTAGTATTATAAAAAAAATCATAAAAATATATAAAAAAAATTCTTTTATTTGGAGGAAAATAAAATGGCAGCAGAATTAGCATTAGGTTCAGCTTTAGCTGCAATAGGTGCTGGAGTAGCAGTAGGATTTGCAGCTTTAGGTTCAGGTATCGGTCAAGGTATCGCATCTTCCGCTGGTGTAGGTGCAGTAGCAGAAGATTCAGGTATGTTTGCACAAGGTTTAGTATTTACAGCTATTCCTGAAACTCAGGCTATCTACGGTTTCCTTATCGCTATCTTATTATTAGTATTTTCAGGAATTATGGGAGGAAGTCCATTAGGAGTAACCTCAGGATTAGTAGCAATTGGTGCAGGAGCAGCAGTTGGTTTCGGTGGTCTTGGTTCCGGTATGGGTCAAGGTATCGCATCTTCCGCATCTGTAGGTGCAGTTGTAGAAGATCCTAACATGTTTGCACAAGGTTTAGTATTTACAGCTATTCCTGAAACTCAGGCTATCTACGGTTTCCTTATCGCTATCTTATTATTAGTATTCGGTGGAATACTCGGAGCATAGATTTAAAATATAAAGGCGAAAAACGCCTATAAACAATATATTTTCGGAGGAAAGTAGATGAGCGTTGGAGCAGATAAAATTATAGCAAATATTAAAGCAGATGCTCAAGCAAAATCTGATGAAATCATCTCAAAAGCAACAGCTGAATCAGAGAAAATTTTAGCAGATGGTGAAGTAACAGCTCAAAACGAACAACAAGCAATACTTGCAGCAGCTGAAAAACAAGCTGATATGAAATATCAACAAGTAGTTTCAGAAGCAAAAGTAAACTCAAGAAGAAAAGAGTTAGAAGCACGTGAAGAGCTAATCGAAAAAGCTTTCAGAGTTGCATCAGAAAAAATAGAAAAACAAGCATCTGAAAATTCTGCAAATTATGTAGAATCTTTAAAAAACATGATTAAAGATGCAGCATTACAAGTAGGTGGAAATCAACTAGAAATCCTCGTAAGAGCAGATGACGTTGATAACGTAAAATCCTTCATTAATGAAGTATCAGATTATGTAACAAAAGAAACTGGTAATGAAGTTTCATTCATCATAGGAGAACCAATCGACATTATTGGTGGAGCAGTTGTAAAAACTGTAGATGGTGAAGTTGAAGTTAAAAATACCATAGAAGCACGTATGCTTCGATATAGAAAATATTTAAGATCAGAGGTTGCTAAAACACTATTTAGATAGTTTTGGAGGAGAATTAAATGGAAGAAAGCATTATGGATATTATCACATCTTTCGGGTTCTCTTCTCCAGAAGCATTCATTGCATTGTTAGTAATGGTACTAGCTGTAATTGGGGCAATTGTAGTAGTAATCACAATTAGACCTTTATTAGAATACTATCCATATACGTATCCTAATGCAAGGATTAGAGCAAAAATTGGTAAAATCTTAAGTGAAAAACAAATCACTGAATTAGCAGAAACCGAAAACCTCGACGAAGTAAAAAACTACCTAAGAGGACACAGAGATTATGCTAAATATGTAGATCAATATCCAATTGAACAAGCATTAGATGCTAACCTAGCCGAATCATATGATACATTAGCAAAAGTATCACCTGCAACATTAAAACCAACATTCAATATCTTATTAGACCAATGGGATATTAAAAACATAAAAAGTGTTTTAGTTGCAAAAGAAGCACAATTAAACGAAGAAGAAACTCGTGAATTATTAGTGCCTTACGGTGTATTAAAAGATGATCACGACAAAATGATTGAAGCTAATACAGTTCAAGAATTAATCGTAGCTCTTGAAGGAACACCTTACGCTAGAATATTAGAAGAAGCTTTACCAGATTATAATGAAAATAAAACATTATTAACATTAGAATCAGCTTTAGATAATTACTACTATGAAAGATTACTAGTAAAATCTTCAAGTCAAGAAGACGAAAATACTAGAATGTTACACAGTTACGTAGGAACAAAAATTGATATCGCTACCTTAAAAATTATTTTAAGAGCAAAAGCAGATGGTTTAGCATACGATCAAATAAAACCATACGTAATAAGTAGAGGATACAAATTACGTGATTGGAAACTTAAAGAATTAATGGAATCAGAAGACTTAAATTCATTATTAAGCAGTATAGAAAGCTCAGAATACGGTTCTGTAGTAGCAGATCACATTCCAGAATTCAATGCAACAAATTCCATAGCTGTTTTCGATGAAGCATTAGATGCTTATGAAAGAAAAATGGCAGACAATATCTTTAAGAAAAAACCATTTGGTATAGGTCCAATAGTAGGTTTCATAAACAAAAAAGAAATCGAAATTAAAAATCTTAAAGTCATCGCTAGAAGTAAAAGAGGACCTGTTTTAGCTAGTTCCGAAATTAAGGAGATGTTATTATGAAAAAAGATATCGCTATAATGGCAGATCCAGATACAGTAACTGGTTTTATGTTAGGTGGAATAAAAAGTGGATTCCCCGTACATAACAAAGACGAATCAAAAACAACTTTAAAACAGTTAGTAGATGATGGATACTCCATCATTATCACAACTGAAAAAATTGGTGATGAACTTCGTGAAGACATCACAAAGTACACAAGCAAAGCATTACCAATGATTATTGAAGTACCAGATAAGTCAGGTTCACATAAAAGAGAAACTGACCCAATGAATGAACTTATAAAAAGAGTTATTGGGGTAGAGATGGTAAAATGATTACAGGAAATATTATTAAAATTGCAGGTCCAGTTATTGTCGGTGGAGGTATGAGAGGTACCCAGATGCACGAAATGGTTCGTGTCGGTGATATTGGACTTATTGGTGAAATTATTGAACTTGAAGGCGACACCGCAACAATTCAGGTTTACGAAGAAACTGCTGGTATTAAACCAGGAGAAAAAATTGAAAGTACTGGAGGTCCACTCTCAGTAGAATTAGGACCAGGTATACTAAAATCTATTTACGATGGAATTCAAAGACCATTAACAGAAATTAAAAGTCTAGCTGGAGACTACTTACCTAGAGGGGTAGACGTACCATCATTAGATAAAACTAAAGAATGGGATTTCAAACCAACAGTATCCGTTGGAGACAAAGTAAACGGTGGAGACATCATAGGTACAGTACAAGAAACTGTAGCTATCGAACACAAAATCATGGTACCACCAAAAATCTCAGGAACAATCAAATCCATCGAAAGCGGAAAACACACAGTAGTAGACGATATTGCTGAAGTAGAAACCGAAGACGGAATTGTAAAATTACAAATGATGCAAATCTGGCCAGTAAGAGTAGGTAGACCATACGTCAACAAATTAGACCCTGATGTACCTCTAATAACAGGTCAACGTGCACAAGATACATTCTTCTGTGTAGCTAAAGGTGGAACATCAGCTATCCCTGGTCCATTCGGTTCAGGAAAAACTGTAACACAACAACAATTAGCAAAATGGGCAGACGCTGATATAGTAGTATATATCGGATGTGGAGAACGTGGTAACGAAATGACCGAAGTACTTACCGAATTCCCAGAACTAGAAGACCCAAAAACTGGAAACCCATTAATGGACAGAACAGTTCTTATTGCTAACACATCCAACATGCCGGTAGCAGCAAGGGAAGCATGTGTATACACAGGTATTACCATTGCAGAATACTTCAGAGACATGGGCTACGATGTAGCACTTATGGCAGACAGTACCTCAAGATGGGCAGAAGCTATGAGGGAAATCTCCGGACGTCTAGAAGAAATGCCAGGGGAAGAAGGTTACCCAGCATACCTAGCATCAAGATTAGCACAGTTCTACGAACGTGCAGGACGTGTAACAACTATTGGATCACACAAAGCAGAAGCATCTGTAACAGTAGTTGGAGCAGTATCACCTGCAGGTGGGGACGTATCAGAACCAGTTACAACCAACACATTACGTATTGCAAAAGTATACTGGGCATTAGATGCATCCTTAGCAGACAGACGTCACTTCCCATCCATCAACTGGTTGAACAGTTACTCACTATATGTGGACAGTATCACACCATGGTGGAACAGTGAAGTTGGAAGCGATTGGAGGGAACTAAGAAACACAGCAATGGCTCTTTTACAGAAAGAAGCAGAACTTAACGAAATTGTACAATTAGTAGGTCCTGACGCATTACCTGAAAAAGACCGTGTAACTCTCGAAGCAGCACGTATGTTAAGAGAAGACTTCCTACAACAAAACGCATTCGATGACACAGATACATATTGTTCACCTAAAAAACAATATAACATGCTAAAAACACTATTATTATACAACACAACAGCACAAGAAGCATTAGCAGATGGTGCAGATGTAAATAAACTAGTAAACTTAGATGTTAGAGTAGACTTAGACAGAATGAAATATGTACCTGAAGATGAATTCGATGCAAAAACTGAAGAATTAAGAACAAAAATTACACAACAATGTAGTGAGGCTGCACAATGAATGATGTAGATATTAAAACAAGAGAATACACTACTGTATCTGAAGTATCTGGACCTTTAATGGTAGTTCAAGATGTTGAAGGTGTAGCATACAACGAAATTGTAGAAATTGAAACTCCTTCAGGCGAACAAAGAACCGGTCAAGTACTTGAAGTAGAAAATGATATTGCACTTGTTCAAGTATTCGAAGGTACAAGTGACTTAAACACATTATCTACAAAAGTTCGATTTACTGGTGAAACCGCAAAAATCGGAGTATCATCTGATATGCTCGGAAGGATCTTCAACGGTATAGGTAAACCTATAGATGGTGGACCAGATATTATCCCAGATAAAGAGTTAGATGTAAACGGTTCTCCAATGAACCCAGCATCAAGACAATTCCCTGCAGAATTTATTCAAACAGGTATATCCACAATTGATGGAATGAACACACTTGTACGTGGTCAAAAATTACCTATCTTCTCAGGTTCTGGTTTACCACACAACCAACTTGCAGCACAAATTGCAAGACAAGCAAAAGTAATTTCAGAAGACAGTGAATTCGCAGTAATTTTCGGTGCTATGGGTATTACTCACGAAGAAGCAAACTTCTTCATGAACGAGTTCGAACAAACTGGAGCACTTGAAAGAGTAACAGTATTCATGAACTTAGCAGACGACCCTGCTATTGAAAGAATCATGACCCCTAAAATGGCTTTAACAACAGCAGAATACCTTGCATTTGAAAAAGGAATGCACGTATTAGTAATTCTTACCGATATTACTAACTATTGTGAAGCACTTAGGGAAATTTCATCAGCACGTAGTGAAGTACCAGGACGTAGAGGATACCCTGGTTACATGTACACTGACTTATCACAGATGTACGAACGTGCAGGACGTATAGGTGGAAAAGAAGGTTCAATTACTCAGATGCCTATATTAGTTATGCCACAGGATGATATTACTCACCCAATTCCTGACTTAACAGGATATATTACTGAAGGTCAAATAGTATTAGATCGTGAATTAGACAGAAATGGTATTTACCCACCTGTAAACGTACTTCCTTCATTATCAAGGTTAATGAGTGGGGGTATCGGTGGAGACCGTACTCGTGAAGATCACAGTGGAGTATCTGACCAATTATATGCTGCTTACGCAGAAGGTCGTGACTTACGTGACTTAACCGCAGTAGTAGGGGAAGAAGCATTAACTGAAACAGACCTTAAATACTTAAGATTTGCTGATGCTTTCGAAGACAGATTTATCAGACAAAGTCTAGATGAAGACAGATCTATTCAAGAAACTCTTGACTTAGGTTGGGACTTATTTACCATCTTACCTAAAACTGAACTTAAACGTGTAAAAGACGAATTCGTCGAAAAATATTTACCTACTGAACAAGCAACTGAAGAAGCTGCAGAAGAATAAATTTACTTTATTCTTTAATAGTAGTGTAAATATGTCAGTGAAGGAGGCTAATTAATGGCAGGAGAAAAATTGGATGGAATAAATCCAACTCGTATGGAACTTCTTAATTTAAAAGACAGAGCTAAATTGTCTACTAAAGGTCATAGTCTTCTTAAAGAAAAAAGAGATGCTCTTATTAAGGAGTTTTTTGAAATATTGGATAGAGTAAAAGGTTCTAGAGATGAAGTTGAAAAGAAATTAGCTATTGCATACGCAGAACTAAACAAAGCTCAAATAGACATGGGAGATATGGCAGTTAAACGTGCAGCTTTATCAGTTAGAGAATCTATCGAATTAGACATAAGTTCTAGAAGTATTATGGGTGTTTCTGTACCTGTTGTAAAAAGTCAAGCTACACATAATGATTTAATTAGCAGAGGTTATGGTTTTGCTGGTACTTCAGCAAACTTAGATATTGCTGCTAAAGAATTCGAAGAGTCAATTAAAATAATTATTGAACTTGGAGAAATCGAAAAAACAATTATCATGTTAGCTAAAGAAGTTGAAGCAACAAAAAGAAGAGTAAATGCTTTAGAACATGTTATGATTCCTCGTATAAACAATACAATTTCATTTATTGAAATGCGTTTAGAGGAAATGGAAAGGGAAAGTTTCGTGCAACTTAAAGTTATTAAACGTAACATGGATGCAAAAGAATCTGAATAATTTCATGGATTTTCCATGATTATTCTTTTTTTAACCTTTCCAACTTTATTATTAAATTACTATTTTTTCAAAAATGTTATATTATTGGAATTACTAATTTTATTTATTGAATTAATTTTTTTATATTTTCAAAAATTTTTTAGGTTGTATTATTATTACGATTATTTTAGTTGTTGGTTCTAATACTAGGGCAGTTTCAAAATCTTTAAAAATGTTGGGGTATACTGTGTATGCTACCAGTTTTTTTGAATTGGAAGATCAAAAAAAATATGTGGATAAACTAATTGTTCCATCAAATAATGATACTTTTGATTTAAAAGTATTAGAAGATTTATCATTAAATTATGTAAATGATGTTGATTACATTATTTTTACTAGTGATGTTAACACAGATAGGTATCCTCATTCAAAAATCATAGGAAATACTAATACAAGACACATCAACAATAAATGGGAAATGTATAAAAAATTACATAAAAACTTCCTAATGCCTGCAACATATAGAATTAACAGTATTGAAGAAGCAACAGAAATAGTTAATAACCATAAAGATAAAAAATTTGTTATCAAACCAGTATATGGTTCAGGCGGAGTTGGAATAAATTATTTCAATACTAATATTCAATTGGATGGAGATTTTATTTTACAGGAATATATAGAAGGCAAAAGTGTAAGCAGTTCTTTCTTATCATATAATTCCCATGAAATTAGTATGGTCACTACATCTGATCAGATTATTGGTTCAAAAATGTTGGGTGGTAACGACTTTTTATATTGCGGAAACATTACTCCATTAATCAATTCTAATCCCAAATTAATTAACATTTCAACAAAAATTTCTAAAATGTTTAAACTTGTTGGTTCTAATGGTGTGGATTTTATTTTACATAAAAATAATGTTTATGTATTGGAAGTTAATCCTAGGATTCAGGGCACATTTGAATGTGTGGAAAATAGTTTTAACATTAACTTAGCTAAGGCACATATTGATTCTTGTAATAATGAACTGGTTGAAATTCCTAAATTAAAGAATTTTTGTGTAAAATTAGTTCCTTATTCTATGAATGATGCTAAGTATGCTTTAAGGGGAATTGATTTCTTAAATGATTGTTCTCCATCTGATTACTTGTATAAAAAAGGCACTCCTATTGCTACTATTATCGTATCTGATAGGATTTTAGAGAATGCTATGGGTAAAGCTGAAATAATAAGAAAAAAAGTGTATGATTCTATAATTTAATTATATTATTTTTAATGTTATTAGTATGTATACCATTACTCCAAATGCTATTAGGAATGTTGATACTATCATTATTCTTGTATAAATATAAAATAATTTTACTCTTCTTTCAGGATCTTCATCTAAGTATTCTTTTAATGGATCTTCATAAGGCATATTTTAATCTCCTTATATTTCTTAAGTAAATTATTTGTTATAATTATTAAATAAATTTTTTGTAAAACTAGTTAAAAGATTAGTAGTCCCAAGCGGAGTCGAACCGCTGTCCCCGGTTCCAAAGACCAGGAGGATTGCCACTACCCTATGGGACTATTTAGTACATGTAGTACAATATAAAATATCTCCGAACTTATTTATATACTTTTTGGTTACAAGTTTTTTTCCCAGCAATATAATAATTTTCAATATTTTTAAACTTTTTTTAACTAATAATCTCCCCTATATATAAATCTTTTTACTATATCTTTAAATACTTATAAAAAGATAAGTTAATGTTAAGAATTGTATAGATTCTTAATTTTCATAGCTTATTAATTTTGAAAAAAATTGATCACTAAAAACAAACCATAAAAAAATTAATACAATATATTTAATCCGATTCATATAGAATCTTTTTTTTGGTTTTATAGGAGGCGATAAGATTAAGAGAAGTTTGATTTTGGTTCTCTTTGTTTCAATCTTACTCAGTATTTCCGCAATATCTGCAACAGATAGCAATGAAAATACTACAACAAATGATTTAACATCAGATGTTGTTACAAATACACAAACAGAGAGTAATACCAATATAGAATCAAATTCTATAAAAAATACGGTAAGCAATGAATATGAAGCTATAACAAATGATATTTCATCCGATGAGAAAACAATATCAAAACAATCAACAAACAATTCTAACACAAAGACAGCAGCAAACAAAGAAAAAGTTATCATAACATCTCAACCAATAACATCATATGCAAATCAATTAATCACAATAAAAGCAAGTGTTACTTATCAAAATGGTGAAATCTTAAAAGATGCAAAAACTGCTATTAAAATTAATGGAAATACTATAGGTCATCCAAGAGTTACTAATGGAATCATATCCTTTAATTATATGCTACCAAAATGGCATGCAAAAGAATATGATATATCAATCACAGTAGGTGAAACTTCAGAAACAGCAACTACAAAAGCAACTTCATCCTTATTAATTAAGAGACATAATGTAATTGTTACATTAGAAGATTCTGAAGTCTTATCTGCAGCAAAAACAACATTAAAAGCAAATGTTAAATATGAAGATGGAACACCAGTAAATAGTACAAAAGCAGTTTTCAAAATAAACGGAAAAACTATTGGTTCTACAATAGTACAAAATGGGGTAGCATCAATAACTTGTGTTGTCCCTGCTAAGGCAAAAACTTATCCATTAATATTAAAAATAGGAGAAACCACAGTTTCATCTTATAAAGAAACTTCGGCTAAATTAGTAGTTAAGAAAAGAACACCTAAAATAGATGTTGATTCATTAATTTTTGTTAAAGAAGGTTATACTGTAACATTAAGAGCAAAATTAACAGATGTTGGTTATGCTGATGCTACAGGTAAACTTGGTTTCAAAATAAATGGAAAAACTGTTGCAACTGTAAAAATGGTTGACAGTACTGCTGAATACAAGTATGATTCAAGTAAATTAGATAAAGAGAATTATGTTGTAACAGTAGTATATGGTGGTTCTGGTGCATTAAATGAAGTAAGAAAAAATACAACATTAAGGGTTCAATCGGATTTAGTTTCAACTTATACTTATGCTCAATTACTTGAAAAAGGAGTATCTGTTAGAGATTTTATTAAAAACAATAATAGATTACCTAACTATGCAGCTATTGGTGGTAACGAAGTATCAATGGCAGATTTATTATACATGTATACTCAAATGTTAACATATAATAATTCTTTCCATAATGGGGGATTTTCAACACCTTCATCATCAGCCAGCACATCTCAGTATAATATTAACTTCTACACTAAGGACTATATGGCTTTGGCTAAGACTATAGTTGACTCTTATATAGAAAATGGACGTGCTCCAAAAACTATGAAAAGTGATTCAGGTTTAACCTTAAGCTTTACGGATGCTGTTTATGCTTACTCACGAGTAATTGGTTATTTGGCTGAGCACAATCGGTTGCCAAATTATGTTGGAATAGATAAGATTTCTTCTTCATCTTCAAGTTCATCATCAGGTTCATCTTCATCTAGTTCCTCCTCTTCAAACAGTGGATCAGCAACGAATAATGATGTACCTTCCGGATTTGAACAATACCTGGGCAGTGCTAAAAATGCAGCTGTAAATAGTACAACAATGTACAATGCAGTTAAAAAAGCAATCAGTGGTGCTACTTCTTTATATGCTCAAGCAAAAGCTATATTTGATTATGTAAATGCTGTAACTGATTATCAGTTTTACATGAATACTAGATATGGAGCATTAGGAACTTTAAGTAGAGGTTACGGTAACTGTGTAGATCAATCACACGTATTGATTGGTATGTTCCGTACAGCACGATTACCTGCAAGGTATTGTCATGCAACATGTTACTTCACAAGTGGTCTTGTAGTAGGTCATGTATGGACAGAAGTTTATGTAAATGGTCAATGGTATAAATGTGATACTACTTCAAGTAGAAATACATTTGGAGTAATAAATAACTGGTACAAATCCTCTACAGTTAAAAGATACACAAGTATATCATTCTAATATAGACTTATATTCTTTATTTTTCTTTTTTTTTCATATTATTTTATTATTTTTCTATTTAACTTATTATAAACATTATTTATACAATCTATTTTTTCAAAAAGTATAGAAGTTACTTTTAACATAACTAATAATAATATAAAATATTTTAAATAACATTAATTTTAGAATGTTAGAGGGGATAATAATGAAATTTAGTTTAGAACTTCTGCCAAATGAACCGATTAAAGACATATTAGAAGTTATAAAACTTGCAGAAAATATTGGATTTGAAAATATCTGGATAACTGATCATTATAATAATAGGGATGTTTTTGAAGTTTTAGCATTAGCTGCTCATGAAACAAGCACTATTCATATGGGGTCTGGAGTTTCAAATCCTTTTGTAAGAAATCCGGTTACAATAGCATCTGCTACAGCAACTTTAAATGAAATATCTGATGGACGAGCTATTGTAGGTGTAGGTCCTGGAGATAAAGCTACAATGGAAACATTAAATTTATCCTGGTCAAAACCTGTTAAAACAGTTAAAAATGCTATTAATGACATACGAGTATTGTTAAATGGTGAAAAATTAGATCAAGGCGCACATCTTAATGGAATAAAAAAAATAGAAAGTAACATTCCAATATATATGGCAGCTCAGGGTCCGATGATGCTTAAAGCATCAGGTGAAGTTGCTGATGGATGTTTAATTAATGCTTCCAATTCTAAAGATTTTGAAATAGCAGTTCCATTAATAAAAGAAGGAATTCAAAAAGGTGGTAATAAGGCCGATTATTATTTTGCAGCATATACTGCATGCAGTATTGATGAGAATGTGGATGTTGCATATAATCAGGCAAAAACAGTTGTTGCATTCATTCTTGCAGGTGCACCGGATGTGGTATTGGAACGTCATAATATTTCTGTAGATGTTGCAGTTAAAATTAGAAACGCATTAGCGGTATATGATTTTAAAACAGCAAGTAGTCTTGTTGATGAAAACATGATTGATGCATTTTCAGTTTGTGGAACACCAGAGGATATATCTGCTAAAATTGAAGAATTTGCAAAGTTGGGTATTAATGAATTTGTTATTGGTTCACCTATAGGAAAAGATAGGGAAAATGCTTTAAAATTAGTGGAAGATATTATTAACTCATTTAATTAAGGTTTTATCTATGAAAGTTCAGGAAATAAATAGGCAAATAAGGGAAAATTCTATTGCAAATATAATTAAAAAACGTGACAGAAAGAAGAATAAGAAACCATTACAGGCATATGCTGCTAGCTGGTCTAATGAGGACAGGTTATATGACTGTGTTGGTCATACAATTTTTATTGTTTTACCAACAAGTGGATGTGAATGGGCTACTAAAAGTGGTGGATGTACTATGTGTAGTTATATTTCTGATTCACCTCTGATGGATATTTCTAGTGATGATCTTGTCACGATATTTGATAATGAATGGAATAAGCAGCTAGAAAAGGTTGATATTTCAACTAAGGAGAATGTTGCTATAAAATTATTTGTTTCTGGTAGTTTTTTAAATGTAAATGAAATACCTGAAAAAGTGCAGGAATATATCTTCAATAAATTCAGCAAATACGACCAAATTAAAGAGGTAATTGTTGAATCCAAACCAGAATACATAGACGAATTTTCATTAAAAAGACTTGCAAGCATAATCCCTGATAAAATTTTTGAGATTGGTATAGGTCTTGAGACTTCTAATGAGGATACTCGATTAAATAAGATTAATAAAGGAATAACAAACAAATCCTTCGAAAAAGCAGTATCAACAATAAACTCAATAACAGAATATGATATAAGAGCAAAAGCATACCTACTAGTTAAACCAATACTGATATCAGAAAAACAAGCAATAGAAGAATCCATAGACTCAGCAAAATATGCAAAAGAAGTAGGAGTACGAAGATTAGCATATTGTCCTGCCACAGTACATGGAGGAACAATGATGGATTCCCTATGGAAAAAAGGTTCATATAATCCACCATGGATATGGAGTACAGTTGAAATAATAAAAGAAGTACGAAAAAATGTGGACATACCAATGATTATGGATACCGCAGGTTTTGGTACAAGACGAGGACCATTTAACTGTAAAAAATGTAACGCTAAACTCAAAAGTTTAATAATAAAATCAAATCTAGAACAAGAAATATCTGAAGAACTAGAAAACTTTACCTGTGAATGTAAAGAAAAATGGGCAGCTGACCTTGAATTTTCAGATATATTAAATACAACAACAAACCCAAAAAATTAGTAAAAAAAATAATAAAATATTAGGAAATAATTTAACCTAATATTTCCTTAATATCCTCTTCAGGTGTATTAATTAATTTTAAATCAAAGTTATCAACAAGTACAGTTAATATGGTTTCATCAATCCATGCTGGAAGAACAGGACCAATATGGATGTTGGTAAGACCTAATGATAATAAACTCCATAGAATTGAAACTGCTTTTTGTTCCATCCAACTTAATACGAAAGTAACAGGTAAATCATTTAATTCCATATCAAATACTTCTGTAAGTGCAGTTAATATTTCTGCTCCAACAATTGCATCATTACATTGACCAAGGTCAATTAATCTTGGAATTCCATCAATGTCACCTAAATCTAAATCATTGAATCTGTATTTTCCACAACCTACACATAATATAACAGTATCTTCTGGTAATTGTTTAGCAAATTCTGTGTAATATTCCATTTCTTTATTAAATGGTGTGTCACATCCACCCATCACAAAGAACTGTTTGATTTTTCCACTTAGTACGGCTTCTTTAATAGTATCAGCTAATGATAGTACTGTTGTTTTACCGAATCCTGTGGTGTATGATGTTTTTTCTTCTTCTTCAAGTTCAGGTAATTCTAATGCTTGTTTAATTATGTCACTGAAATCATAGTTATCAATATGTGGAGTGTTAGGTAATTGTGCTATTCCTGAAGTGTAAATTCTATCTGCATATGAATCCAGAGGTATTAATCCACAGTTTGTTGTTACAAGAATTGGTATGTTATATTTTGCAAATACTTCTTTTTGATCAATCCATGCTCCACCTAATTGTCCTTTTAAGTGTTCATATTTTTTAAGTTCTGGATAACCATGAGCTATTAGCATTTCACTGTGAGTGTATATGTTAATTCCTTTTCCTTCGGTCTGTTTAAGTAATTCTTCTAATACTTTTAAGTCATGTCCGGTTACTAAAATTCCATGTCCTTTGCTTGCACCTTTTGGTACTTCTACAGGTACTGGTTCTCCATAGTTATCAATATGTGCTTTTTTAAGTCCTGCCATTGCTTTAATGTTTATTTGTCCTGCTTCTACGGCCATGTCTATGAAGCTTTGTATATCAAAATTCACATTGGTTAATGTGGAGTATAATCCTTTTTCTATGAAAGCATTTATTTCTTCATCTGTTTCTCCAAATTCTCTCATCTGGTATGCGTATGCGGATATTCCTTTTAATGTGAATATTAAGTTATCCTGTAGTCTTGCTAGTGTTTCGTTTTTTCCACATACTCCGGCTACTGTACATCCTTCTGCGTTAACTGTTTGTGAGCATTGATAACAAAACATTTTATCATTCATAATTTATCACCTATTGTTTTATGTTAATAATTATAAACTATTTTTTTATATAATATTTTGTCACTAAGAAAGTTAAAATGAAAAAATATATTTATAGTCCACAATAGAAAAAATATACAAGGGTGATTAGAATGGAAGAAATGGTGAACACATTAAAACAAATAGGATTCACAGAATACGAATCAAAAGCATACATATCATTAGTAGGATTAGTATCAGCAAAAGCAGATGAAATAAGCAAAGACTCAAAAGTACCCCGCTCAAAAATTTATTCAGTACTAGAAAACCTGTACAAAAAAGAATTAATAGACATACAACAAAAAAGACCAATAGTATACACAATCAAACATCCAAAAGACACATTACCAGAATATAAGAAACAATTTAACCAACACTTCGACAAACTAGAACAGAACATGATAAAATTATACGAAAGCAAAATTCCAAAAATAAACACACCAATCACATCAATAGAAGATGAAGACAAAATATACAAACAAAAATTCTCAATAATAAAAAACACAAAACAAACACTATACATAAGAATAGGATTCATAATACCAGAAGAAATAACAGCATTCAAAAAATACATAACATACCTATTAAAAAAAGGAGTAAACGTTAAAATATTAGCATCAAAAAAATACACTTTCAATAACAAAGAAATAAACCTGGAAAAAGAACTATCAAATCTTTCAGCTCAAATAAAATATATTAACTTACCGGCAGCACAACTATTAATCCGAGACAATAAGGAAATGTTCCTAATATTTGCAGAAAATATAAAAAATAATATTCATCAAAAAAATATGATTGGATTACATAACACTTACCCAACCATAATATCAAACTACACAAAAGCATTTGAAAAACATTTTAATTAATTAAAAGCTTCTCACAAATAACAGGACTACCTACTGGAACACCAATATCCCGACTAATCACATTACATTTAACGGTCAACAAGAAATAAACAGGCCGTTCAATATGCATCTCAGTTAAACCTTCATAATTACCCATACCCTTGCTTATGATTAAATCAACATTATTCATCAAATCATTAAATTCTGGAGACACAAACTCTTCAACAACACCCACAGAAGCAGCACCAGTACTTATAATAGTTGTATAATCATCAAGACCTAAATCAACAGCATCCTTAATTAAAGCATCATTAAGAATAGGACCATCTTTCAATGCAAGAAAAATATTCACATCATAATCTTCCTTAATCTTCTTAATAAGTAACTTATCAAACACTATTTCTCCACTATTATCTGTTAAATACAATACATTCTCAGCATTTTTCAGAGCATTATCCAATTTATCAATATCATTTATAACAGGATCCTTAGTAATCTGCTTTTTAATTAACGATTCCATATCAGTATCCTCTTTTAAAGCTCCGAAATCAATAACATTTCCAGCTACAGCAATTTTAATATAATTCAATAAAGTATCATCCTTTTCAATAAGATTTTTCACCATTGGAATTAAATTCAATGCTAACTTATTTCCATCTTCACGAAGATTCTTGTAAGGATCATCATTTCCGGTTTCATCCATAATCATATGATGTAATTTAGTGCCTAACTTATTTGACTGATAATTCTTTTTAAAATTAGTATTCATAAAGTCTAAAACCTTTAATGTCGCATTCATTCTTAATTCAACATCATCTGTTGCATTTTCAATAGCTTCTCTTGACTGTCTTAGCATACATGAAGCACATTCATAGTTTATTTTCACTCTACTATAACTCCTATATTTTTGTGTAATATTAATAATATTTCTGTAACTTATTATTTATTCAAATTGCCAATATTTCACAATTAAACATTAAATATATTTATACCGATAATTATCAAGTATTAGCCTTAAATTATTACCTTTTAATAATATTTTTTCAATACAATAATAGTTAAATATGTTTTTTTACAAAAATGTATATTGGAGTGGTTTAATATGAAAATTTTAGGAATTAACACAAGCCCAAGACAAAATAGTAACTGTAGAATAGCATTAGAAAAAGCTCTTGATACAGCAAAAGCAGAAGGAGCAGAAGTAGAATTAGTAGATTCTAACAAGCTAAACATCAAAGCATGTCAAGGAGATAACTATTGTAAAGCACACGAAGGAAAATGTGCAGTAGATGATGACATGCAACAAGTATACAAAAAAATAGAAGAAGCAGACGGAATAATATTCGCAATACCAGTATACTTCTTTGATGTAAACGCTCAAATGAAATTAGTACTAGACAGATTATACTCCTACTTCCAATTCCCATTCACAGAAACATACGGAAAGAAAAAAGTATCATTCATAATCTCACAAGGAACACCAGACCCAGATGCATTCAAAGCAGTACTACAAACACAATTCAAAGCATTTGAATTCCTCGGTTTCGAATTAGCCGACTTTGTAGTATTAACTGACAACAATGTTCCTGGAGCTATCAACGATAAAGAAGATCAGTTAGCTCAAGTAGTTGAAGTAGGTAAAAACATATTATAAAACCCCTATTTTAACTTTCACCCCCTTTATTCATAACTATTTTTACCAATTAGTTTTTTCTAAGAAAATATAAGTATTCTAAAAATCAAACCTAATAATATAATTTAATAAAAAAATACTTCAACTTCTATTTAATTTAAGTATATGGAGAGTCTAAAGTGCAAGACAGTTTGCAAGATAAATGTGGAATCGTGGGAGTATATTCCTATGAAGAATCAGTGGATGTTGCTTCATGGATTTACTCAGGATTATATACTTTACAGCATAGAGGTCAAGAATCTGCTGGTATAAGTGTTTTAAAAGAAGGTCGAATAAATACGCATGTAGGTATGGGATTAGTATCTGACGTGTTTGACAGTGATTTAATAGATATATTGAACGGAAATGTAGGAATAGGTCATGTAAGATATTCAACAACAGGGGAATCCCATGTATCCAATTGTCAACCATTTGTAGAACATGAAGATGATATAATAATAGCATTTGCACATAATGGTGACTTTGTAAATTCAGAAATATTAAGAAAAGAATTAATTGACTCAGGTTACGAATTTAGATCAACCACTGATTCAGAAGTAATATGTCAATTAATAATACATGAATTTAACAAATGTCAGGACGCAGTAAATGCAATAGAAAAAACCTGTGAGAAACTAATAGGTTCATACTCATTAGTAATACTAATAAATGGAGTATTATATGCTGTTCGTGATCCATTAGGAATTAAACCATTAGCTCTAGGAAGAAATGAAGAATTCGTAGTTGTTGCATCAGAAAGTGTTGCATTTGATTCATTAGACATAGAATATGATAGGACAATCCGACCAGGGGAAATTCTGGAAATTAATAATGGTGTGGAAACCAGTCATCAAATGAAAACACTTGGTCATACTGCAAACTGTATGTTTGAATATCTTTACTTTGCAAGACCAGATAGTATAATATTTGATAAAAGTGTTTATGAAGTACGATTAAATATAGGAAAACAATTAGCAAAAGAATATCCGATAGATGCTGATGTAGTTATAGCAGTACCGGACTCTTCAATACCAGCCACACTAGCATATGCCAGAGCATCTGGAATTCCATACGCAGAAGGATTAATAAAAAACAGATATGTTGGAAGAACTTTTATCATGCCAACACAAAAAGACAGAGACCTTGCAGTAAAACTAAAAATGAATACTGTCGAATCAATACTAAAAGATAAACGAGTAATAGTAATAGATGACAGTGTAGTAAGAGGAACAACATCCAAAACTATTATTAAAATGATTCGTGATGCAGGAGCAAAAGAGGTTCATTTACTAATCGGTTGTCCGGAAATTATATCTCCATGTTACTATGGAATAGCAATGGCTACAAAAGAAGAATTATTAGCAGTTGACAGAACAACTGAGGAAATTAGGGATATTATTGGCGTAGATTCAGTAGGCTACATTAGTATTGACGGATTAGTTGAAGCTATAGGCACTCCAAGAAAAGATCTTTGTCTTGGATGTATTACAGAAGAATATCCTACAATCATACCTCCTGAATTATATGATGATGAAGATTAATTCTTCAAAAATCTAACTATTTTTTTCTTTTAATTACAATGTGATTTACATGGTTGAATTATTATCACCCGCAAGGGATAAACGTTCAGTAAGTGCAGCATTAAATAATAATGCAGATTCTGTGTATGTGGGAATAACTGATTATAATATGCGTGCAAATGTTGCAAATATTAACTTGGAAGATATTAAGGATATTGTAGCTCAATGTCATGATAATAATAAAAAGTTATATGTATGCACCAATACAATAGTATCTGATTGGCAAATAGAAAAATATAAGAAACAATTAGTCCAACTAGAAAAATATGATGTTGATGCATTAATAATATCAGATATGGGAATGATAAACGTTGCAAATAAGCATTCAATTCCATTACATATGAGTGTTCAAGCTAATATTACAAATACAGAAAGTTTAAAATTATATAAGGAACTTGGAATATCAAGAGCAGTATTATCTAGAGAATTATCATTAGAACAAATACGTTATATTAAGAAAAAATCACCAATAGAAATTGAAACATTTGTTCATGGTGCAATGTGTGTGGCAATATCAGGACGGTGTTTTCTTAGTTCATACTTCTATGATAGAAATGCAAATTGTGGAGAATGTCTTCAGCCATGCCGACAGGAATGGATTATTAATTCAAATGAAAACAAACAATTAGTGTTAACGCGTCCTGAAGATAATGATATTGAAAAATCAAGATTACTTAGTCCTAGGGATATGTGTATGATAGAACATATTCCTGAACTTATAGAAAGTGGTATTGATGCATTTAAAATAGAGGGAAGGGCCCGGGCACCGGATTATGTGGCAACTGTTACAAAATGTTATTCTGATGCTATCAGATTATATCAGGATGGATTATGGGATGAAAAATCGGAAGAGTTAATACCTTACTGGCTAAAAGAATTAAAATCAGTGTTTAACAGGGGATTTGACACCGGATTCTATTATAGAACACCTAAGGAGACTAGTTATGATAATCAGGCAACATATAAAAAGGTGGATATAGGACAGGTTGTTAATTACTATAAGAAGATTCATGTTGCTGAGATTAAGTTATGGGAAAAACTTAAAGTTGGTGATGAAATAATTATTCAGGGTAATAAGACTGGTAGTGTTAGTCAAAAGGTTTCATCTATGCAGGTAGATGGTAAAAATATTGATGAAATATTGGAAGGTAATGTTGGGATAAAATTTGATGATACAGTTCGTGAAAATGATCATGTGTACAGAAAAGAGGTAATAGGTGATTGATATGGTTAAAAAAATAGCAATATATGGAAAAGGTGGGATTGGAAAATCAACAACAGTTTCAAACATGGCTGCTGCTTATGATAAGGATACGTTTGTTATTGGCTGTGATCCTAAGGCAGATACTACAAGAACTCTTGTTGGTAAAAGAATTCCCACAATACTTGATACGATGAAGGAAAATAAATCTCCAAATCTTGATGAAATACTTTATCAGGGATTTAATAACACTTTATGTGTGGAGGCTGGTGGGCCTGAGCCTGGTGTGGGGTGTGCTGGTCGTGGTGTTATTGTTGCTATGAAGCTTTTGGATAAACTTTCAGCTTTTGACAGTAATCCTGATTTGGTAATTTATGATGTTTTGGGTGATGTGGTATGTGGTGGTTTTAGTGTACCTTTACGTGAGGAATATGCTGATGAGGTGTATATTGTGACTAGTGGTGAATATATGTCATTGTATGCTGCTAATAATATTGCTAAGGGTATTCGTAAGCTTAATGGTAAGCTTGGTGGTATTATCTGTAATTGTCGTAATGTAAAGGATGAGGTTGAGATTGTATCTGAGTTTGCTTCTTTAATTTCATCTAAGGTTATTTCTGTAATTCCTCGAAGTGAACTTGTTCAGCAGAGTGAGTATAATGCTTGTACTGTTCTGAAAATGTTTCCGGAATCTGATCAGGCGGATAAGTACCGTGAATTGGTTGATACTATTGTTAATAATGATTCTTTCAGTACTCCTACTCCTTTGACTATGGATGAGTTTGAAAGTTTTTTCCATAAGTATGTTAGTTAATCCATGATTTTGCTGGGTAATTGTTTTTTTCATATGATTGGATACTGCTTTCTAGTGCATCCTGGAAAGTGTTAAAATAATACAAATGAGATACACAATCACAATCAGAACAACCAAAACCATCAATATAATCAACGCTATCAGAAAGTATCTCGTTTGCTATTCGACATTCTATTTTTTCAGAACAATAAGTGTATATGACCTCCTTCACTTCCACATTTTTATTAAGTAAAAGATAATCAACATGCCAATGCTTCTTTTTATCCTTAGAAATATGTCTTTCAATACGCTTAGACAAGCAATTCAATGCAGAACCAACATAAACATAAAACCCTTTACTAAAACTAATCAAACCTCTTGCACCTACCTTAATATTACAATCATCATACAACTCAATAATAACACAATAATTACCCTTATCAATCATAAAAAAAATCCTCCATCCATTACTCCACTAATTATATTTCTAATATTATCCTATATTTAATTAGGTGAAAAATATGGAATATACTTTTTTTGCAAATGGTCATGAAAACGTAACATCAAAACACAAATCAACATTTGAAATAACAACAGACAAAAACTTAACACTAAAAGGAGACTGCATAATAGGATTAAACTCAGCAATCACACTAAAAGATCTGCCAGAAGAACTAAGAAAAGATATTCAAACAGATAATAAAGAAATAACAATGATATTAAAAACAGAAAATGCAACAGATACTATTAAAGGTGAAGGATCATCAAAACTAACATTAAATCATCCAACAGACATGGTATGTAGAAAAAGTGACTTCACATGCAACAGAACATTAATGATAAGATGCGATAAAGCAGCAAAAGACCTGAACAAAGAATTAATAAATGATTTAAAAAATAATAATACTCTAAAAATAACAATTAAAACAAGTTAAAATATATTAAAATTTAAGTGCGGGAGACGGGAATCGAACCCGCGAAGAGACTACCTCACTAGGCCCTCAACCTAGCGCCTTTGACCGCTCGACCACCCCCGCATATAAAAAAAATAGTTTTCTATATAAAGATGGATTTAACCAACATACCTATAAAGGCTATAATAAACTATCTTTATCTTAATATATAAAACTTTCCACAAAAAAATAAAATTACTCCGAATCAGCCATCCTCTTAAGAGATTCACTACAAGTCTCCATTTTCATACCCAGCTCTTTTTCAACCTTACTAACATTCAAAGAAGAATCTCTAGGCCTAGGAGCTTTCTGAACAAAATTCTCACTACTAATAGGGTTAATCAGACCATCATTCAAATCAAAAGCCTCAGCAATTTTCAAAGTAAAATCAAAACGATTAATAGCATCATTACCAGCAGTATGGAAAACACCATTTTTATCCCGACGAGCAATCTCAAAAATAGCTTCACCAGCATTATCAGCTAAAGTAGGAGAATTAATCTGATCAGTAACAATATTAATCTCACGTTTACTTCTCAATTCCTTAACAACCCAATTAGTAAAATTAGCCCTTTCATGCCAACCATAAAGAACACTAACCCTAGCAATAGCCCAATTACTAGAATATTTCTGTAATTGAACCTCACCATCATACTTAGACTTAGCATAAATACCTAAAGGATTAACAGGATCATCCTCCTTATAATAACCACGACAACCATCAAAAACAAAGTCAGTAGAAACATAAATAATTTTAGCCCCAACTTCCTCAGCAGCCTTAGCTAAATAACCAGTTCCATCACCATTAATAGAATATGCCTTATCAACTTCATCTTCACACAAATCTACATGAGTCATAGCAGCACAATGAATAATAACATCAGGATTCTCCTCAACAACACTATCATGTACTTGACTTTCATCAGTGATATCACACTTAACAGTATCCCCAGTAGGATTACTATTATGCACTAATACCAACTCATCATTATCTCTAGCTACGGTAGCAAGCCTCTGACCTAAAAGACCACTACCACCTGTAATAAAATATTTCATAGTTATCTATTTACAAATTAAAATATAAAATATTTTTCAGGTGAAAAAAATTAATCAAATGAAAAAAGTAAAAATAACAGTTCTACAAACAACACTAAACAAAGAACTAGCAAAAAGAATATGGAGTAAAAGAATTATCATCATGCCCAATGTTAAAAGAAGGACAAGTATTCTATGCAGATTACGCAAAACCAGAAGGATTCTGTGACGAAGCATGGAAAGCAATATACCAATACGTATTTGCACTAGCACATGGAGCAGAAAACTCAGTATTCTACTACCATGACTGGATAGAAAAACCAGGAGTAGCAATAGTATGTTGTAATGATGGAATAAGACCAGTAATATTCAAACTAGAATCAACCAACATAACATCAACACCACCAGAATAAAAAAAATTAACTAAAAAATTTTATTAATTTCCAAAAAGATAAATAGTATACAATAATAACATTATCGATATAAACGTAAGGGTGATAATTTTGAAAATTATGATAACAGGTGGAGCCGGATTCATAGGCTCAAACTTTGTACATTACATATCAAACAAATATGAAGACTATGAAATAACAGTACTAGACAAACTAACCTATGCAGGAGACATGGAAAACCTAAAAGGACTCGACAACATCAACTTCATAAAAGGAGACATAGCAGACGAAAAAGCAGCATCCGAAGCAATGAAAGATGCAGACTACGTAGTAAACTTTGCAGCAGAAACACACGTAGACAAGTCAATAAACGACCCAGCATCATTCGTAAAAGCAGACGTACTCGGAACACAAAACCTTCTAGAACTAGTAAGAAAATACGAAGTAGAAAAATACATACAAATATCAACCGACGAAGTATACGGCAGTATCCTCGAAGGATCATTCAAAGAAACAGATAACATAGACCCATCAAGCCCATACTCAGCCAGTAAAGCAGGAGGAGACCTACTAGTAAGTGCATACTACAAAACATATGACATACCAGTCATGATAACCAGAAGCAGTAACAACTTCGGACCAAGACAATTCCCAGAAAAACTCATACCACTATTCATACTAAAAGCACTACACGACGAAAAACTACCAGTATATGGTGACGGAAAAAACGTACGCGACTGGATATACGTAGAAGACAACTGTGCAGGAGTAGACACAGTACTACACAAAGGAAAAATCGGAGAAGTATACAACATAGGCGGAGGAAACGAAAAAAACAACCTAGAAATAACAAAACTCATACTAGAAAAACTAGGAAAACCAGAAACACTAATAGAACACGTAACAGACAGGCTTGGACACGACAGAAGATACTCCCTTGATGCATCAAAAACCAAAAAACTAGGATGGCAACCAAAATGGACATTCGAAGATGCAATGGAAAAAACAGTTAACTGGTACAAGGAAAACTCAGACCGTTTATATCAAGCAACTAAAACTTTGTAAAACATTACAAAGTTATCCTTTTTTTAGAAAATTTTAATATTTCATTAATACTATTTTTAAAAAGGTTTATTAAATCTTAAGTATAAACATAACTCTATATAATAGTTTCTTAACAAAAATTTTATATTTTTTTGAGGTGAGTTTATTGAAAGGTGTTATTTTATCCGGTGGTCATGGAACAAGATTAAGACCATTAACACACACAGGACCTAAACAATTAATTCCTATAGCTAATAAACCAGTAATAGATTATGCTATAGAAGATTTACGCGATGCAGGTATTACTGAAATTGGAATTATATTAGGAACTAATATGCCAAATAAGATAAAAGATGCACTAGGTGATGGGTCACGCTTCGGAGTGAACATTACATACATAATGCAGGGTGAACCTAAAGGTCTGGCACATGCAGCAAAAACAGCACAAGAATTTGTCGGAGGAGATTCCTTCGTAATGTACCTGGGAGACAACATTTTAAAGTCAGGTATTGAAGAATTTGTAAGTGGATTTGACGAATCAGACTTTTCATCCAGATTATTATTACAAGAAGTAGAAGATCCAAGACAATTTGGAGTAGCAGAATTAAATGATGAAGGAAAAATCATTAATCTTGTAGAAAAGCCAGAACATCCAAAAAGTAACCTGGCATTAGTAGGAATATACTTATTCAAAAACAATATCTTTGATGCTATTGATAAAATCAAACCATCCTGGAGAAATGAACTGGAAATCACAGATGCTATACAACAATTAATAGATGATGGATTTAATGTAGATTCATTCGTGGTAGAAGGATGGTGGAAAGACACAGGTAAACCAGAAGATGTCCTTGATGCAAACCAGTTAATCCTTGAAACAATCAAAACAGACATACAGGGTACTGTTGAAGATGATGTAAAAATTAAAGGAAGAGTAATCATAGGAAAAGGCACAGTAATAAAGTCAGGGTCTGTAATTAAAGGTCCTGCAATTATTGGAGAAAACTGTGAAATAAAAGGTTATGTTGGACCATACACATCAATAGGAGATAATACCAAACTCATAGAATCAGAAATAGATTCTTCAATCATTATAGGAAACTCAACAATTCAATCCGATAAAAGAATAACCGAAAGCCTATTAGGACAAAACTCAAAAATTATATCAGACAAAAAAACATTTCCAAAAGGAAGAAGTTTTGTAATAGGAGAAAATTCAGTAATAAAATTATAGGAGAGTATGAACAATATGAAAGCAGTTATTCCGGCAGCAGGTTTAGGAACAAGATTTTTACCTGCAACAAAAGCACAACCAAAAGAAATGTTGCCAGTATTTAATAAGCCAACAATACAATACGTGGTAGAAGAAGCAGTTAACTCTGGTATAGATGATATCATTATAATCACCGGAAAAGGAAAAAGACCAATAGAAGACCATTTTGACAAATCATTCGAACTAGAATATAATCTCAAACAGAAAGGTAAACTAGACTACCTTAAAGAGGTACAGGGAATATCAAACCTTGCAGACATATTCTATGTACGTCAGAAAAAACAGAACGGTCTTGGAGATGCAATAAGTTGTGCTAAAAAACATATAGGTGACGAACCATTCGCAGTACTACTCGGTGATACAATCACATACTCCGATACTCCATGTACCAAACAATTAATAGATGTATATGAAAAATATGGTGGATCCACTATTGCAATAGAAGAATTACCAGAAAGAAAAATAGAACGTTACGGAATTGTAGATGGAGTAACTGTTGAAGATAATATTTACAAAGTAAAAAACCTTGTAGAAAAACCAAAACTGGAAGATGCACCATCTAACCTCGGTATTACTGGAAGATATATACTTACACCAGACATCTTTGATAAACTTGAATCAATAGAAGCAGGTGTTGGTGGAGAAATCCAATTAACAGATGCAATTAATGAACAAGAAAATGTTTATGCAACAACATTCGAAGGAACAATATATGATATAGGAAATACCATGGAATGGCTAAAAAGTTCAATAGACATGGCATTAACACAAGAAGACGAAGTTAAAGAAGAAGTTTTAGATTATCTAAGACAAAAAGTTCAAGAATACCAATAAACTCCTTTATCCATAATCTTTTTTTATATTAAAAAAATTAATTTAAAAATGAATTAAATATTTTGGGGATCAGTTATTTCTCCAGTAATTGCTGAAGCTGCAACTACTGCAGGATTAGATAAGTATACATAAGACTTTGCACTACCCATTCTACCAAGGAAATTCCTGTTAGTAGTAGATATACAAGTCATATCATCTGTCATCACACCCATATGTGCACCAAGACATGGTCCACATCCAGGATTACAGATAATTGCATTTGATTCAAGGAATATTTGTATAATACCCTCATCAATAGCTTTTTGATAAATTTTACGTGAAGCTGGGAACACTAATAATTGAACATCTTCATGAACCTTATGATTCTCAAGCACTTCTGCAGCCTGCACTAAGTCTTCATATCGACCATTAGTACATGAACCCAGAACTGCCTGGTTGATTGTTGTTCCTTCAACTTTATCTATATCCTCTACGTTATCAACATTATGAGGACAAGCTACTTGTGGTCTTAAATCATCAACATCAAAATCATACACTTTCTCGTATTCTGCATTTTTATCAGGTGTAGTAATATTATAATTAGTAATGCCCCTTCTTGCAAGATATTCTTCAGTACTTTTATTTGGTACCATTATTCCATTCTTTGCTCCACATTCAATAACCATATTTGTCATTGTCATACGAGCATCTACTGATAAGTTATTTATTGTTTCTCCATGAAATTCTAAGCTTTTATATGTTCCACCATAAGAACCTAATGTTTTAATAATATTTAGTATTAAATCCTTTGAGTAAACATTTTCTTGTAATGAACCGTTCACATTAATTTTAAGTGTTTCAGGTACATTAAACCATGTTTCTCCTGTTGCATATACCATTGCTAAATCAGTGGCTCCAAGTCCTGTCGAAAATGCTCCAAAAGCTCCATAAGTGCATGTATGTGAATCTGCTCCAACAATTACTGTTGATGGTTTAACATGTCCTTCCTCTGGTAGAACCTGGTGACATATACCTTCCCCTTGTTTGTATATATTTTTGATTCCCTGTTTTTTTGCAAAATCTCGTACTACTTGCTGAAATTCTGCTGAACCCATAGTATTGGCAGGTACATTATGGTCAAATACTAGAACAATTTTATCCGGATCCCACACTTTATCTGCTATTTTCTCAAATACTTTGATTGTAGGGGGACTTGTTCCATCATGGCTCATTGCAACATCTATTTTCGCATTTACTGTATCTCCAGGACTTACTTCCTCTTTGTTTGAAGCTTTTGCTAAGATTTTTTCAGTAATATTCATTTAAACCCTCAGTTTATGTTTGCTTTGACTAATATTTCATCAAATTTATCATTGGTTATTTCAAAACCTTTTTCACGTTCTTCTTTAACTAGTTTAACAATTTCTAGTAATTTCTGTTCATCTACTTTAATGTTTAATGAATCTAACTTTTCTTCTATTGCAGCTTTTCCTGAATGTTTTCCCAGCACTATTTGTCTTTTTGTTCCTATCATTTCTGGTAAGAATGGTTCGTATGTAAATGGGTCTTTTACTATTGCATCTACATGTATTCCTGATTCATGTCTGAATACATTGTTTCCTACAATAGCTTTGCTGTCGGGTACTGGTATTTTACTATATTTTGATACAATTTTTGATAGTTCGGATATTACTTGTGTGTTAAATCCTAAATCTTTGTTGTATAATAATTTTAGGGACATTATTAACTCTTCTAATGATGCATTTCCTGCCCTTTCACCTATACCATTAACAGTTGTTGATACTGATGACGCTCCTTCCAATAATCCGGCTATTGAATTGCTTACGGCAAATCCGAAGTCATTATGGCAATGTAATGCTATTTCAACATCTAATTCTTTTCTAATGTTTCTAACCATGTATTGCATTGCATATGGATTTATTGAACCAGTCGTGTCAGCTATATGTATTCTATCTGCTTTATGTTCCTGTGCTAACTTGTATATTTCTATTAGTTTAGGTAATTCTGTTCTCGTAGCATCTTCTGCAGAAAATGCTACAAACAATCCATGGTCTTTACCATAATCTACAGCATTCATACATATTTCATTAATTTCTTCTCGTGGTTTGTTCATTTTGACTTTTAAATGCAAATCAGATAATCCCATGAATGTGATAATTCCATCTACATCCGCATCTAATGCAGCATCAATGTCTGCCTGTTTTGTTCTTGTTAAACAAATGATGTTTGCATTAAGTCCTTCGTTTGCTATTGTTTTCACGGATTTTCTTTCATTTTCTGATACTATAGGAAATCCTGCTTCGATTTGTGGTATGCCTAATTCATCTAATTTATGAGCTATTTCTAACTTTTCATCTAATGAAAAACAAACTCCTGGTGTTTGTTCTCCGTCTCTAAGTGTTGTATCGTATATATTAATTTTTTCTGGTAGATTGTATTCTACTTCATTGTTATATATACTTACGAATCTATCATTAATTTTAATTTCCCCCTAATGTATGTTACATACTATAATCAGAAATAGTAAAAACAATCTTATATGAATATAAATTATATTTATTTTTTTAGTTAATATTATTTTCTTCTAATAACTCTAGGTAAGATGCTTTTTCAAAACCATCTGTAATACCTAACTTCTCGAAAATACTGAATATTTCATCCTGTATTCTATCAATATCATCATCTTCATTTGTAACATATTCTATTTCCATGAAATATCCTAATTCATTTAGTTTATCTACGGTAATAGTATAATCTTCATAAGTAAATATGCGTCGCATCTTATTTACAATGGCAGAAGGTCTGTACCCAATATTAACCAGGATTTCTATTAAATTTTCAGTATTGTCTACTGTAACTTCAATCTCCTCACGGGTTTTTGTTTCAGTATCTAATTTAGGACCTTTATATGTAAGAATCCTTTTTATATCATCTTCTCCATCAGGAATTTCACGAATACGTAACGCTTCATCACTTTTTTTAAAATCTCTCGTTTCTCCATTAAAATAAATGTCATGTTGCTTTTCACTATGGGAATATATGCCTCCAATTTCTTTAATCCTTTCATATGCTACAATATTGTCTTCAATTTTTGCTTTAATCTCTACTTCTATCATAATTTTGTCCACATTTTTTTGTCAATATATTATATTAGGAAAAATATTCATATAAAATGATGTAGTCAGAATGTGTGGTGATGAATTTTCAGTTACTTTTTAGCAAAAAAGTAATACTTTTTTTAATTCTTTTTAAAATGTTAATTTTTACTAGTTTTATTCGCCTCTTGGGGCGTGTTTTTAAAAATAAGTGATAATAAAGTTTTTATAGTAAAAAGGAGGGATATTATATTATGAAACAAGAAAATAACTCTCTTATTACGAATTATATTGGTCATCAACTTAAATTTGACGGTTTTTTTAGTGAACCATTGGTTGATGTTGTTAGAAAAGATAATGCTGATGGTGGATGTGTGAATTTATTATCTTTTGATTGTAAAGATTTAATTGTAGATTATTTGGATGATTATTTTGATGATGATCTTCCAGTTACTTTTGTTGATGGTTATGTGAAATCTAAGCTATCTTAGATTACTAATGATTTGAAAGTTTTTGAAACTAAAGGTGGTGTTGTTTTTACTCAATTTAGGAGTTATTGTCCTCATTGTGGTTCTAAACATGTTGTTGAAGATGGTTATTATCCTAAAAAGCTTGTTTTGAATGTTTTTGGTAATGTTGGTGCTCGTATTAAACGTTATGAATGTCGTAATTGTGGTAAAGGTTTTTCTGCAGATATTAGTAGTGTAGTTGATAGTAAATTCAGTGTTTTCAGGCGTATTATGAAGATAATATAGAATTACTATGCTATTTGTGGTACTCCAGTTCGTAGAATACATGAAATCATGAAAAGAATTCATAATGTATATTTATCTTACCAGGAAGTACAGGACATTATATTTGATTATAGTATTAAATATGAGTCTAATACAGAAAATTATTCTGGATATTATGTATTTGGTAGTTTATGGGTTAAAATAGATGAAATTAGTGATAATTATGTTTATTTCTTTGTATTATTTGATGTACATCATAAAACACTTGTGGATTATAAAATAGTTAAAGAAGAAAACAGTACTGAAGTTTATAATTTCTTACGGAATGCTACACTTAATCAACCACGTAAAGCAATTACAACTGACTTACATATTGCTTATAGAAAACCAATACAAGATTTAGGATTCAAACACCAATTCTGTGAATTCTATGCAAAACAAAACATCAATAAATACTTATACAATCATGTAAAAGAGAACAATATCGCAAAAGAGACTCATAAGGAATATATAAAAAAATATTTGGAAGAAGTTTATCAAATTTACGAAGTAGAAAATAGATTTGAAGTATTAGATATATTGGATAATATTTTTTAGTAGGCGTGAAGAGTTTCCTGATGTTATTAATGAGATTGTTGATAAAAAGATTCGTCCTTATTCTCGTTATTTAACTATGTTTCTTGAATAAGGTTTTATTGAACGTACTAGTAATTGGATTGAGCGTATTTTTGGTGATTTTGCACTGAAATCTTTAAAAAATAAATTTAAAACATTACGTGGATTTTTATCTAGACTAAATTTGAAGCTTGAAAGATGGGATTCTCGAAATGCAATTTTATGATGGAAAAGGTAATTTCACCACACATCTTGACAACACCTATAAAATATAGGTATATTTATAAAGTAAAAAGTTACATATATAAATACATAATATGTTATTTAGTATTTTTTAAATAAATTACATAATGTATTAAACATAATGTAAATAGCGGTTGACTGATTTCTTAAACTCCCATACGGATTTTATCAAAGAAATTAATTATTTTTTAGTTTTTTATTACTTTTAACTAACAATAATTCTCAACCAAATATTTAATTTATGCATAATTTTTTATCATTAATGGAGGAAAAATAATGGCAGATGTAGAAATCAAAGTTGAAAACATCGTAGCATCAGCAACATTGTTTGATTCAAAAGAAAGAAAACTAGAATTACCTAAAGTTGCACCAGCTTTAGAAAATGTTGAATACAACCTAGAACAATTTCCAGGTTTAGTATTTAAACTTAAAGAACCTAAAACTGCTGCTTTAATCTTTGGATCAGGTAAGTTAGTTTGTACTGGAGCAAAATGTATTGAAGATTCTTTAAAAGCAATCAAAATGACTGTTGATAGAATCAGAGAATTAGATCCAGAAATTCCTGAAGAATACGATATTAAAATTCAAAACATCGTAGCATCAGCTAATTTAGGAAAAGTATTAAACTTAGAAGCAGTAGCTTTAGATTTAGAAAACACTGAATACGAACCTGAACAATTCCCTGGTTTAGTATACAGATTATCTGACCCTAAAGTAGTATTACTCTTATTTGGATCTGGTAAAGTAGTATGTACAGGAGCAAAAACTGCTGATCAAGCATTATTAGGTGTTCAAAAAACTAAAGAACGCTTAACTGAATTATACTTGATAGAAGACTGAATATTTTATCAATTCAATGCTAAAATAAGATAATTTATTTATTCTCCAAATAACCACCACATAAACACCCAAATCCTTTAATAAATACAAGAAAAAAATCTTGAAAATTTATTAAAAATAATCGGTGATCTTTTGATTAAATTGGTAGTATTTGATCTAGACAATGTCTTAATAGACACAGAAACAATAGATGAAATAGCAAAAATAAAAGGTATTGAAAAAGAAATTGGTGACATTACACTACAAGCAATGCAAGGAAAAATTCCTTTTGAAGAGTCAATAAGACAACGAGTAAAAAAATTAGAGGGCATCACAACGGCCGAAATCGATGAAGTAATGCAAAACATATCCTTAAACCCGGGAGCTGAAGAAACAACAGCAGAATTAAAAAAACAAGGATATAAAATTGCAATAATCACAGGAAGTTTTGATGTTATAACCTACAAAATAAAAGAAAAAATAAATGCAGACTACGCATTTTGTAATGTTTTAGAAGTAGAAAATGGAAAACTTACTGGAGAAGTATCTGGACCACTAATAACTCAAGACAAAGTTGATGTCCTAAGGCAACTAGTTGACGAAATCGGAATCACACTAGAAGAGTGTGTAGCTATTGGTGATGGGGCAAATGACCTTGAAATGATAAAAAATGCTAAAATAGGAATAGCATATAATGCAAAACCAATTTTAAAAGAACACGCCGATTATGAAATAAATGAAAAAGACCTAAGGAAGGTACTTGATATCATGGCAGATGAAGAAATAAACACTAAAGAAGTAGTAGAAGAAACCCAAGAAGAAACAATAGAAAATACCACTACTGAAGAAGAAACTGTAGTTGAAGAAACTGCTGAAGAAGCTGTAGAAGAAACCGAAGAAGTTGCTGAAGAAGCAGAAGAAGCAGAAGAAGAACCAGCTGAAGAAGAAGCAGAAGAAGAACCAGCTGAAGCTGAAGAAGAAGCAGAAGCAGAAGAAGAACCAGCTGAAGCTGAAGAAGCTCCTGAAGAAGAAGCAGAAGAAGCAGAAGAAGAACCTGCAATCGACTACTCAAAACTAAACTTCCAACAATTATTACAAGTAAAAAGAACTTTAGAAGCAGAACTCACAGAACTCAAAAATGTAAGAGATCAAATGAACGAAGAAACTAAAGTCTACCGTAAAGAACGTGACGAATTAAACCAAGAACTCAAAGACACACTTAAAGTAGCTTTAGAAAAAAGAAACGAAAGAGACGAAATCAACAAACAAGTTCACGAAAACAAAGAACTAAGAAACGAATGCAACGAAGAACTTAAAAAAGTTGAATGGAACTCCGGCAAAAAAGAAATCTCAAACATACAAGCAGAAATCAACAAAATCGATAAAACAATACAAACAAAAGTATTAGACATCAGAAAAGAAAACGAGCTTGTAAAAAGAGTATCTGACTTAACAAAACAACTCAAGAAAATCCAAAGTGATGAAGAAGAAGAAAAAACTGCAGACGCATTAAAAGAAAAATCAGAAAAATACCACCAAAAAGTAGTTGAATTATCTGACAAAGCACAAGCAGTACACGAAGAAATGATCGAATACTTCAACCAAATTGATGGTATCAGAGAAAAAGCTGATAGTAAACACCAAGACTTCATCAACTCAAGAAATGCAGCAACAGCAAAACACGAAGAAGTAAAAGCTAAACTTTCAGAAATCAGAAAAGTAAACAAATTCATGGACCAAGCAAAAGCTAAACCAAGAACCAGAAAATCTGATGATAAAAACGACAATGATAAGAAAGAAAAAGAATTAGCTGAAGAAATCTTCCAAAAATTCAAAGATGGTAAAAAATTAACCACAGAAGAATTCTTATTATTACAAAAATACAACATAATGTAATATTGTTTCTTTACTTCTTTAAGTATAAGTTAAATATGGTATTAAGGGTTTATCAATCAATGATTGATAAAATACCGTATATTTTTTTAAACCCTAAATAACTATTTTTTAAAAATTTAAATAAAACTATTTTTCAAAAAAAAAGATTAATAAAAATGGAATATAGTTAACTATTATCAATAGAGGATATTCCACCATGTTTTTGAATTTTAATTATATTACTTGATAATGCTTCCATTTCATCATCATGTGTAACCACTATCATTTGCGGTACAAAATTAATTTTACTAATAATATCGATTAAACTTGAACGTCTTTCTTCGTCTAAATGAATTGTAGGTTCATCCAGTATTAGCAGATCCGTTTTATTTTCTGATAGAACCTTTGAGATACCTAATCTTAATGCTAGTGCTATAACAATTTTTTCTCCACCACTAAACATGTCCTTACTGAGTTCTTCATTTTTGTTGTGTAATGTTATATTATAATCATTGTCTAAGGATAGGCTAGTGTAGTCAAAGTCGAATTCATTGAATATGTCTGATGTTTCTTTTTCAATTAGTGGTCTTACATTTTCTCTTAAATCTTTTTGTACTCCATCTTTACTGTAAATGTCACGTAGTTTGTTCAACATTTTTATATAATCTTTTAAATGTTCTTGTTCTTCTTCAATTTTTTCTAATTCTTCTAGTTCCTTGTTTTTGTTTGTAATTGTTTCTTTGTCTTTTTTGATTTCTGTTTCTAATTCTGTTATATTTTTATTGTTTTCATCTAATTTTTCTTTGTCCAGTATATATGCTTTATTTATTTCATCATAGTTTTCACTATCATAATTTAATTCTGCAATATCCCTTTCTATTTTATTAATATTTTCAGTATAACCTGTTATTTCATCAGTCATATTTTTAATATTATTTGATATGTCTTCCTTATTAGTTACTTTACCTTTAAGTTCATTCAAGAAATCATTTTGCTTTCGCAAACGTTTAATCTGAATCTCTAAATTATCCTTCACAGCATATTTGTTAATAATATCATGACATTTAGCTTTTAAAATTGAACCAATTTCATTTAAACTATCAACATTCTTTTTTAACTCATCAAGATCAGCTAATTCAGATAATCTTTTAACAGCAAATTTATATGCATCCGAATCCTCTTTAAGATCATTTAACTTATTTTCTTTTTCCTCTATATTCTCATCCATTTTAATTAATAATTCATCATCCTCGAATTCTTCAGGAATTTTAGTTTTTAACTCTTTAATTTCTTTAATTAAACTTAGAAAATTATCATTTTTTTCTTTCAATAATTCAATGTTAATATCATTAATTTGCTTCTGATAATTCTGTTTTTCAAGTAAAATACGTTCTTGATTTTTGTTAGAATTAACTAAAGATTCAATTTCTAATTCCAACTCATTAATATCCTGTTTGTATTTTGTGGACAATTCTTCATGTTTTTCATGACTAATCTCAGATTGACAAATTGGACAAGTATCCTGTGTATTCTCTAAATCTTTCAATGATTTTCTAGTATTTTCTAACGTGTTCCTATTAACACTAATCTTGTTACTGTTTTCATTAATCTTATTGGTTAAATCATCAATAAACTTTTCAGTTTTTGTTTTTTCATCAATAGTTTTCTTTTCAATATCTTCTGGGCCTTTAAAATATTCTCCCAATATTTTAGTAGCCTGTTCTGATGCTTTCTGTAGTTCTGTTTTTAAATTGTCCCGGTAATTTTCTTTTTCCTTTATTTCTGTTTTAATGGAGTTAATTGAAAGATATTTATCATTAAGTTCTTTTCGTTCTTTTCGTAACTGATCTATTTCTTCTTTTAAACTGCTTGATGTATAATATGCTTCTTTCTTATTTTCTCTTATAACTTTGTTTTTTTCAATCTCATCAATTTCTTTTGTTAGATTTCTTATTTTTTCATTATTCACATCCAAATCATTTTTTGTATCTTTTAATTCTTCTAAATGTTCTAATGGTTTAACTTCTTTTTCTATTTCAATTATCCTAATTTCATTTTCTTCTATTTCTTTTAATTTAGATTCATTCTTTTCTTTTTCTAATGTTCTATCTTTGAAAAGATTCTTCTGTATTTTTAATGATTCCATGTAGTTTTCAAATTTTGTTTTATCTAATTCAATCTTATTTTTTTCATTTTCCAAAGCAAGCACAGTTTTCTTTAACTCTTCAGTTTCAGGCTTAAGAGTTCCTAATTTTTCATCATTTTGAGTTATACTCTCTTCTATTAATTTAATATCTTCTTCTATACCTTCCTTTCTAGAAAGATTATCATTGTTACTGTTAAGTTTATTTTCATAAACTCGGATTAATTCCTTTATTTCTTCCCATGCTCTTTCGAAAGATTCAATGTTTAATAGTTTGGAGATTAATTCCTTTTTTTCAGATGCCTTTTTTTCTATTAAATCAGTAATGTCACCCTGTCTTATATAAACTGCATTAAGGAATGATTTTGAATCTAGCCCTAGAAGATTTTCAATTTCAAGAGTAACATTTTTATCTCCATTACATTGCATTACATAATGGTCGTTTTCTTTTATTTTAAGTTCCGCAATATTTTTACTTTTCGTTTTTCCTCTTTTTAGAAGATAATTCCTGGAGTTATGAGTAAATTCTATGGTAACCTGCATTTTTTTAATAATATCGTTTTCTTCAACAGGTTTTCTTATTAATGTATCTATTGTACCATCAAAATCTTTGAAAAGAGAGTAACTTATTGCTTCAAGTATACTGGATTTTCCTGCACCATTACTACCTAGTATTAATGAGATATTTTCATTAAAGTCAATTTTTGTATTTTTATGTGACTTGAAATTTTCTAGTGTTAAACTATTTATTATCATTTTCTTCTCCCTTATAATAGAATTTTTCATAGAATGTGTCTGATATTTCTTTTGCTTCTTCCAGATCCCTTTTAGCTAATGAATTGTACAAATCAACACCTAATGATTCGAATTGTTCATCTATATCAGTTTTGATTCTGTTTATTAAAGCCTTTTTAGGTGATAATAAATCATTAATTTCTTTATGATCATCAATAATTATTGTTGGTTCATAGCTTAGACGAACACTAAGAGAGATATCACCTAATTTATCATATATCTTACCTGAAACTTCAGACCTTTCAAAATCTCCCTCTTTAATATTTAATATTAAAACAGGCTTTTTATCTGTGTTTACCAGTATTTCATTATTTATTTTATCGGCTATTTCATCTAATCTAATATCAAGTTCTGAATACTTAATGTCACATACAATGAACTTTCTTTCTAAATCTATGTTAACATACTCTGCTTCAACACTATCATCAACAGATAATAAAACATAACCTTTACCCTTATTTTCATACTCTGAAATTTCACCCTTATTTTTTATTTCAGTTGATCCAGGGTAACATAACAATCCATTCTTAAATTTGTCCATTTTTCTTTCATGTATGTGTCCTAATGCATAATAATCAAAACCTTCAGGTATAGTATCATTCTCAAATTCACATTCAAATCCAAATAATTTACTTACGCCCCCATGTAACATTAAAATACTATGTTTATGCGCTCTTGTTTCAAGAACTAATTCATCCAACATGTCTTTTACTTGTGCTTCATGTACCTTTTGAAGGTAAGGAAGACCTGTTAGGTAAATGTCTTCCTTTAATATATGATGATTATTTTTTGTACTGATAATATGGAAATTATCATTTTCAAATAATTCTTGAGGTAATGAAGTCTTTCTTCTTTGTAAAATGTCATGATTTCCAGCAATAACATATACTTCAATATTATTTTCCATTAACTTATTAAAACATTCCTGTGCAACAAGTAATGCTTTAATTGGTGGTTTAGGTTGTTCAAACAAGTCACCACAGTGTATAACATAATCAACATCTTTTTCTATTATGTCATCAACCACATTCTTGAATGCATCATAGAAGTCATCTTCACGTTCTTGTATACCATACTGTCTGTAACCTAAGTGGGTATCCGCCAGGTGTGCTATTTTTACTGTCATTTTCATATACCTAATTCATCTATAAATTGCTTACTTTCTTCTTTTTTTGCTTCTTTCTCATTTTTAGCTTTTTGCCATAAACTTATTATATCCAAGTCATTTCCCACACTTCTTCCTTGGAATTCATCTATTTTTACCATGGTAGGAACTCTTGTCATTTGTCCCAGGACTATTGCTTCTCCAACATTTAATGAAGGTAACTTTTTAAGTAATTCTTCACTTAAACTTTCACTACTCTTCTGTACGTGTGCCTGATCACTAGGTTCTACTAATCTTAATATGATCAGATTGTTAAGTTGCGATAGTGCTTCACTGTCTAATGATTTTGGGCTTTGACTTACTAAACATAATCCTACACCAAATTTACGTCCTTCACGTGCAATTCTGCCTATGATGTTTTTGGATTGAGTGTTCCTTTTTTGTGAAGCAAGAATATGTGCCTCTTCTATTATGCTGAACACTGGGTATTCTAATGTTTTTCCTTTTCCCGTGGTCATAGCATTTTTTCTTCTGTTTAATATTTCAGTTAACACGTGTTTTACAAGTATGTCTGATGCTTTTTCATCTAATGAACTTAATCCGATAATATTTACTTTACCCGGTTCAATTATTGACACAATATCTGAAACATCTGTTGAGTCAAGTATGCTCCTATATTTTCGTATCATATCTTCTAGTTTGAAAGCTACTTGGTTCACAGCATCTATGTGACTGTTATTTTTTCTTTCAGCATTTTCAAGTTCATTTGCTTTTTCATGTGCAAAGTTTATCATGTCCTCAATAAACACGGTCTTGGTTCCATCGGTACTTTTTTCTTTTGCAATATCATATGCATCTCTTAAATATTTTTCCTGATTGGTTGCACTGTCTGTAATATTGCATAATCTTTTATATTCTAGTATGCTAAGGTCTCTTGGATTTATTTTAGCAGGAATACTTTTCTTTTCACCATTTTTAAAAGTGGTTTTTCCGTATTCTGAGTGCATATCTAGCACGAGGATAGTTCCTCCTAGTGCTAATAGTTCATCTATTATAACAGAGGTTGCATTTGATTTACCTGCTCCGGTCATTGCCAGTATTCCAAGGTGTCGTGAAACCATCTTATTTACATCTAATTTAACCTTAACTTCCGGTTGTGAAAGAACACCACCAATTGTTATTCCTTGTTGGCTACTGAATAGTTTTTCAAGCTGTTCTATTGTTGCTTTTTTTACTGGTGTTCCTATTGGTGCTGGTGTTCTTGGTATTTCTAATGTTTCCAGATCTCCAAGTATTGTTATTTCTCCCCGGATGTACTGGTCACTTTGTCCTTCAATGTCTATTATTCTTCCTATGGAATCTTCATCTAACAAGTCATCACTAAGTGTAAAGCTTCCTCTGAGGAGTGTGTCAATAATTCCCATTATTGTTCTTCCATCATGTTCGATGTATACATATTCGTTTACTGTGGGGGTTTTCTTGGATATGAATGATAATGAGTTTGGTGAAGTTTCCCCATAACATCTTCCTATTATGTCAGTCATTTTATCACCTTCTTAATTTAATACGGATCTGTTTTCTCTATTTTCTAAACTGATTCTTTTTGTCATACGTTTCATATATTTTGAGCTAATTTTTACCTCATCATGTGCTTTTTTAAGAATATGAGGATATCCGTTTATGCTCACACTTTCTAAATCAGTTAATATTTTCACTATTTCTTTTTCATCTTCTATTTTCCATGGAATTTCAATTTTTAATGCTTGTGATTTATTATTTAATTTTGTGAAAAATACTTTGTATGGTGTTTCACTTAATTCTAAGTTTAGGATAGGGAAGTCCACCTGTGTTTTTGAATTTTCTACGTATCTGATTGGTCTCATGGAGTTATATGGGATAATTTTTGAATAACCTGATTTATCACATGCATAGTCTATAACTGCAATATCGGGGATGTTTTCCTTGAAAACATTTTTTGTTGAACTGGTTTTAGATATACAGATAAGCTTTTTTTTATAATTTTTTAACAAATAATTTATACAGAATAACTGTTCATATCCGATTAGGCACAATATTATGTCCATTTCAACATCTTTATATTTAATATCCCATCCATTTTCGGATATTTGTTTAGTGATGATGGTTTTAATTAATTCTTTTTTATTTTCTGTTATTATGTCTAATGTGATTTCATCTTCATCAAAATCTGGTCTGATATACTCAAAACTAATTAACTCCAATATTTTTGTTAGTCTACTGTCAATTTCTGGTTGTCTGTAATTTGTTAATGTTCCACTTATTGTACCATCCAGTAACATATAATCTATGTCAGGATGTTTTTTCAGTGTATCAATAGTACTTTTTAATTCAAATATGCTCATCTTTAATGAGAGTAGTTTGTTAATTTGTCTGTCATAAATTGTTGATATGGTACTTATATCAACACCCGGTGATTCTTTCATAATATCCTGGTTACTTTTGGATATTATTGTCTGGCTAGTAATTGCATAAACATATCCTGCCATGAATTTAACCTTATTAAAACTACCATCTATTGCTGCAAAGTTCTTATCTTGTTCATTTTTATTAAAATCACATGTATTGTAATTGTTTTTCACATTTTCGTAATCTATGTTCTTGGTAATATTATTGAAAAATTTGCTTATTTCATCCTTTTTTTCAATAGTTTTCATATATAATGCGTCTAACATGATTTTATTGAACCTCTTATTTTTTAGAAATAGTTAGTTATTAATAGGTTTTTAAGTAATAATATATAATTCTTATTTTTTGAAAAAGGTTGATAAATATAACACGCCATAAGTACTTTAAACATCTCCTGAGCTTTTTCAATGCTTTTTTGTAACAGGTTATTTTAATAAATTATTTTTAAGAGAAAAATGATATATTATTATAAGAATCACTAAGGTGTAATAATTGCAAATAATTACTAATGATGAAAACAAAATTATAATGTTCATAAAAAATAATCTGGAAAAATATCCGGAAAAAGTATCTTATGACATCGTAAGAGAAGTGTTAGACTATTCTGAGACAAAAATGGTGGACTTATTGTCATCACTTCAAGAAAAAAATATTCTTGAATTTGATTCCTCAACAAAAGACATTACATATACCAATTTAGACGTGGATGTAAAAGTTGTAGAAACAAAATCAGAACTAAAAGAATTAATGTTAAACCAGACAGAAGAGGATGCGTATTCCATCATAACAGATGTAATAAGTAAATATGATAATTATGCTCCACGATATATTTTAGAAGGTGCATTAATGTATGGTGAATTAGAGTTAACACCAAAAAGAACATATAATATTATAGTATCATTAGAAAATAAACAACTTCTGAAACGTGTAGAAAAAGTTGATGGAGAATATTACACAATATAACATATTTTTTGATAAAATCATAATCATAAAATAATAAAAAAATGCTGGGGGAACAAAAATACATGATATTAATAGTAGGCGGAGCAGGATACATAGGCTCACATACAAACAAAGCATTAACAGAATCCGGATATGAAACAATAGTTCTGGACAACTTAAGTTATGGACATAAAGAAGCAGTAAAATGGGGAAAATTCGAACAATGCGATCTAAAAGACATAGATGCATTAGACAAAGTATTCACGAAATACGATATAACAGCAGTAATGCACTTCTCATCCTTCATAGAAGTCGGAGAATCAGTAGAAAACCCTGAAAAATATTATACAAACAATGTAGTAAACACAATGAATCTCCTAAAAGTAATGTTAAAACACAATGTAAAAAAATTCATATTCTCATCAACATGTGCAACATACGGAGTACCACAAAAAATACCATTAGTAGAAGACCATCCACAAAACCCAATAAACCCATACGGAAGAACCAAGCTAATGGTAGAACAAATACTAAAAGACTATGATAAAGCATACGGACTAAAATCAGTAATACTCAGATACTTCAACGCATCCGGAGCAGACAAATCCGGAGAAATAGGAGAAGCACATAACCCAGAATCACACCTCATACCATTAATCCTAGACGCAGCAATAGGAAAACGAGAAGACATAAAAATATTCGGAACAGACTATGAAACAGAAGATGGAACATGCATAAGAGACTATATACACGTAACAGACCTAGCAGATGCACATATACTAGCACTAAAATACCTTGATGAAGGAAACGATAGTAACGAATTCAACCTAGGAAATGGTAAAGGATTCTCAGTAAGAGAAGTAATAGAATCAGTGAAAAAAGTAACAGGCCGAGACTTCAAAGTAGTGGAAACAAGCAGAAGACCAGGAGATCCAGCAATACTCATAGGAAGCAGTCAAAAAGCCAAAGAAATATTAAAATGGGACCCACAATATGTGGAAATAGATAAAATAGTAGATTCCGCATGGAACTGGCATAAAAAATTAAATAAGGAATACCTATGAACAACTCAGTATGTGCAGTAGTAGTAACCTTTAACAGAAAAGAATTATTAACAAAGTGCATATCATCATTACTAGACCAAACACTAAAACTACAAACAATAATCATAGTCGATAACAATTCAACAGACAAAACAGAAGAGTTACTACTACAAGAAGGATATATAAAATCTCTTCCAGACACAAAACAAAAATCAGTACAAGAAAAAACCATACAAGAAGTAAAACTAAGATACATCCGCCTACCAGAAAATATGGGGGGAGCAGGCGGATTCTATGAAGGAGTAAAAACAGCATACGAAGACAACTATGATTGGATATGGATAATGGACGACGACGCATTTCCAACAAAAACATGCCTAGAAAACCTTAAACCATACTATAACCTAGAAGACACAGTAGCACTAGCAAGTCTAAAAGTAGACCTAAAAAATAATATACTATACCATCATAGAGGATACTTTAACTTCACCCATGGACTACCCATACAAGAACACATAACACAAGAGGACACCCAAACAGAAACAACAGATATAGACATGGCATCATTCGTAGGACTACTAATAAAAAAAGAAGCAATAACAAACATTGGATATCCCAAAAAAGAATTTTTCATCCACGCAGACGATCTAGAATACTGCATCCGACTAAGAAGTCAGGGAAAAATCAAACTCATAAACAAAAGCATAATAAAACACGCCGAAGGAAGCGTACAAGGAACTTTCAAAAAAACAGTTCTAGGAATAACAGTAGATAGAAGACCATACAAAAAGTTATGGATAAACTATTATATGCAAAGAAACCTTATATGGCTTGGAAGAAAATACTCACAAAACAAATTATCATTATACACAACAATCATCAAAAACTATCTTATGACACTAATAGGAATAATTCTATTTGATGACCATAAAATAAAAAGAATAAAATTTTACACAAATGCATACACAGACGGATTAAAATCAAATTTTAACAACAAAAAACCAAAACAAATATTATATGGGGAGGACTGAAGATGGGAGTAAAATTTAAAGACATTACTACTGCAGAACCAATAGAAATGAACGATTTAAAAGGAAAAATACTAACAGTAGATGCATCAAATTTAATCTATAAATTCTTATCAACAATGAGACAAGCAGATGGAACACCACTCAAAGACTCTAACGGAAACATAACATCTCATCTTAGCGGAATATTCTTCCAAACAGCAACATTAATCTCAAAACAAGTAAAACCAGTATACGTATTTGACGGAAAATCACCACAACTAAAAAGTAAGACAGTACAGGAAAGAATAGAAGTTAAAAAAGAATCAGAGAAAAAATACTTAGAAGCAAAAGAATCAGGTGACATGGAAACAGCAAGAAAATACGCATCACGGACAGTACATTTAGACAAAGAAATCATAGAATCATCAAAGAAACTACTGGAACTAATGGGTTTACCATATGTCCAAGCAAAAACGGAAGGTGAAGCACAAGCATCATATATGGTAGCACAGAAAGATGCATGGGCAGTAGTATCACAGGACTATGATTGTCTACAATTTGGTGCAACAAGAATGCTACGAAACTTCAGATTATCTCAATCATCAAAAAACATGGAAATAATATCCCTACAAAAAACATTAGACGACCTTAAATTAACAAGAGAACAGATGGTGGACCTTGCAATGCTCGTTGGAACAGACTTTAACGAGGGAGTCTATGGAATAGGTGCAAAAAAAGGACTAAAACTTATGCAAAAATATGGAACACTTGAAACAGCATTGGAAAAACTTGATAAAACTATAGAAGTAGATCCTGATGAAATACGTGAAATATTTTTAAACCCTGATGTCATCACAGATTATAAGATAACATTTAAAACTCCTAAAAAAGAAAAATTAATAGATTTCCTATGTGGAGATCATGATTTTAATGAAGAAAGAACTCTTGCATCAATAGATAAATTAAAAAAAGAAACAGCACAAACTAGTTTAAACCAATGGTTCTAAACTAGTTAAAATACTATTTTTTTATGTTCCTACATCCCAACTGTTCATGTACTGTTTTTGTTCGTCGGATAGTTGGTCTATTTCTATTCCCATTGTTTGTAGTTTGAGTTTTGCTACTTCTGTATCTACTTCATCTCTTGTTTTGTATACTCCTGGTTTCATGTCTTCGTTAAGTATTCTTTTAGCGGATAATGCTTGCATTGCGAAGCTTAGGTCCATTATTTCTGCTGGGTGTCCTTGTCCGTGTTCTCCTGCTAGGTTTACTAGTCTTCCTCCTGCTAGGAGGTATATGTTTCTTCCGTCTTTTAGTGTGTAGCAGTCTATGTCTGGTTTTATTGTTTCCTGTTTTTCGGTTTTTGCCAGTAGGTCTGGTTCGTTGATTTCTACGTTGAAGTGTCCTGCGTTTGATAGTATGCAGCCGTCTTTCACGTGGTCGAAGTCATCTCCGGATATGATGTCTCGGTTTCCTGTTGCTGTGATTACTATGTCTGCTTCTTCTAGTGCTTGTTGTACTGTCATTACTCTGTATCCGTCCATTCTTGCTTCCAGTGCTCGTATTGGGTCGACTTCTGTTACGATTACGTTTGCTCCGAGTCCTTTTCCTCTCATGGCTATTCCTCTTCCACACCATCCGTATCCGCATACTACTACTGTTTGTCCTGCGATTACGCTGTTGGTTGTTCCCATGATTGAGTCGAATGTGGATTGTCCTGTTCCGTATCTGTTGTCGAATAGGTATTTCATGTATGAGTCGTTAACTGCCATTACTGGTATTTTTAGTGCGTTGTCTTGGTGCATTGCTTTGAGTCTGTGTATTCCTGTGGTGGTTTCTTCACATCCTCCTCGTAGTTTTTCTAGTAGTTCTGGTCTTTCTTTATGTATTAAAAATATTAGGTCTGCTCCATCGTCTATTACTATGTCTGGTTCGTAGTCTAGTACTTTGTTTAGGTGTTCATAGTATTCTTCGTTGGTTTGTCCTGTCCATCCGTACATGTTTAGTCCTAGTTTTGCTCCTGCTGCTGTTGCGTCGTCTTGTGTGGATAATGGGTTACATCCTGTCATTACGACTTCTGCTCCTCCTGCTTGTAGTGTTAGTCCTAGGTTTATTGTTTTTGGTTCTAGGTGTAAGCATGATCCTATTGTGATTCCTTCGAATGGTTTGGTTTCTTCGAATTCTTTTTTTATTGTTTCTAGTACGGGCATGTGTCTTTGTACCCATTTAATTTTTTTCTCTCCTTGTGGTGCTAGGTTAATATCTTTAATATCATATGCCATAAGTTAAACCTCTAATATTTTTTTTTTATTAATATTATTTATTTTATTAGTATCCTTTAATAATCATTGTGTTAAATATTGTTTAATTTTTTTCAGTATTTGGTTTTAAAATATTTTCTTATTCATGATAATAGTTTCCTATGGAAAGTATAAATATTTTTTAAAACAAAAATAATAACAACAAAAGGTGATAAATTGGCAAAAAATAGAAAAACCCAACTCGGATTTGGAGCAATGAGACTACCCCAAACAGATAAAAACAATCCCACAACAATAAACATGGACGAATTCACACAAATGATAGATTACTATATGAATCAAGGATTCAACTACTTTGATACATCATACGCATATCACAACGAAAAATCAGAAAACGCAATAAAAGAAGCATTAGTAAAAAGATACCCAAGAGAATCATACCAAATAGCAGATAAAATACCAACATGGTTACTACAAAAAGAAGAAGACAACCAAAGACTAGTGAACATAATGCTAAAAAGACTAGGAATAGAATACTTTGACGTATTATTAATACACAATATCAACAAATCATTTATAAAAATAGCAGAAAAAGCAAAAACATTCCAATACTTAACAAAAGCAAAAGAAAAAGGAATAGCAAAAAAAATAGGTTTTAGTTATCATGATAAAGCAGATCTATTAGAAGAAATACTAGAAAAATATCATGAAAATATAGACATAGTACAATTACAATTAAACTATCTTGACTGGGAAGACCAAAGAGTTCAATCAAAAAAATGTCATGAAATATGTGTAAAATATGGGATTGATATAACAGTAATGGAACCAGTAAAAGGAGGAACATTAGTAAACATACCCGAAAAAATAAAAAAACAATTTAATTCAAATAATAAAAACTTAGCCGGAGAAGCATTAAAATCTGCAGCATCGCAAGACAATGTAATAACAGTACTTAGTGGAATGAGTAACCTACAACAAATGAAAGAAAACTGCGAAGCATTAAAAAATTTCACAACACTAAATGAAAAAGATACATTATTCTTAAATCACATGGCAAATGAAATAAGAAAATCAGTTGCAATACCTTGTAGTTACTGCAATTATTGTGTAAAAGAATGTCCACAAAACATACCTATCCCAGAATATTTTAATTTGTATAATACAGAAAAAATGTATCATCTAAATGCAAACTTAGCATTATATGGTACAACTGCCAGTAGCCATGCCCCTGCTTCAAATTGCATAGAATGTGGCAATTGTAATAAATACTGCACTCAACAATTAAACATTCCTGAATTACTTAAAAAAGTTGTGGAAATGTTCGAATAATATTAAAAAAAGATAAATATTGTAGAATAAATATTCTACACCTTATTTATTAGTTTAGGGGTTAAATACTATTATTAGCTTAGTTGTATGAAACTAATTCATTTTCTTTTGTTGGCTTCACTTTTTTCATTGCAGTTTCAAATTCAGACATGTATACTTCTTCAGATTCAAGATCTTCTCTTAAAGTTAACATAACTGCTTCTCTGCAAACTGCCTCAATATCTGCTCCAACGAAACCTTCTGTTTTTTCTGCTAATACTTCAAGGTCTACATCACTGGCAAGTGGCATGTCTTTGGTATGTACTTTGAATATTGCTTCTCTTGATTTTTTATCTGGTAATCCTACTTCAACGTGTCTATCAAATCGTCCTGGTCTAAGTAATGCTGGATCTATTATGTCTTTACGGTTGGTTGCTGCAATTACTGAAATGTCATGTAATTCTTCCATTCCATCCATTTCTGTAAGTAATTGGTTTACAACTCTTTGTGTTACTCCACTATCACTACTTTCTCCTCTGGTAGATGCAATTGAATCTATTTCATCAAAGAATATTACTGTTGGTGCGGTTTGTCTTGCTTTTCTGAACACTTCTCTTATTCCTTTTTCAGAGTCTCCTACCCATTTGGATAATAATTCTGGACCTTTTACGGATATGAAGTTTGCATCACTTTCGTTTGCAACAGCTTTTGCAAGTAATGTTTTACCTGTTCCAGGTATTCCTGTGAGTATAACTCCTTTTGGTGGGTTTATGCCGAATTTTCTGAATTTTTCAGGATTTTTAAGTGGCCATTCTACTGCTTCTTTAAGTTCTTGTTTTGCTTCTTCTAATCCTCCAACATCATCCCATTTAATGTCTGGTATTTGTACTAATACTTCTCTTAATGCTGATGGTTGTATTTCTTTTAATGCATCTTTGAAGTCTTTTTTGTTAAGTACCATTTTTTCTAGTACTTCTTGTGGTACTTCTTTGTCTGTTTGTACTTCTGGTAGTACTCTTCTTAGTACTCTCATTGCTGCTTCTTTACATAATGCTTCTAGGTCTGCACCTACAAATCCGTGTGTGACTTCTGTTAATTCGTCAAGGTCTACGTCTTCTGCTAGTGGCATGTTTCTTGTATGTACTTCGAGTATTTCTTTTCTTTCGTCTTTGTCTGGTACGCCTATTTCTATTTCACGGTCGAATCTTCCAGGTCTTCTTAGTGCTTCGTCTATTGCATCTGGTCTGTTTGTTGCTCCTATTACAACTACTTCTCCTCTGCTTTTAAGGCCATCCATTAATGTTAGTAATTGTGCTACTATTCTTCTTTCTACGTCTCCTGATACTTCTGCTCTTTTTGGTGCTATTGCATCTAATTCATCAATAAATATTATTGATGGGCTGTTGTCTTCTGCTTCTTCGAATATTTCTCGTAGTTGTTCTTCGGATCCTCCAACATATTTGCTCATGATTTCTGGTCCGTTGATTACTATGAAGTGTGCGTTTGTTTCGTTTGCAACGGCTTTTGCAAGTAATGTTTTTCCTGTTCCTGGTGGTCCGTGTAATAGTACTCCTTTTGGTGCTGCTATTCCTAGTTGTTTGAATAGTTCTGGTCTTTTTAATGGTATTTCTACCATTTCTCTTATTTTTTTGACTTCGTTTTGTAGTCCACCGATGTCTTCGTAGGAGACGTCTATGAGGTTTTCTACTCCTTCAAATTTGTTTGGATCTACTGGTTTTGTTTCCATTTCTATTTGGGTGTCTTCTGTTATTTTGACTGGTCCTAGTGGTTTGGTGTTTACTACTGCTAGTTTTATTTCTCCGATTGATGTCATGTTGGACATCATTTGGTTTATGAAGTCATCGAACATCATGCTGGTTTTTGGTTGTTGTCTTCTTACTCCGGTTATTATTATGTCGCCTTTGTTTACGATTCTGTTTAGGAATACTCCGTTTAGGTTTCCTTGTATTGCTATTTCTTGGTCTACTGGTGCTAGTTTTACTTTTTTTGCTTCTTTGATTTGTGCTGCTCTTATTGTTACTTCTTCTCCTATGGATGTTCCTGCGTTTTTTCTTAGGTAGCTGTCTATTCTGAGTATTCCTAGGCTTGCGTCTGCTTTGGATGCTACTACTGTGGCTGTTGTTAGTTTGTTTCCTTCTATTTCGATTACGTCGCCGTCATGTAGGTTTAGTTTTTCCATGCATTTTGGATCTATTCTTGCTACTGATCGTCCTATGTCTGATTGGGAGAATGCTTCGGCTACTTTTAGTTTTAGTTCATTTTCCATTTTTTTTTCCTCCTCTTCTTTTTTTTATTAATTAATTTGGTTAGATTGATTTTTTTTTATTTACTTTTTGTAATATTAATTATATTTATTTTAGTATATAAAGGTTATTAAAATATTGTATAAAAAATATCTTTTAATAACCTTTTGTAATTATAATTATTATATTCATAGTATTTATACTTTTCGGTTGATCTTAATAAATCACTAAAAAAAATTATAAAAAAAAATAATGAAACAGGTAAACTAAAAATAAAAATAAAACAAATTATCGGATAGTAGCACCAATACCTCTCAAATATTCCTCAACATACTTATTGTCACCTTTATTAAATGTTGAATAATGAAAAGTATAACTGACATAGCCTTCTTTAATCTGTTCTCCAGTATAAACATCTATAAGTTCAACATCAATCACAGGTTCAATATTTTCAAACATTTTAATTAAAAATTCTTGACTAGAGTCTCTAGGAAACAATGCAGATACATCATAATATTCTAATTTAAAATTATTTCTCTTCCAATCATATAATTCACTTTCGGATAAAATATTCACATTTGAAATATTAAGTCTTACCATTTTGTTATCATTTGTTTTTAAGAAAACCTTATCATGGGTAACCCGTTTAACAATACCTACATGCACATTTTTTGAATATTGATGTTCTAATCCAATTTCTTTCCCTATAGATTCTTTTAAAACATTTAAATCATGGGTAAGTATACTTATGGCCTTATCTGAACGACCAAGTGCTTCTTCATATTCATCTAAATATTTTGCAGAATCACCCATATTTTTCACAAATTCCTCTTCTTTGTCATTTTCAATAAGGTTAGCTAAGTATATGCTTTCCTCGATTAATTGTTTTCTTGAAATAGTTGTTTCCTTATTGGATTTTTGAATAGAATAATAAAGGTATGGGTTTTGTGAAACAATACGACTAATCATATCTAACATTAAACTGTACACTGGACTTGCGAATTCTCTTGATTTTTTAACACTAATGTTTAATTTCCTTATTGTTGAAGCAATGCTGATATATGAAAAATGGGTTAATCCTTGTACTACGCTCATGGTTTTATCATGTTCTTCAGGTGTCGTGATTACTATTTTCACATTATTTTCTTGTAAAAAGTTTTCTATTATTGAAAACCATGTTTTTGATTGATTTTCTAATGGAGTTAATATTACGACTTGTCCTTCCAGTGAGGGTACTCTTGGTCCGAACATAGGATGGCAGGGCAGTACTTCCACATTTTTTGGAGCATATTCAACTAGGGCTTTTGAGGGTTCAGTTTTCACACTGGTAATATCCATCAGTACTGATCCTTCCGGTGCATGTGGTGCTACTTCTTTGATTGTTTTTACCATATGTTCTATGGGCACACTAAAAATGATAATATCTGCATTTTTTACTGATTCTATGTTGTTATCAGTATAGTTTACATTTAATTTATTTGCTACTTTTTCTCCGGAGGATTTGTTACGGCTTGTGATAGTTATGTTGAGGTCTTCTTTTTTTAGTTGTTCGGCTATCCATTTACCTAAACCTCTTGTACCTCCAATTATTGTTATGTTTTTTCTTTTTTCACAAGCCATAGTATACCTCCTTTTAGTTAATTTTATGGTTATTATTATATTTCTATTTTGGGTGTTTTTCTTATTCCATAGTATTCTGATATTACTTCTACCAGTTCTCTTGTTTTAGGATTTTCTAAAAGTTTTTTATAGGCATCTATTTCATCAGTTGTTTTTAAGTATAATCCTTTCTTTTTATAGGCTTGTCCGTCTATTGTTGGCTTTAATTCTACGAATACTCTTTGTACGTTATTGTATTCTGGTGGTTTTACTACATATACTCCTTCTATGCTAGTGTCTAATCGTTGCCATTCTGCGGCTTCTTCTATTGCTCTTACTAAATTTTTCTTTTGTTCATCGTTCATAATTTTGTTTATGTCACTCCACTTATTTGTATTACTAATTATAACTTTATTATTATTTAAGTATTACCTTTTAACAATAAAATTAATACAATTCCATAAAAAATAATAAAAATAAACATCATAGAAAAAAACATGCAAATAAAAAATCAAGACAAAAAACAGGGACTAATAGAAATAATACCAGAAACAATCGACGATTTATGGCATTTATCACACATAGTAGAAGAAAACGATTACGTGTCAACACTAACCACAAGAAGAATACAAGACAATGACAGTGGAAAAACAAGAGCAGACAGAGGAGTAAAAAAAACATTCTACCTAGGAATAAAAGTAGAAAAAATCAGCTTTCACAAATACACAGGAATGCTAAGATTCACAGGAATAATAGAATCAGGACCAGAAGACTTAATACCACTAGGATCACACCACACAATAAACGTACAAACAAACAACAGCATAAAAATAAGAAAACATTGGAACAAATGGTCATTAGACAGACTACAACAAGCAGTAGAAGCATCCAAAAGACCAACAGAGATAATAGTAGCAATAGAAGATAACACAACAGACCTCGGAATAATAAAACAATACGGGATAGAATACATAGGCCCAATAACGGGAGACATCTCCGGAAAAAGAAACATTGCAAAAGACAGACAAGAAAAAATCAACCAATACTACGAAGACATTACAAAAACAATACAACAACACGGAAAAATAAACAAACTAATAATAATCGGACCAGGTTTTACAAAAAATGGTTACTACAACTACCTAGAAGAAAACTACCCAGAATACGCAAAAAAATCCACACTAGAAAGCACAGGATCTGGAGGACACGCAGGAATACAAGAAGTACTAAAAAATGGACTAATAGAATCACTATCAAAAGATGCAAAAATAGCAACCGAAATAACATCAGTCAACAAACTATTAGAACAAATCGGAAAATCTTCAAACCTAGTAACCTATGGATTAAAACAAGTAACTAATGCAACAAACATGGGCGCATCAGAAAAACTTCTAGTACTAGATAATCTTGTCAGACAAAAATCAGTACAACAAGTAATGTCAACAGCAGAAAACATGGGTGGCAAAATAGAAATAATAAGCAGTGAACATGACGCAGGAAAACAATTAGAATCATTAGGTTCAATAGCTTCATTCTTAAGATATCCTATATGAAAACAATTTTATATCTTAAAAATAATAAATTATTATAGAATAATTTAATTAAAAAAAATATTCATAAAATTAATTAAATTTATCAAGAAAAAAGGTGAATATATGGAAATCTATTTAATGTGGATTAGTGCATTTATTCTCACCTTGATTTTAACAATATTATTCACAGTAATATTTACAAAGATTAAAGGAAATTTATTTGAAGATATACGTGGAGGTATTCCTAGAGGAGTAGGTATAGCACCATTTTTAGTAATGCTGCTATTCTTCCCCGCACCCTACAATTATCTAATAGCAATAATAGGTATTACTGCATTCATAGATGATATAATTGGACGTAAAGCTTTAAATTCATACATTGAAGTTGGACAATTTTTCAGAGGAATAGGAATATTAATTGTAATGATACTTGGATACTACATTATGGGTCCAGTAGCAATACTAGTTGCATTAATGGTACAAATACTAAATATTGCAGACATGCAACCTGGAACAGCCTGTATGACCGTAATAATAATGTCAGTAGTATCATTCACAACACTAGCAATATTACACTCACCAGTATATTATATACCAGTACTGCTCTTAGCAATAGCTTTAGGTTATATTTCACAAGACTACTCAGGATATATAATGATGGGAGAAATAGGAAATCATTCTTTTGGAGTTGCATTAGGAATATGTTTAGCAATAGTATCAGCATCCCTAACAAAAGCAGTAGCTCCACAAGCATTTTATCCAGTTGAATTCATAATAATGTTAATCCTCTTCTTAATAACAGCTATAATTATAGCATATCTAAGATCAGAAACATTAAACTATTACATATCCACTTATTTACACATAGAAAACCCTACCTTTGGTGACTATGTGATGGATGTGCTAACTGGTGGAGGATTAGGTGATCTATTAAGAAAATTAATCCTAGGAAATGCTCAAATCAAAACAAATAATTCCTTATTAAAATCCTTAGGTGTAAGAAGATTACTATATAATCCAATAAGATACAAAAAAGCATCAAAACAATCTTTAAGTAGAACTGATATGTCAGATGAATATTAGTCTACAAAACTCTTTTTTTCTTATTATTTTTTTTACTGTTTAAATCAAAACATTTATATATATATTGTATTAAAATTATCATTGTTAATATATAGTTTAGGGAGATAATTAAATGTACGAAGTAGTTTTAGAAAGAGATGATTGCACAATGTGTGGAAATTGTGTTGAATTAGATGAAACATTATTCACATTCGATGATGATGATCGAGCTACAATTGTCGGTTCAGAAAGAGAAGATGATGTAGATGAACTAGAAACAGATGATATAGAAATCTACAAAGAAGCCGCAGACAACTGTACCGGAGAATGTATTGAAGTCTACGACGATGAAGGAAATCCAGCATAATTTCGTTTATTTTTTTAATTTTTTTTTCAAGAAAGTAAAATCTTTCTTAATAACTAATTTTTTTAAATACTATTTTTCAAAGCATTCAAATAATTTTATTAGATATTATTGATATATATAAATTCATTATTAATCTAATAAGATAATCATTTAAGGATGTAATTTAATGAAATTACTAATTTTCGTAACTGGGAGAGGAACTGGTGGGGATGCTGTAACAGCATATAACATCTCAAAAGTATTTGAAGAAAAAGGTATTGAAACAAAAATTGTTCTAGACCCTTCTGCACCAGGATATTATTTTAAAAAACGTAACATTGAATGGATTAAATCATCAATTCCTGCAGCCGGCGGCCACGCATCATCAAAGAAAACATTACTAAAAGCTGCTTTCAAATCTCTTAAAGCAATTTTTTCAGGCGCAAAATTAATAAGAAAAGAAAAAGCAGATGGAGTCCTTGGAGTTATAGGTGGTGGAGCAGTCATAGGCTGTTTATCAGCAAAACTTGCAAGAGTGCCCTCAGTAGGAATTGTAGCAACACCAACTGATACAAAAGTATCATTAAAATTAAATCCAACATTACTATTACCTGAATCATCACAATTCAGAAATGAACACATAATCTCAAAATATGCTGTTCAAAAACAGTATTCTCCTATAAAAGCAGATGTTATAGAAGGTAATAAAAATAATATACTTGATAAATTACCATCACAATTTGATCCACAAAAAAAATCAGTATTGTTCTCTTCAGGTTCAACATTATTTGATGATATGGCAAAAGCAGTAAGACGATATGCTGAAGAAAATGATGATGTGAATATCTTTGTTATAGGAGCACCATTAAAAGAAGAATTAGAACCAATAATAGACCATCCTAATATTATTAACTTGGGTTATATTAATTATATGAAGGATTTGTATGATTTAATAGATCTGGCTGTTATCACAGATGATGGTTTAACATTACATGAAACAATAGCTTGTGAAATACCGGTAGTGGTAGTTCTAGGAGTAAAATATGGCAGATATCATGGATTATCCGAAGTTTTTGAAGGTGCAGTATTAGAAAGTAATGTTGACAACATCTCAGAAAAAGTAAATTATGCACTAGGTAATGAAGATATGAAAAAAGCTACTGCAAATTATTCAAAGGATATTATTAGGGGATCTGATGATTTAGCAAATTTTGTTATTCAACAGATCAAGAAATAATATTTTTCATCCTCTTCTATAATTTTTTAACTAATTTTTTTTATTTAGGGCCCTGTAGAAATCATATGAATAAAGTGTGAAAAGTAATACTTTTAGGGGTCTAGATTATTAGTCCTTCAGAAAGCATTTGTAGGTCTGTTTTAGTAGTGTATCCTTGAATAATGATGAGAGATGCTAATAATACAGTTAATATTGTTGTTTTTTTAACTGATTCTATTGTATATTTATGGAAATGTTTTAAATTCAGTCCTTCTTTTAGGAATTTGAAAAAGTCTTCGATATGACTTCGTACATATTTGATTCTTTTTCTTTGATTATATTTTTACAAAAAGAGTTTGCTAATTTTATGAATTTACTTTTATTTTCCATATCTTTTTTATTTTGTCTAAAATATTCTAGTGGACAGGTTAATGCGTTGTTTAGTTTTTCTATATTGAAATTAGATTTGGTGAGGATTAATGGTTGGATATGGTACTTTTTTAAACCTATTTCATAATTTTCATAACTATAATATCCTCTATCAGCAAGTATTTTATCATTATGGTGTAGTAAATGGTGTTTTTTCATTTGTTCGAGTATTTCTGGGAATATTTGGCTGTCATGTGGTGAACCGGGATGTATTACGAATAAAACAGGCATCATAGTATTGTAATCTAATACAAAAGTTCCTTTAAAGCCTATGTAGAAGCCAATACTTGTTCCATGACCCCATTTTGGATCTTTATTTTCAAGATTTTTCTTGGAAATCTTCTTACTATCAAAATTATAATCAACATCTAAGGGAGTAGCATCAACTAAATAAGTATGTGATTTAACTCTATTATTTCTATTAAGATATCTGAGGATAGTGTTCATGGTTTTTTCTATAATTTCTGCAGGAAAACGTCCAATAAGCTCAGTAACTTGAGAAACTGACAATATGGTTTTAACATTAAAAAAAGATCTAACTTCTGGTTTCCTATTTATCTCATCAATGATGTATGAAACCTTTAAATCAAAAAATTGACTAATAAAAATAACTTTTAATGAAAAATTAAACTTATCTAATGGTTTGATACCATTTGAAGCTATTATCTGTTGAATTCTTCTAGAATCAATAATATTAAATATTTCTTCTAACAAACTAGTATATGGGTTGGAATTATCGAAATTTAAACCTAATAACATTATTTTCACCAATAATATGTTTATTAAAGGTTTTATTTAAATATTTCGATAATTAAAACCTTTAATCAAAATCCAAATAAAAATCAAATGTATTATTTATAAATAAGATTAATTAAATATTCAATAATAAAAAATAAGTGTTTATAGGCAGTAAAAAATAACTATTTTTCTAGACCCCTAAATAGAATATGAAGATTACAAAGAAAACTATCTAAGAAAGAATTTGGCAGCAAAAACTATAATAAAATCAAAAAGAAGATAGCACAAACCTATGAAAAAATACATAACATACTGGACTATCATTTCTATAAGATAGCGCAACGATTAACAGAAGAATACCAAGTAATCTGCATGGAAACACTAAACATCAAAGGTATGCTAAAAAACAGCAGACTATCTAAGAGCATACAGGAAAAATCATGGCACATGTTCACAAAAATAATAGAACAAAAAGAGCATATGAACACGGACGAACACTAATACACATTGACCAATGGTACCCCTCCAGTAAAACATGCAATAACTGCCAATACTATAATGACAAGTTAAAACTCGACAACAGAATATGGACATGTCCACAATGTGGAAACATACATGACAGAGATATAAACGCAGCCAAAAACATACAACGAGAAGGATTAAAAAAAATATAATTATATAAACAAAGTATTTTATATGTGAACCGAGGGTTTCCCGGAGATCGCCTGTACCACTTACTATGCTTAGCGTTGGCGGCAATTAGGCAGGAATCAAATGAAAAATACAATTACTCAATATGAGTGAGAATTGTATTATGATGAAGAAAGGAAAATATTGAAATAAAATATTTCCCTCTGTAATAAAACTATATTTGGGTTATTACTCATATTTCTCTCAATGCAAGGTTTTCTACAGAGCCTTATTTAGAATATCGTTTATAATATTCTGTTAATTTTGAGATTCCATCTGTTGATGGGTGTATTTCGAGGAAATTATCAAATTCGTTGGATTTTACATTATCTTTAATCATTTTTATCATATATGGTAATGCAATATTGGATGAAGGGCTTATTGCAATTATGTTATTGATTTCATTGCTTTGCATATTGATATTTTCTTTTGTGAATCCAGTGTTTCCATCAAGGGTATGCCAGAATGTTCCTGGTCCTGCAGCTCCGGGTAGTTTAACTGTTTTACCGTTTTCATTCACATCAGTACCTAGCAGGTAACTTACATCGTATGGTAGGGTTATTGTCATAGGTATTAACGAATAATCTGGTGTTATGTTTTCTCCCATTATGTTTTTTATTGCAGCCATTCCTTCCATTCTTGAAACTGGTGTGGATAATATTCTTCCTATAACATCTCCTGCAGCATATATGTCTTTGTTTGATGTTTGTAGATGTTCATCTACTATTATGTGTCCGTTTTCATCGAGTTGTACTATGTCTTTCACAAGATCTGAGTTTGGTGTTACACCTGTTGCAAGAAGTACAGTACCCTCAATTTCTCCATAATTTGTAATAACCGATCTATCTGTTATCTCTTTTATTTCTACATTTTCATGTATCATAGTGTTTTTAAGCATTTTGGATACAATATACTCCTCACTTTCATTATCATTTAATACTTTAAGGAAGTGACTTCTGCATAATATGTCTACTTGACTTCCCATATGTGAGAATATGCCAGCATACTCAGCAGCAGTAGAACCACCACCAATAATAACCAACTTTTCAGGAACCTCTTTCAACTTCAAAGTATCCGCATAAGTCAAAGCATTCTCAACACCCTTAATCCTAGGAATCAAAGGAGAAGAACCAGTACAAACCAATAATTTATCATAAGAATACTCATCATCTAAAACACGAACAACCTTATTAACAGCATCAACACTAGCAGTACCCTGAACAAACTCAACACCAGTACCAACAGTCTCATTAGTAATAATCTTCCTAATCTTCTTCTGAGTATCCTTAATACGCTCAGTAACCCTTTCAAAATTAACAGTAGGCATAACATCAAATACGCCTATATCATTAAAATTCTCAGCATCCCTGATATGTTTAGTAACATCACTTAAAGCACATACAACCATACAAGCCTGATTTAAACATTTACCACCAATATACCTATTTTCAATCAACGTAACATCATTACCTTTCTCAGCAGCATACATACTAGCAAACCTACCAGCAGGCCCTGCACCAATAATCACTATTTTCATTTAATATCACATCAAAATTTTTAATAATCTATGAAAATAAGTATATTAAACAAAATTAAAAAAAGTTATGATAAAAAAAAGTAGAATAATTGACTTAAATTTCATTACTATACTTAATAATATTTTCTAATTGTCTAAGAGCATCACCATTTTCTATAGCACGCTTAGAAACTTCAACACCCTCCCGTAAAGTTTTAACTTTATCTGTCACATATAATATGCTGGCAGAATTAATTAAAGCAAGATTCATTCTAGCAATATCCTTATCAGTTTCAGTCACATTATTCAAAATATTCATAATAATCTGTAAATGTTCCTCAGTACTATCAGGAGCTTCAATATCCTCAGCCCTAGAATATTCTAAACCAAAATCTTCAGGAGTAATATATTCAACGCTTATATTTCCCTCATCCAAAAATGCAACCTTAGTCTTACCAATATTTGAAATTTCATCCATAGCAGGATTTCCATCAGCATCGAATCCATGCACAATCATACCACGTTTAACATTCAAATTCTGAGCTACCTTTGCAACAGTCTCAACCAAATCCGGATTATAAACACCAGTCATACGGGCAGTAACATTACTAGGACACGTAATAGGACCTATAAGATTAAAAACAGTTCTGGTATTCAACTCTTTTCTAATCATCATAACATTTTTAGTCGCAGCATGATATTTTGGAGCAAAAATGAAAGCAAAGTTACATTTTTCAATAGAATTAACCACCTGTTCAGGAGTTAATTCGATATTAACACCTAAAGCTTCAAGAGCATCCGCTCCACCAAACTTACTACTAACACTTCTATTTCCATGTTTTGATATTTTAGCACCACAACTACTCGCAATAATAGAAGCAGTAGTACTGACATTAAAAGTTTTAAGTGTGTCTCCACCAGTACCACAACTTTCAGCTAAATAATCTTCAGGAATATAATCAATCTGTATAGCATGATCTTTCATACTTTGAACTAATCCCGTGATTTCATCAATCGTTTCACCCTTCATACGCAATGCTATTAAAAATGATGAAATTACAGTATCAGGATACTCTCCACTAATTAAATCATTCATACATTCATAAGCTTCTTCACGAGTCAAATCTCTTTTATTATCTAAAATATCCTCAAAAACTTCCCGTATCATTCTAATTACCTCTTGTTGCTTCTTTCATTTTCTTCATATAATCTGATATTTCCCTAATCATAACAGTTTCATTATCTAAATATTCTTCAATAATATTAATCAATGCACTACCAACAATAGCTCCATCAGCACCAGCATCCAATACTTTATGCACATGTTCTGGCTCTGATATACCAAAACCTACACAAAGGGGGATACGGGTATGTTCCCTAATTCTCTTAATTAATTCAGTAGTATTATGTTCAACTTCTTTCCTAGCACCTGTAGTACCCATCACTGAAGCTATATAAATAAATCCTCCAACAATTTTAGTTATTTCTTTAAGCCTATCATTACTTGTTGCTTGAGAAACTATGAAAATTTGTTCCAAACCATTAGTATTCGCTGCATTTATCGCATCTTCTGCTTCTTCTGGAGGAAGATCAGCTATGAGCACAGCATTCACACCCACTTCACTTAGTTTTCTATAAAAATCATTAATTCCATATTTATAAACTAAATTATAATATAATAATAATCCGAAAGGTTTATCCGTGTATTCTCTTAATTCCTTTAAGAACTTAAAACATTTTTCAACAGTCATTCCACCTTTAAAAGCTCTTAAATCAGCATTTTGAACACTAGGTCCATCAGCCACAGGATCCGAAAATGGAAAACCAATTTCCAATGCATCTGCACCATTATCAACTAAAGTTTTAGCTATTCGGAGTGAAGTATCATAGTTAGGATCACCAGCAACAATAAAAGGAATAAACACTCCCTCATTTTCCTGTATAGTTTTATTAAAAATTGTATCATAACTTTGTTTGTTCATATTTCCACCCCTAACTCTTTAGCAACAGTAAACATATCCTTATCTCCTCTACCAGATAAGTTAACAATTATTGTTTTTCCTTTATTCTCTTCCATTTTAGCATATTTAACCGCATAAGCCAGAGCATGTGAACTTTCCAGTGCAGGTATAATTCCTTCAGTTTCACAAAGCAATTGTAAAGCATCTAATGCTTCCGAATTATTAATTGGCACATACTGTGCTCTGTTAATACTATGTAAGTATGCATGTTCCGGGCCTACACCAGGATAATCTAATCCGGCCGATACACTGCTTGTTTCACTAATTTGACCATCATCATTTTGTAAAACTAGTGATAAAGAGCCATGAAGAATTCCTTCCGTTCCATTAGTTATTGTAGCACCATGTTTTAAAGTGTCAGTTCCTTCTCCACCAGCCTCTACACCAATAAGATCCACATCTTCATCATCAACAAATCCACTGAAAATTCCCATGGCATTACTTCCACCACCAACACAAGCAATTACTGTGTCAGGTAATTTTCCTTCAAGCTCAAGTATCTGTTCACGAGCTTCTTTTCCTATAACACTTTGGAAGTATTTAACCATTGTTGGATATGGATGAGGACCCATTGTTGTACCAATAAGATAATGTGTCGTTTCTAAATTTGAAATCCAGTACCTGAATGCCTCGTTAATTGAATCTTTAAGGGTTTTTGATCCCATATCAACAGGTATTACTTCTGCACCTGATAATTCCATACGAAATACATTAAGTTTTTGTCTTTCAACATCTGTAGATCCCATGAAAACTTTAACTTTCATCCCTAATTTGGCTCCAATAACTGCTGTTGCTATTCCATGTTGACCGGCACCAGTTTCAGCGATAAGTTCTGTTTTTCCCATATACTTTGCTAATAAACCTTGTCCTATTGCATTGTTTATTTTATGTGCACCAGTATGTAACATGTCTTCTCTTTTAAGATATATTTTACAACCCAATTTATCAGATAGGTTTTCTGCATAATATAATCCACTTGGTCTACCTGCAAATTCTTTAAGATAAAATTCAAGTTCTTCCAGGAATTTTTCATCATCCTTAAACTTATAGAATGCATCTTCTAATTCTTCTATTGCTGGAATAAGTAATTCTGGTATGAATATTCCACCATATTTTCCAAATTTTCCATCATATTTCATATTATCACGTTTCATTAACTAATTTTACTATTTTTTTTATTTTTTGGATATTTTTTCGTCCGGGTGTATTTTCTACTCCGCTATTTAAATCTATTCGGTTAAAGTAGTGTAATTTGTCTTGAATACTTTCCAAGTACTCGAGATTTAATCCACCTGCTAAAGTAACTTCAGTATTTCCGTTTTCTTTTTTAATTATTTGACTTGCTTTTATCGCAGTTTCTATTGGAATCTGTGTATTTGTTCCTCCAGTAAGTCCTCCTTTAATATAATCGAGTAAGATGTTATCAGAGTATAATGCATATTTCTTCAATTCCATCATTTTATTTGCATTTAAAGTATTTTGTAGTCCTATAACTTTTGTTGTATTAACGTATCTCATATTGTATTGATTTAACCATTTTATATACCGAATATCAAAATTATTTAGTGAATGTAATTGTATGTTGGATATTTGTGTATTACTTATACTAGTTATAACTTCATAAGCATTTTTGGGTTCTAATACGAGTGTTGATAATCCTTTATCATTAATATGCTTTTGAAGATTATTTATTTCATCTATTGTAATGTATCTTTTTGATCTTCTGATATTTATAAAACCTATGTGGTCAATATTTAATTTTGCTAACTTATTTGTTTCTTTTATATTGGTCATTCCACATACTTTTATTTTAATGGTCATAATTGTATTCTCCTTTATTTTTGTAGAGCTTTACTTAATTGTGTTATGTATTGTGTAATTTCTTCATCATTTTTTCCTTTTAATATACTTGTTCCCACTAGTATTGCATCTGCTCCGTAACTTTTTAATTGCATAGCATCATTAACATTTTGCACCCCACTTTCAGAGATTAAATAATTTGGGACGTATTGTTTTAGTTTTCTGGTAGTTTCTAGGTCTATGCTGAGTGTGGATAAGTTTCTATTATTTATTCCAATAATTTTTGGATTTAATTCTTCTGTTTCTTCAATGTCTTTTTTTGAATGGCATTCTACAATTGCATCTAAACCAAGATCTTCTGTTATACTTAAGTATTCCTCTATGTTCGGACATATTCCTGTTATTAGGAGTATGCAACTTGCATTGTTTAGTGCTGCTTCATATATCATGTATTCATCAATTACGAAGTCTTTTCGTAGTAATGGTTTATCTGTTAGTTGTTCTGCTTTTCTGAAATTGTTTAGGCTACTTTTAAAGTATGATTCTTCTGTTAGGATGGATATCATATCTACGGGGTTTGAATCATATAATGGTATAACTTCTTCTGGTTTTAGGGTGCTGATATTTCCTTGTGATGGACTTGCTGGTTTGTATTCTGCTACTAGTTTTGTTGATGTTTTATCTTTTAGCTTTTCTTGAAATCTGAATTTGTTGTCTGTGGTTGAAGTATGGTCTTCTGCTTCTTTTTTCATCTCTGTTAGTGTTTTTTTATTTTTTTGTTGAGATAGTATTTTTCTTTTGTTCATCAGTATTTTTTCAATTATGTTCATGTTACCAAATCAACCTTGTAATTCTAAGAAATTTTTTATTATTGTTTCACCATATGAACTTCCTATTGATTCTGGATGGAATTGTAATCCATAAGTAGGATATTTTTTATGTTCAATTGACATGATTATGTTATCTTTGGTTTTACTGGTAACTTTAATATCATTTGGTATGTATGTGCTGTCACAAATTAATGAATGGTAACGTATTATTTCAAATTCCTCTGGAACATCATGAAATATGTCTGATTTCGTATGGATTATTGTGTCTTTTTTACCATGTACTGGTAAATGGTTAATAATTTTTCCACCATATTCAATGAAAATACCTTGATGACCAAGACAAACACCCAGTATTGGAATATTTTTAAATTCTTCTATTACATCTCCACATACTCCAAAGTCTCGTTTAATGTTAGGATTTCCTGGGCCTGGTGATATGATGATATGGGATGGTTTAAGTGTTCTGATTTCTGCAATTGTAATTTCATCGTTTCTTTTTACAATGATATCTTCTGTGAATTTGCTTACTAACTGATATAAATTGTATGTGAATGAATCATAATTATCAATAATCAGTATCATTGAGACACCTCTACGCCTGATTCTTTTAATGCTTGTACTATTGCTTGTCTTTTCCTTTTACATTCTTCATATTCTGATGTTGGTATTGAATCGTATACTATGCCTGCACCTGCTTGTATTTCTGCTCTTTGGCCATATGTTGTTAATGTTCTTATTGTTATTGCAAAGTCTGCATTTCCATTTAATGAGAAGTATCCTACAGCTCCTCCGTAGGGTCCTCTTGCATATTTTTCTTTTTGATTTATTATTTCCATTGCTCTTATTTTTGGAGCACCACTTAAAGTGCCTGCGGGGAATAATGATATGAAAGCATCTATGGCATCTAAGTTTTCTGCTATTTCTCCGGTCACATGGCTTACAATATGTTGTACGTGGGAAAATTTTTTTATATCATAGAATTCTTCTACTTTCACAGAATCTTTTCTGCTTATTTTTCCTATATCATTTCTTGCAAGATCGACTAACATTAAATGTTCTGCTAATTCTTTTTCATCATTGAGTAGTGATTCTTCTAATTCTTGATCTTCTTTTTCATTTTTTCCTCTTGGTCTTGTCCCTGCTATTGGGTAAGATTCAACTATGCCTTTTTCTAGTCTCATTAACATTTCGGGGCTGGATCCGATTATTTCTCTTTCTCCTAGTTTTATATGGTACATGTATGGTGAAGGATTTATTTCTCTTAAATGTTCATATAATGGCAGTTTACTTCCCTTTAACACGATATTTTCTGCATTGGATATTACTGATTGAAATATTTCTCCTTCTGTAATTAAGTTTTTAGTTTCTACTACTTTTTCTTCGTATTCGTTCTGATTCAGGTCTTCGTCTAGTATTTTATATTCTAGTATGCCGTTGCTGTGTTCTTGGTTATATATTCTGTATATTAGTTCTCGTCTGTCTTCGTTTAGTGTTGTGTATTCACATTTGTTGTTGATGTTGTCATATACTATGCAGTCTAGGAATAGTCCGAATTCGAAGTCTGGGTATATGCTGTTGTGTGTTGGTATTTGTTCGAAGTATTTTATTGATTCGTATGATACGTATCCTAGTAGTCCGCCTCTGAATCCTTCTTCTTTGTATTCGTTATTTATTAATTCTTTTAAATCTAATAATGGATTTTCTGATTCGTATTTTATTGTATTTGTGTCTGTTGTTATTGTTACTTTGTTGTTATGTGCTGTTATTTTTGCTACTGGGTTGAATCCTATTATTGAGTATCTTGCTAGTCCATTGTCTGATTCCATGGATTCTAGTAGGAATGTGTCCTTGTAGTTGTAGTATAGGTTTTTAAATAGTTTGAATGGGTTGTTTATTTTAATGTTCATTGTTTTTGGTTTTTTAATTAGTTTTTTGATTTTGCCAAAAATATTCACCTTTGTTCATTTTTTTTTCCACCTTTTGGTTTTCTATTATAAAGTTACATCAATGTTATATTTAAAGCTTTGTTGTATAAATTTATACATTAAATATATAAGTTATACAACACATAATAATAATTAACAAAAAAGAGGAAAAAAGAACATGTGGAAAACAACACTAGAAAAATTCAACAAATACCCATCACAACAAAAAGTAATCAAAAAAATGTTACAATTAGGATTAAGAGTAGGAGAAGATAAAAAAATATACTGTAATGATGTAGAGATAAACATATCATCATTAGCAAAATCAATAGAAACCGACAGAAGAGTAGTAGTATCCACAGTAAACAACATATTAAAAAACAAAAATTTAAAAAAACTATTCACAAACATACAATCAGCAGGACCAGTACTATCAAACATATCAGAAGAATTAGGACTAGGAGTAATAGAAATAGAAGGAGACGGACAACAAATAGGAATATTAAACAAAATCACAGAAATGCTAGCCAACCAACAAATAAGCATAAGACAAGTATATGCAACAGATCCCGAATTATCAAGCAGACCCCATGTAACAATCATCACCAATAAACAAGTAGATGGAACAATAATACCTCTGTTACTAAATATTAACGGCGTCTCTAAAGTCTCAATGTATTAACAAAGTAATAAAAAAGATTAAAATCGTCATCATTTCTCAATCTTAGATTACATATAAATAGTAATAATAATATAACATTAAATAATTAAATTGATAAAATAAAAAAAAATTATATTATGTTAATTATTTATTATTAGGAGGATAAGGTATATGTGTATAGCAGCACCTGCAAAAATATTAGAAATAAATAACAATGTAGCTACTTGTGATTTTGGTGGGGTAAAACAAGAAGCAAAATTAGACTTAGTTGAAGCTGACATAGGAAGTTACGTACTCATACACTCAGGATACGCAATAGAAGTACTAACAGAAGAAGCAGCAAAAGAATCAATAGACACTTGGAATGATTTACTACAAGAATTAGAAGATGAATAAGTAAATCATCTTATTTTTACTCTTTATTATAATTACTACTTTTTATTATCATTTACATTATTAAATTCAATAAAACAAGTTTTAAAACTATTTTTAAATATTAAGATTAAATAAAAAAAATTGCTCTTTAAAATTAGTTAAATGTTAAATTAAATGGGCACGCTGGGATTCGAACCCAGGACCTCACGGTTATCAGCCGTGCGCGCTAACCAAGCTGAGCCACGCGCCCTAATATAAAAATAATGTAATGTTCCTTACTATGCAAGCAACTATTACTATATTGTATTGTCTTAATATATATACTTAATGGTTTATAGTACACATAAAAAAATTTTATAAAATAGATTAAAATATCTATTCTTCTTTATTAATCATTTCATTAATGGTATCAGCCATCATATGATCAATAACAGTAATTTCAGCTAAATCAATTTCATCTAATTTTTCAACTTCTAATTTAGCAGCCATAGCAATATTTGCAACACTCATACAACCAGGATTAGTAGGTTTAATGGTAATTTTTGCATTTTTATCTTCAACTTCAACATTTTGTACTAGTCCCATATCAACTATACTAATACCCATATGAGGATCTGCAATACGTGCTAATTTATCATTAATTTGTTGTTTAATTTCTGCTTCTGCCATTTATATCTCTCCATTAATATATATTATATATATTATCTGCATCATTAAATATACTTTTTGTAACAAAACTATTTAAGTTGGTGTCTAATTTTAACCCCAACACCTTTATCTGCTTTAACTAATTCATCACCATTCATCATAGATTTACCTACACCCACAACAACATCATCCTTAATAACAACAACTTCATCATTAGGAATAATATTTGAATCAGCATCCTCAATACCGGGTGTAAACAACGTGTTTGATTGTAAATCAAAATTGATAAATACTCTATTAATTTTTTCTTCCCTAAGAATTTCACCAGCAGGTAAATTTAAAGTATAAAGACCAGTTTCAAAATGTAATGTAGCATATTGAACTTTATCAGACAATATCATAGTATTAAACCGGCCCCTAGTCTGAACATTATCTGGAATAAGTTTATCAGCTTTTTTAGTATTAAACTGATATCTTGCAACAGACCTTAAATCATGAACCTTATGTTTACTACTGCTAACTTTATCAGCCTTTTTAACTTCATCTTGTAAATTATTCAAAGATTCCTGAGAACGAGTATTATCATCTTCACAAGTATAAACAACATTATCCAGAACTTCTTCACAAGCTTTCTTATAACCACCAGATACATGTGCAATAACTTTACGATCACCAACATAATCCTTCAAACATTTACCTGCCATCCTAATTTCTTCATCTGACCAGTCACCAGTAGTTGAAGCATCATAAGATTGAATAGGATATGTTTTCTCCATTTCTCTAGGACAAATACCAAATGGGGATGTCAAAATAACTTCCTGCAACCCTTTTGTATACTTCTTAAAAAGTAAATGAGACTTTGACTGAGAATAGGGTTTCTTCATACTGCATGGTAAGACAACAACAGTATCTGTATAAGGTTCAAGAAGGGACATTCGTTCCCTCCATCTTAAAACTTCAGGCCTGTTTAAAGATAATTCTGATATACAAGGAATTCTACTATTTTTCATCATTATTCTTCCAAAAAAATAAGTTAAAAAAATGGGGGTGATTATTAGAAGAGTTTACCTAATTTTAGTAATGCTTTAGGTGAAACTTTTATAAGCATTTTAATTAAAGTTTTAGGACTAATCTCGTCAATATCAACTTTAACGAATTCATGAGCTATTTTATCTAATTCTTCATCACTAAGGGATAATAAATATTCTTTAGCTTTTTTATATTTATTATAATTTTTACCAATGTGTTCATCAGTAAGTTTTTCATATTCTTTAAGATTCTTTTTACTGTAATCTTTGTCAGAAATTGCTTGAGCTGCAACAATACCTGCATATGCTCCTGATTCTAATGCACTGTTTATTCCACCACCAGTTAATGGGTTTACAAATCCTGCAGCATCTCCAACAACTAATATGTTGTCACCATAACGTTCTTTGATTACTCCACCAACAGGGTCTCCACCAACATTTATTTCAACAGGCTGTGCGTGCTGTGTTTCCGGACAATTTTTAATAAATTCATCTAAATGTTCAATTGCAGTTTTATCAGTATGAGTTTTTAAAACACCAATTCCTACATTTGCAATATCTTCTCCTTTAGGGAAAATCCAGGTATATCCTCCTGGTGCTACACTTCCAAAGTATAACTGGATAACATTATTGTTTTCCATTTCAAGCCCGGCCATTTCATATTGTACACATGATTCCATGTTATCAAATTTAGTATTACAGTCAAGACCTGCCCATCTGCCTATACGTGAACCTGGTCCGTCAGCAGCTATAACTATATGTGCAAATATTTCTATTTCTTCACCCATATGTTCAGCAGTTACAACAATTCCATCATCTACTCTTTTAAGACCTGTGGCACGTGTTTTAATCATTATTTTTGCACCTGCACGTGCTGCATCCATAGCCATGTGTTTATCGAATACTTTTCTTTCCAGTATGTATCCAGATTCTGGTAATTCTATTGTATCTTCACTTAACCATACACTTGTCTGGTCTGGTGATACTAATCTCACTCCATTTGATTTTCTTGCAATCCATCTTGGGTCTGGTTGAATTCCAAGGTCTATTAATCCTTGTTTGGATACTCCTTCAGCACATCTTTTTGGTGAACCTATCTCTGATTTTAAGTCAATTAGTATTACATCAGCACCATTTTTACTAGCTTCTCTAGCAGCTAATGATCCGGAAGGTCCTGCTCCCACTACTAAAATATCAGTTTTATATTCCATCATATCACCTTAATATCTTTTTTTATTCTAATGATAATGCTGCTACTGGGCATGCTTTTACACATAAACCACATTTAGTACATTTTTCATCATCAACTACTATTTTAAGTTCTTGTACATCTATAGCATCAGATACACATACACCTGCACAAGCTCCACAGTACATACAATATTCTTTTATAATCATAAAATCACCTATTCTTCGTCATTTTTAGATTCTTCAGCTCTTCTAATATCTATTGCTTCATCTCTTGTAATAAAAATGTGGCCACAATTGGTACATTTTAGTTCACCGTTGTGTCCATATGCAAGAAATTCTTTTTCAAAATCTCTATGTTGAGTTTTATCTTTTGATCCACATTCTGGACAAGGTTTTAATAACTCTTCTATTTTCATAATTAATTCCCCTTATTATTTAATATGTCATGAAGTTTAAATTGGGCTGCTTGTAAATGTTTACAATAAAAACTTCCTGGTTCTCGTTGATTCCTATATGCATAGTCAGGACAATCACAGTTCCAATAACCATAAATCATTGAAACAACATAGTAATCATCTTTATTTTTAACTTTGAATATAATATGACTTGGTTCATAATGTTCTACAATCACTGCATCATTTTTGTATAAATTATAACCATCAAGTATTCTGTCTGACATTCATATCATGTTATAAATTAATTCATTTATTTTATAATATAATAATATATGCTTTTCTTTTTATATGATTATTTGCATTTCATCTGAAATATAATGGTAATATTTGACTATAATATAACTTCAATGTATTGTCTTCAAATCTTGTGATAATATGTGTTGGTAAAATTTGGACGCCACTATTATATGCTTCTTCTAATGCTAAACTAAAGTCAGGGTCTGTATCATAATTTGGTGTGAAAAATTCTGCCTTGTTCTGTAAGATTAATATTATAATACAACTAAGTTTTCCATCCCTCTTAATTTTAATTAATTCTTCAACATGCTTTTTACCCCTACTGGTTGGTGCATCAGGAAATCTGGCTTCCCCATCAATTACTAGTGTACATCCCTTAACCTCTAAGAACAGTTCATCATTATTATCATTTTTTAAAAGAAAATCAAGTCTGCTTTTACCATAAGTATATTCTGGTTTTTCAATATGAAAATCTTTCAATTGGGGTATTTCCTTATTATCAACTAATTCTTGAACTAACTTATTATGAAAACTACTGTTTAATAATAACCATTCATCATCATAATATATTCCTATAACATCATACTTGGTTTTTCTACCAGTTTTATTATATGTTGGGACAAATCTTAATAAAATAGGAGTATCCTCTATTAATAACTCTTTAAGTCTGCCCGGATCATGTAAATGTGCAATTTCAATGTTATTCTCCTCATTTTTAAAAGTTACGGTAAAACGATTAGGTCTTGAAATATATTTTCCTAAAATCAAATCTTCAATTATCACATTATCACATTCTTGTTATCCAATCATTTAACTATACTAGAATAATTTTTTCTTAATATTTTAAATATTGATGTAACATTATGTTATTCTTATTTTAGAAATAATTTAAACTTTTGTTTCTCAAATAATTTTCATAAGAAAATATTATATAAGTATACTTACAAAATATATAATTAATAATTATTGATAATACATCTCTAATTAATAAACTAAAATAATATGAAAATTTGATTTCAATTATTTTTAGGGTGAACACAATGCAATATGAAATGTATCAAGAAATAATGGATCAACCTATTTCTTTAAGAAGAACCATCGATTCAGAAAAAGATCATCTTGAAGCAATAGCTAAAAAATTCAGTGATTTAGATAAAATATTCTTAATAGGTTGTGGAAGTTCTATATCAACTTGTTATACAATAAAAGATGCTATCAAATCAATATCTAACATAGACATAGATGTTCAAACAGGTTTCGAATTTGTAGAACACCAATATCTAGATAAAGGATGTAACATGGGAATGATAGTTACTTCACAATCCGGAGAAACATCAGATACTCTATCAGCACTGCGTAAAGCAAAAGAACATGGTATTATAACAGTATCAATCACAAACATGCCTGAAAGTTCAATGGCAAAAGAAGCAGACGGAAGTGTTATAACATTATGTGAAGAAGAACATGCTATACTCGGAACAAAAACATATATAACACAACTATTCGCATTATATGCAATATTCTTTAACATGGTAGAATCTGAAAGAGCACAAAAAGTATTAAAACAATTATATGATATTCCAGATTTAGTAGAATCATTGCTAAAATCAACAGAAGAAGAAAATAAAAAGTTAGCTGAACAAAACAAGGATGTTGACTTATTCTACTGTATGGGTGGAGGAGTTAACTTTGGTTTAGCTTACAAACTTGCAATGACTATGTTCATGGAAGGATCACTTAAACATGCATGTCCAGTTTATGCAGGAGAATTTAGACATGGATTAATAGAACGTGTAGAAAAAGGAGTAACAGTCGTATTCCTAAAATCCGGTGAGGAATATGATAAAGTAACACTAAGAGCCATAAACTTCTGTAAAGATTTAGGTGTGAACAATATAATCTTTGATGTAACAAATTATGCTGATATAGATTCATTATTAACACCATTTGCATTAATAGTTCCTCTCGAATGGTTTATTTATCATTTATCAATATATAATGGGGAAGATCCTGGAAGCACAAGACATATAGGTAAAGTTCGATATTAATCATAATATAACTTCCTATTTTAATACTATTTTTTTCTAATACTCTTTTATTTCATATAATAATTAAAAAACTGCTTTTTCTAAAAAAATAAATAAAAACTCCTTAAAAATAATATAAAAAAATAAACATCATCCAATAAAGAAAAAAATAATAATTTCACACACTATTCAAGAAAAAAATAATTATCTGATAAAAAAAGCATATTATTAAATAAATAAATACAACCTATTTTTTCATTAAATTTAAATTATATCATTTATAGAACTATATATAACTAAAATAATGAGAATTATTATTTAACATAATTTATTGGAGAAGTGATTTTTTTGAATTCAATAAAATCAAGTGAAGACTTAGAACAACTAAGTCCATTTATAATAATAGGAGCTGGTGGAGGAGGAGAAAAATTTTCTAACTTCACAGGAGTAGAAACAGCGGGATTTCTCGATGATTCCAAAGATAAACAAGGAAAAGAATTTCTAGGACATATAGTAGGATCAAACTTAAAAACATTAGTAGAAGAAACAAATTCCAAATCCGTTGCAATAATGTTACCAATAGGTGCAGAAGGAGCAGCATTAAAATATGCAGTACAAGCAATAGACCTGGGACAAAATGTAGTAACATCATTCAGATCACTACCATTAGAAGAAAACCCTGCAATACTAAAATTTGCCAACCAAAAAGGAGTACAAATAAAACAGATTAGCTCCAGATTAGATAATGTAGAGAAAATAATGGGAATAGCTCCAGAAAAAGTAACAGAAACACTACCAAAAATAACATATGTTCACAAAAAACCAGTAATATTCGTTGGAGGAACATCCCAAGAATGTGGAAAAAGAACAACAACACGAAAACTCGGTGAAATTGCAAAAGAAATGGGATTAAAAGCAATAATCTTCTCAACAGATGAAATGGGATTTGAAAAACCAACAGATATTAACTTCAGAGCAGGAAGTCTATCTGTTATGGACGTACCCGCAGCAGTAATGGGAACAATAAAATATATGGAAGAAAATGAAGACCCTGACATAATATTTATTGAAGGCCAATCCAGTCTTACAGAAACAGGAAATCCACATCCAAAAGGATTATCCGCATCCATACTATTTGGTGCAATGCCTGATGCAGTAGTACTATGTCACAGACCAAACCATCCATACAGAGAACCAATCGGAATTCAAGCAGAACTAACAGCAATAGAAGCTGTAGAACCAACAAAAGTTATAGCTTTATCCATAAACAGAAGAAATGATAATGAATACTCATTAGAAGAAACAGAAAATGAATTTAATCTACCTACCGTTGACATACACACAGACTCAAATGGTGGATTAAAAAGATTAATTGAAACAATTCTAGAATATGTGGGGGACAACTAAGATGAAAAATACTTTCAAAGAATTTACAGTAAATGTGAAAAAATCAATAGACAGGGAATATGATGGTGAAAATAATATGCAACCAAACTATGATGATAGTCAAAAAGTTTTGAGTGATAATGTAATATCCTCAATAGAAGAATCTTATGATGATGACTATGATGATGTAAGTATTACTGTCGATTCTGATGATGTATTGATTGAACCAGAAAAATCAAGTATTGACATGATACGTTTAATCAAAGTCAAATCTTTAAAAGAATTATCAGTAGCATTAGATAATGTAACAAAAACAGGCGTTCCTGCAATAATAGACTTAAAATATATTCAAGAAAGAAGAGTATCTGAATTCAAACAAGTAGGTTCAACATTTAAAACATTCAAATCTGCAACAAATGCAAATGTAGTATTACTTGGAGCAACTAAGAATGTTGTTGTAGTAACTCCACAAGATATAAGATTAGTAAAACAATAAACTCCCTAATTCACTTCTCTAATCTTCTTTTAAAAAAAATAGTATAAATTAGAATATTTATTCTAAATTATGAAAATCAATAACATTTTTATAAGTAACTTTATCAATCTCTTTTTGACCAAAACCATTTTTAATCAATTCATGCTTAGTTTCTGCAATTGATAAATGATTTGATGGTGCTGAACTAATATCACTATCTAATACAAATTTGTCAAAACCAAACTCATCTAACATTTTCACAGTATCAGAAGGTGACATTTTAAGTGGTTGAACAGTTATGCCAAGAGTAAAACCAGTATCAATTGCCATATTAACAATACTGAAATCAATATGATCCAATTGTACAAGTTCTGGCTTAATATTTTCCTTAAGTAATTTAATCGTAGTTTCAGTAACTTCTGCCTTATTTGTACGTGGTGTATGAACAATAACATTATAATTGTTTTCATCCGCAAATTTTAATTGTTTAATAAATACTTCCTGTTCAAGTTCACTTGTAGTTTCAAGACCAATTTCTCCAACCGCGATAACATGGTCCTCTTTCATATACTCAGGTAATTTATCTAATACAACATCGTAATCATGTGGTATTGCACGTGGATGAATACCAACACCACAATAATATTTAATATTTGCTTGTTCAACTCGTTTAGATTCATCGTAAACAATACGGTTTAAATGTTCAATACTGACAATGGATTGACTCATCTCAAGAGGGTCATGTGCAAGAGATACAACCGCATCAATACCTGCCATGTTCATTTCTTTAAAATTTTCGTAAGGCCTACAATCAGCATGTAAATGTGCATCAATCATAAGATTTCACCAAAAACTATTCTGCAATATCTTCAAAATTCTTATAACCTTCAATAAGTTCTCTCATAATTACTGGCAACTGGTTAATAAGCACTCTTTTTTGTTGGAATGTGTCACGATTTCTAATGGTTACCCTATTATCTTCAACAGTATCATAATCAACAGTTATTGCAAATGGAACACCAATTTCATCTGCTCGTGCATATCTTTTACCAATAGTTCCACTTGTCTCATAGTTAGTAATAAATCCATTACTTCTTAGGGTAATTTCAATATTCTCTGCAATAGTTGTTAATTCTTCCTTATTGACTAGTGGAAGTACTGCTGCTTTTATTGGAGCAATTTTTGCCGGTAATTTCAGGTACTCTCTTGTTTCACCCTCTTCACTTTTATCTTCAGTATATGAGTGTAAAAGTGTAGAATAAATTATTCTGTCAATTCCATATGATGGTTCAATAACGTGGGGAACAAATCTATCTCCCTTAATTTGTTCTTCTTTGGTTTCAAATGTTACAAAGGAGTCATCTATCTCATAGGTATTGTCTCCAATTTTAAAGGAGTATGTTCCACTTGTTTCAAAAGCTTCTTTAATCTCATTTACATCAGCATTTTCAAGGAATTCTTTTGCTTTTGGTGAATCTCCCTTAAATGTTGGACCAAATTTTTTCATATTGAATGATGGTTTTGTCACGGTTACTGTTACCGGTTCATCATATTCCTTAAATACTGATAAATCTTCTTTACTGTGTGCAATATGACTTTTAAGATCGAAGTCTGTTCTATCAGCTATACCAATAATTTCTACCCAACCATACTGGTCAGTTTTTACTTCAGCATCCCAACAGTCTATAGCATAATGTGCCATTTCATCTGGTAAATGTTGTCTGAAACGTATTGCTTCTTGTGGAATTCCAATATCACTAAGGAAATTATTTGCAAGAACTATCTGGTATATGAGCATTTGACTTGAAACAATACCTTCTTTTATTGCATCATTTACTGTGATGATAATTGGTTCATCTTCATTTATTTGTTCTTTTTGGCTATATAGTTTAAGTTCAATATCTGTGATGTTTTCATAATTTTTATGACTTTTATCTGATGGATCTACAAATATTTCTGCTTCTGCTTGTGTGAATTCTCTTAGACGGATTACTCCTTGTCTTGGTGATAATTCGTTACGATATGATTTTCCTAGTTGAACTATACCAAATGGTAATTTATCTTTGTAGAATCTGCTTATTCTCTTAAATGCTATGAATATTCCTTGTGCTGTTTCTGGTCTCATAAATCCTACTTGTTTTCCACTGGCCCCTATTTGTGTTTTAAACATGAGGTTATAACTTGTCACAGCACCTAGTTTTCCTTCACAATCAGGACATATTATGTTGTTTTCTTCAATAATTTCTGTGAGTTTTTCATCAGGTAATCCTTCAACTTCTTTATTTATTGCTGCTTCTATAATATGATCTGCACGGTAAACTTCGTTACATTCAGTACATTGTGTCATAGGATCTGTGAAGTTATCCACGTGTCCTGATGCCTTTAGGGTGTTTCTTGGCATTACTGTTGGTGCTTCTATTTCATAGAATCCTTCTTGGAACACATAGTATTGTCTCCAAAGATTCATAATATTATTTTTTAATAATCCTCCTAATGGTCCATAATCATAGAATCCTGCTACACCTGAATAAATTTCAAATGAAGGGTATAATATTCCTCGTTTTTTTAGTATGCTCATAACTTTTTCGTTACTCAATTTTTTTCCTCCTTAATATCAAAGTCTTGTTTAATTTTACTTACCTGTGGACCAGTTTGTCCCATATATTTACTATCTCTATCTTCATGACCGTATGGCTTAGCTGAAGGTGTTGTCATAGTTTCAAACACTATCTGGCATACTCGTTGACCTGGATATAATGCAACGGGCATTTTTCCAATATTGGATATTTCTAGCGTAATTTTTCCTTCAAATCCTGGATCAATGTAACCTGCTGTAACGTGCATGGTCACACCAAGTCTTCCCATTGAAGATCTGCCTTCTACTCTTGCTACAATGTCTGCAGGAAGTTTCACTGTTTCATAGGTGGTTGCTAATGTGAATTCTCCTGGATGTATGATGAATGGTTCGCCTTCTTTTACTTTAAATGAATCCATGTATGATTCAAGGTCAGTATTATCATATGGGTCAATGTATGGTTTTGTTATTATTTTAAATCCTTTAAATTCATCACCTAATCTTAAATCTACTGAGGAAGGTTGGATTTGTTTTTCATCTTTGATTGGATATATTTCTATTTTATTTTCATCTAGATATTTTTTTATATCAACATCACTAAGTATTGCCATAGTTTATTCCTCTTTTGAGTCAATTTTATTATTTATTCGTTTCAATGTTCCACGTAAAGTATTTGTTTCTCTACCTGTAATAAATGCACGTCCAATAATTCGTTTTGTAATAATTTTTATGTTTTTTCTTTTATGACTAGGATAATCTAGTTTAGAAATAATTTCATCACATAATTTTGTGATAACTTTTTTATCTTCATAATCCGCAATGTCCATTTCATCTATAGGATAATCTTTTTTGTGTTTGAATATTTCATAAAAAACTATTGCTGCAGCATGACTTATATTCATGATAGGATATTCGTCACTGGTTGGTATTGTAACAAGAACATCACATAATTCTAGTTCTTCATTACTTAATCCTTCTCCTTCTCTTCCAAAAACAAGAGCAACATTGCCTCCAGTGCCAATATTATTTGCTAATTCATCGGGGGTAATTGCTATTCTTGGGATGTTATAACTACCTCCGGCAGTACCGGTAGTACCAACGAGTGTGGTTATTTTTTGATCCTCTATGAATTCTTCAATTGAATCATATATTAGTGCATCTTGAACTAATTCTCGGGCATGTACTGCTTGATAGTATGCACTATTTTCTAGTTTGCAGGGTTTTATTAAAACAAGCTTCTTTAATCCAAAATTTTTCATAGTTCTTGCAAGAAAACCAATATTACCTGGAGTTTTTGCTTCAACAAATACGGTATAAATTTTCAAGATTAATCACTATATTTATTTTTGTTATTAGACTCTAAAATAATTAATTAATATGGTGTGTGAAGTCTTTGGTAATATGAATATAATCTTGGTTTAAAGTGGATGATTAATTTTTAGTTAACATAGAATGAGTTTATTTATAATTTATTTGGTGGGGATATGTTATTGTTTGTTTAAAGTTTATATTTTTATTAAAAAAAGAATTTATGGGGTTGGATTTAAAATATTATATTTTTAAATCATTCCTGTATGTGTTAAAACTATTTGTGCTATAATTGCTGATGCAAAATAGGTTCCAAAAATTACTAAACAAGTAACTATAATACCTTTCATTCCTACTTTTTTGAATTCTCTTAAATCTTTTCCCATTGCTATACCAGCATAAGCTAAGAGAATAGCGGTTATAGAAATAAGGTCTACTTTTGATGTATAATATATTACTGTAGAAGATATTGGTGACCAAGGTAAAGCAATTATCAAACCAATAATACTTATATATAAAATGGATGGGATGTCCCATGGTAGAATTTTCTCTATTATTAATCCTATGATTGATATTCCGCATAGGATAAACATTCCTATCAATGCTTCTTGAAGTGGATATTTAAAACCAACATAATTTCCTATGCTGGTCATAACAGAGAATATTAATAATATTCCAATCCATTCTAGAACTGTGTTTATTGATAAATTAAACTTCATTTTCGATACTTTCCCTTTTTGCATTTATTTTTTTATCAGTTATTTTGGCAGTTATTGGTTCTAATATGTTATACAAACGTTCTGTTAATGGTAATGCTACAAAAATATACACATACATTCCAGTTACCATTGCAATTAGGTTTGCCATTCCACTAAATGCTTCCATTTGTACTGCATATTGTGGGTATATGGTTGACAGTGATGCTACTGCAGCTGCGTTCATACTGGCACTGCCTATACCACATGCCATACCATAAGCGAATGGATGTAATGGAATTAAATGTGCTAGAACACTTGTTAGTAAACTTATGAATGGGGTTCCTAACACGGTTCCTATTAGAAATACTGTGAAAAAACCTTTTGTTTCTGGAGATGCAAAACCAAATTTATCAATTACAACAGCCATTTGTGGTTCACGACAAATTGAACTGGTCATACCTATTGCTTCTCGTTTAAATCCTAGAAGTAATGCAACAGGCATTGCTGCGAATATGGTTCCTAAATTTCCTACTTCTTGTAGTAAAATTGCAGGACCTGCATTAAATATTATACCAATGTTTTGTCCACTGGCTATTGCTAGTTTTGCTAAAAGGGGTCCTATGAGCAGCATCATTACTGCTGTTGATTTATCTGATTGATCTTCTGAAATCCATGTTATGGGTTTAGCTATGTAGAATGCTATGGCTAAAACCAATGAATGTAATAATGGCATTAATACTATTGAAATACCTGCTAAATCTAGGGTAATTACTCCTATATATTCTGCAATTACTATACAAAATAAAACAGTTAAATGTAATTTATAATCTTTACACGCCTCGCTTAAATCATCCATTTCGGAATTATATTTATTTTTTACTGGCATATTTAAATCGTCCTAACTATTATTTACGTTAATTTTAATAGAGGAATTCATTAATTATAACCTGTGTGAAGATAATAAATTCCCCTATATTTTTACTATTTAATTATTAGTTCTTATGCATCTACTATATAAACATTCTATGAATAAATTTTAAAATTATTTATTAAAATGTTTTAATAATTGAATTTTTTATATAAATTGTTTAATTAAATTTTTAGCTTTGATTTTTATTTTTATGTTTTTCTATGTTTTTATTTACAAAAATATAATAGTGTATTATTTATTGGGATGATTATTATTATGAACTTTTTATATGGGATTATATTGAGTAATTTTTTATTAATTCTGAAAAATGCTTGTTATAATTATTATTTCATAATTTTAATTAATTCATGTTCTTTTTGAAGTTTTTAAGGTATTTTTCTATTTTTTTATATATAAATAAAAAAGTTATTTTAAATCTATTATTTTTAAAATAAAAATATATTTTCATTTAAATTCCTTCAATACTTATTGAAAAGTGTTTTTTTATTAAATAAAGTATTTATATATGTTCCTACTATGTGATAAGACTAAATATTATAATTCACAAAAAGTGTTCAAAAACTGAATATATGTTCCAAAACTGTGAATTAAAAAAGGAAAAAGTTCTTAAAATACGAACAAAAATTCATTAAAAAAGCACAAAAATCAACAATAATCAAAAATGAATATTGTTTAATATCAAAACCATCTTAAACAATAATAATTGAAGTAAATACAATAAATTAATAAAATAAATTAAAAAAAATACGAGAATATACTTATAACACTATATCAAAAATAAACTTTGAATAACATAACAAATCCCATAATTAAAAACTATTATAATAATAAAGTAATCTAGATGTAATTAATATTTATTGACATATTCAAACAAATATTTCAAAGAAAAATACAAGATATACCACACACTATGACTAAAAAACATCAAAAACATGATATAACAAGTTAAATATACAAATATCTTACTTTAACACTTCAATACAAGTTTATTACAATTGAATAATTCAAAATTACATAAAATAATATAATAACATCTTACAGAAAACAAATAAATAATATTTTTAAAAGTTACCGTTTTACTTTTTTCATCATTTCTACCGTTATTGTGTCAATAATTCTTTTTATATTGAGTCTTATCTGGTATAGGTTGATAGTGTTATTTGATTTTTATCTTTTGATGAATGTACATCTGTTTATTTGGAACTATTATGTGTTTCACTTAATTTAACTCTTAAATCTATTTATAATTAACTGTAAATATTATATTCATTGTAACACAAACTAATAATTAACAAGGTAAGGAGGTTAATATGATGATGCCAGAATTTAACATAAATCCTAATGCAATAATCATCATACTATTAGGTATTATAGCATGTTTATTCCCAGTATTTTCCCCAATGACTAGTGGGATGATTTCTGGTTTTGCTTTCTTTATGATAGCTATTTCCTTATTATTATTCGGTTTATCAATAATTGGTGTAAATCAGATTGTAGGTATTGTGGATATTGTACTAGCATTTGTTGCAATATTCTTTAGTTTATCATTAATATTTAATCCACAATTTGTAGCTAGCTTTGTTAGCTTCATAACATATTTCGTAGGATTATTAATGATTATTTCCGGATTATTCTATGCATATATTGGACAAGATTACTTTTATTTCACTTATTTAGGTATATCAACAGTAATTTTAGGAATATTATACATAATTTTTGGAATATTCACTGGAAATCCTATTCATTTAGGTATAATAGTAGGAATTTGGCTAATAATCTCAGGTATTTTTGATTGTTTTAAACCAAAAACTCATTAATTAAAGAATTATATTTTTTTCTTTAAAACAATTTTTTTTCTAAAATTAGAGGTGATTAATAATGATGATGGTTACAACACCTGAAATTGAGGGAAAAACTGTAAAAAAATACATAGGAATAGTAAATGGTGAAGGATTAATCGGAGCTAACGTATACAAGGATATATTCTCAGGAGTTCGTGATGTAGTTGGTGGAAGAACTTCCAATTATGAAAGTGAACTACAAAAAGCTCGTGAAATCGCATTAAACAGTATGCAAGAAAAAGCAAAATCTCTAGGCGCCAATGCTATACTAAATGTTCGTATAAAATACAGTAACCTCGGAGGTACTATGGGAAACACCATACTAGTCAGTGTCAATGGTACCGCAGTATTATACTAAAAAAAAGAATTAGAAATGAATTAAGATTAATTATAATTCTAATCTTATTCATATGCTTTATTAAGCAATTCTAATATGTTTATCACACTTGTTTTTGAATTTTTCTTTTGTAGAGAATCGTTAATATTGAATTCACAGAATGGACATATGGTTACAACATGATCAACGTTTAACTTGTCTATCATATCTACTTTTTCATCTGCCAATGCTTCGGCAATTTCCGGTAATCCACTTTTTACTCCACCACCAGCACCACAACATTGATCAGGTCTATCCATTTCAATAAATTCTACTCCTTTAATATTATTAAGAATATTTCTAGGTTCTTCTGTTATTCCTTGGCTTCTTGCAAGGTGACAAGGGTCATGGTAAGTGACTTTCAGATTAACATCATTCATATCTTCAGGATTAAGTTTTCCATCAAGGAATTCACTTATATTCAGGACATTAAGTTTTACTCCATATTCCGGATAATTATTTTTTAGTGTTGCCCCACAACCAGCACACACAGTTAAAACTGTATCATAATCCTTGAATATTTCATAGTTCTTATCAACTAATTCCTGCACAATATCTGTTTGCCCAGTTCTTAGTAAAGGTGAACCACAGCATACCTGTTCTTCTGGTACATCAACTTCATATCCAAGTTTTTCAAGTACATTAATAAGGTATTCTGCAATCCAAGGAAGCCTATTATCAATCATACAGCCAGTGAAAAATGCAATTTTCCCATTTTTAGTACTGCCATGCATTTTGTTATATTTTTTAATAAAACCTTCAGGATAATCACTATCTTCTTTTGGTTGTACTGATTTGCCGGTAGTTAATACTGACTCATGTATGAATTTATGTTCTGGTAATGGTCCTTCGTTTTCTTCAAATATTCTTTCTCTTAACTTTTCTATTGCTTTACCATAAATGTTAATTTCTCTAGGACAGGTATTGGAACATTCTCCACATGATGTACAATAATAAATACCTGATTCTATTGCTCTTTCGGATAATGATTCATCCTCTCTAGGATCAAATTCTATGTTAGAAAATCCTCGCATAAAGTATGGTCCTACATATGACCCTGTTTTCTTAATAACCGGACATGCTGATATACATGAATAACAATCTATACAACCTCTTAATTGGTCACATGCTTCATAATCTTGTGGTTTGATAAGTTCTGGTTTTGTTCTAGGAATGTCACAATCTTCAGAAGTCATATACATGTTTAAACTTTTCACTTCATTATTCAATTCAGTTCTATCCACTATTAAGTCTTTAATTACTGGAAGGTTTAATGGTTCTAAAATATCATTATCATTAATTTCTGCTTTACATGCAAGTTTAGATTTTCCATTAACTTGTATTGCACATGATCCACATTGTCCTGCCCTACAAGAATACCGATATGCTATGTTGGCATCATACTTCTTATTAATTTCTTCGAGAGCATCCAATACTTTCATCTTATCTATTTCTTCAATTTCATAAGATTCCATGTAACTTTCCTTTTTAACTGGATCATATCTTTTAACATTAATTGTAATCATATTAATCTTCCAATATTATTATTTCTATAAGAAAAGGTGGTTAAATTATATATAAAGAAAATTTATAACTTTTTCTTATTTTATCCTATTTTAATATTTTCATTTTATCTGTATTATATATATCCATAATAGCTTATATTTTGTAACATATAAATATTACTAATCAATAAAAAAAAATTCTTCACGAATTTAAACTAACGATAATATTTTTCTATTATATTTAATTATTTTTAAGGAGTAATAACATGAATATAAATGAACTATTAGACTCAAAAGAAGGAGAAAAGCGGTTCATGCTAGGAAATGAGGCCGCCGTAAGAGGAGTCTTAGAATCAGGAGTTTCATTAGCAGCAACATATCCAGGAACTCCATCATCAGAAATAGGTGATATTCTATTTAAAATAGCAAAAGAAGCTAATGTATACTTTGAATTCTCAGCAAACGAAAAAGTAGCAATAGAAGTAGCAACATCCGCAGCAAGTACCGGTCTGAGAACTTTTTCATTCATGAAACACGTAGGAGTAAATGTTGCAGCAGACTCATTCATGACCTCAGCATACATTGGAGTAGAAGGAAGCATGCTTGTATTAGTAGCAGATGATCCATCAACATTCTCCTCACAAAATGAACAAGATACAAGACACTTTGCAAGACAAGCAAACATACCATTATTTGAACCATCAAATCCACAGGAAATAAAAGACTTCATACACTATGCTTATGATATCTCAGACAAATTCAACATACCAGTAATCCTCAGAACAACAACAAGAGTATCTCATATGAGAGGTATAGTAGAAACAGGCAGTTATGCTAAAAACACAAAAACATACGGTGAATATAAGGATAATGGATTACACGTACCAGTACCAGAAGCAGCACGAGTAATGCATAAAAACCTTGTAGAAAAAATAAGTGACATAAGAGAAGTCTCAAATAAAAGCCCATTAAATAAAATAATAGATAATGGCGCAGAAATAGGTATAATAGCATCTGGTGGAGCATATAATTATGTTGCAGATGTAGTAAGACAAAACAATCTCAAAGTCAACATATTAAAACTAGGATTCACACACCCTTACCCAGAAGAATTAGTTCGTAAATTCCTCGAAGACAACAGAGAAGTACTAGTCGTAGAAGAAGTAGATCCACTTAATGAGATTGAAACATTAGCAATAGCAGGAAAATATAACATAAATGTAAAAATACATGGAAAACGAGACAATACTTTACCAGAAATATTCGAATACACTCCTGACATTATATTTGAAGCATTACAAAAATTATCATCCTTCGATGATAAACGTAAAGAACCAAATCAATTATCCGAAATAGCACTACCTTCAAGACCAGCAACATTATGTTCCGGCTGTCCACACAGAGCATCATATTATGCAGCAAGAGAAGCAATAAACAGTTTAAACCTTGACCTAGAAAGTATACATCCATCCGACATAGGCTGTTACACACTAGGAATAGCACCACCATATAAAATGGCAAACTATCTCATGTCAATGGGAGCAAGTGTTGGAACAAGTTGTGGATTCAGTAAATCAACCAAGGATCAACCAATAATTAGTTTCATAGGCGATTCAACATTCTTCCATGCAGGAATACCACCACTTATTAATGCAGTACATAACAAAACAAAATTTACACTAGTCATTTTAGACAATAGGATCACAGCAATGACAGGTGGACAAACAAACCCTGGAATACCAATAGATGGAATGGGTGATGAAGCACCAGAAATATCTATAGAAGCACTGGTAAAATCCATAGGAATAAACTTTGTAAAGAAAGTTAATCCATTAAATGTTAAAGAAATGATAAACATTTACAAAGAAGCATTAGCTTACGATGGAGTATCAGTAATTATAGCAAAATATCCATGTAACTTAATAAACAAACAAGCAATACGTGAAAGAAAATATAAAATAAAAGTTGATCAAGATAAATGTGTACATTGTAACATTTGTGTAAACAATTTAGCATGTCCAAGCATAAATGAAATTGATGGAAAAATTACTATAGATCAAGTATGTAATAAGTGTGGAGTCTGTACAGAAGTATGTCCAACTAATGCAATTCATAAAGAGGAGTAGATGAGTATGGTATATAATATTTATATATGTGGAATAGGTGGACAGGGAATTATTAAAACTTCCATCGTAATAGGAGAAACAGCAATTCATAAAGAAATGAATGTTGTGATGAGTGAGATACATGGTATGAGTCAACGTGGTGGAGTTGTATCAACAGAACTAAAAATAGGTGAAGATCAAAGTCCTATAATACAAGAAGGTGGCGCAGACCTCATATTATCTTTTGAACCTGTAGAAGCACTTAGAGCATTACATAAATCTAATAAAGATTCAATTATTGTAACTAATACTTCACCAGTACTGCCATCAACAATCAACCAACAAGATGTTGATTACCCTGAAGTAGATACTATAATTAAAGAATTAGAAGAAAAAGTAGCAAAGGTTTATGCTATTGATGCAAATAAAATAGCTCTTGATGCAGGACATCCATTATCCATGAATATGGCAATGTTGGGTGCTGCTACTGCTATAAGTACTTTTCCATTAGAAAAAGAAGATGTCATATCTATAATGAAAGATAATCTTCCACCAAAATCTATTGAAATAAACTTAAAAGCATTTGAAGCAGGATACAATTCCTGTTTATAATTTATTTTTTAAAAAAAAGTTGGGGAGTTGAAGAGAGGTTGTTTATATTGAATAAATCTCTTCTGAAGTGATTAATTGTGAACCTTCCTCTTTTAAAACTTTATAACCTTCATCCATATTTTCTAATTTTAGGATAACAATTGCATTATATGTTTTTTGTTCAACAAAAGCATATAAATATTCTAAGTTAATATCGTTTTTATCAAGGATTCTTAAAATTTTATTAAGTCCTCCTGGTTCATCACTTATGGATACTGCTAAAACTTTTGTAATTTTTACTATGAAATCTTTTTCTTCTAGTTTTTCTTTAACTTTCAAAGGCTCTGTTACGATTAAACGAAGTATACCAAATTCTGAAGTATCAGCAATAGATAATGCTCTGATGTTAATATTTAACTCTTCGATAATGTCTAATGTATTTAATAATCTTCCCTCTTTATTTTCTAAAAATATTGATAACTGGTCAATATATTCTTCTACCATATTTTCACCCTATTCTTTTTTTTTTATTTGTTTCTATTATCAATTACTCTAACTGCTTTACCACTTTCTACACGATCAATAGTTTTTGGTTCTACTAGTGTTACATTTACTCTTAAACCTATTTCATCGTGTATTGCATGAGCCAATTTGTCCTTAATTCCTACTAATTCTTTTACATTGTCAAAGAATATTTCTGGTGATGCTTCAACTTTAACTTCTATTTGGTCTAATACACCTGGTCTGGTTAATATTATCTGGTAATGAGGTTCTACACCTTCAATTGATAGTAATGCTTTTTCAATTTGTGATGGGAACACACTAACTCCTTTAATTTTAAGCATATCGTCGGTTCTTCCGCTTATTTTATCCATTTTTACCAGTGTTCTTCCACAGCCACATTTTTCATGGTGAATTTTTGTTATGTCTCTTGTTCTGAATCTTATAAGGGGCATACCTACTCTTGTTAGGGTTGTCAGTACTAATTCTCCAGGTGTGTTTTCTGGTAATTGTTTCATTGTTTTTGGGTCGATGATTTCTGGATAGAAATGGTCTTCATTTAAGTGTAAGCCGTTTTGTACTTCACATTCCATTGCTACTCCTGGGCCCATGACTTCTGTAAGTCCATAAATGTTGTATGCTGGTGTTTGGAATTTGTCTTCTATCTGTTTTCTCATTTCATCGGTCCAGCTTTCTGATCCAAATCCTATTACTTTAAGATTTAAGTCTTTAGGGTCTGTTCCCATATTTTTTAATTCTTCTGCTATGTGTAAACCGTATGATGGTGTGAAAATTAACATTGTTGTTTTAAAATCTTTAAGTAACTCAATTTGTCTAAGTGTTTGACCTGTAGATATAGGTACTACTGTAGCTCCTATTTTTTGACCACCGTAATGTACACCAAATCCTCCGGTAAATAATCCGTATCCGTGAGTGTTTTGGATTATGTCGTTTTCATCTACGCCCATCATAGTTAATCCACGTGCTATGATTTCTCCCCATATGTCTAGGTCTTCACGTGTGTATCCTGATACTGTTGGTTTTCCTGTTGTTCCACTGGATGTGTGTATTTCAATTATGTCTTTTTGTGGTACTGCAAATAATCCGAATGGATATGATGCTCTTAGGTCTGTTTTTGTTGTGAATGGTAGTTTTTCTATGTCTGCTAGTGTTTCTATGTCTTCGGGGTATACTTCTTCTTCGGTGTAACGTTTATGATAGTATGGTACTTCGTTAAATGCTGTTTTAACAACATCTTGTAATCTTTTTAGCTGTAGTTCTTCCATGTCTTCTTTTGACATGCATTCTATTTTTTCATCCCAAAACATTATTTGTTAACTTCCTTTTTTGTTTTATCTGTATATAGATATATTAAAGGTTAGTAATTAATTTTTTTTTTAATTAATTTATATAGATGGTAGTCTATATAATATAAGTATAACATAAACACTGGGGTTCTATAAATTATGGATAAAAAAATCATAATTATATTAAGTGTAATACTACTCGTTGGTAATTTATCTATAGCTTATGCTATGAATAATGATTTAAAAGTTGAAGATACAAATTCTGATGAAATATTATTACCATTGTCAATGAGTGGTCCTATAAAACTTGATGAATTAATAAAGGAAATAAAAACTAAAGATTATTATAAAGGATATGATGAGCAAACACTACAATGGATGACTAATTTAGGAGATAAATATGTATATATGACAAATGATTCTTTTGTAATAATGAATCAAGCTGATGCTAAGAAAATACCAATGGAAATAGTTACTGATGTATACATTACATATAACATTAAATGCAAACTAATAGAAAGCCATCCATTAGGCAATACCAAATATCCTAAAAACGTACAATATGTGCATGATGTAAAATATATCAATCAAGACATAACATATTTCGAAGTCTAGTTGCATCATAATTCAAAAAAGAAGTTGGTATTGACAATTATTCAATACCAAAAAATTCATTTCTCGCATTAACCATTGCTTGAATATTCTTTAACGGACTGGCTGCAGCTATACCACAACTTGGTGCAACTACATCCACACCTTTCTCTAGTGCTTGAAGTACTTCTGTTCTTACCTCTTCAGGTGTTCCCCTATATAATGTTTTACTAGTAGATATATTTCCACATACTTGACATTTATTTCCAAGACTTTCTTTTACTTCCTGAGCATATCTCATATCTACTGCTTCTTCTATACTAATTCCATTATACCCACTGGATAACATGTCTTTTAACATATTTCCAGTGTGTCCACATATATGTAATACATTTTGTGATTTCATTGCTTCTTGAATATCTTCTAATGGGGGTCTTGAGATCTGTTGGAAATCAAGTGGACTTAATAAGTCTCCACTACTTGTAGGATCTGCTACGCATATGATATCTGGTTTAACTTCATTCAATACCTTTATGTATGCAATAACTGCTTCTGTTGCAACATCAACAGCTGCTTCTACTCCATAGTAGTCAAGATTTATCATTTTTAATATTTCTTCTACTCCTATCATATGTCCTGCTACTGTGAATGGTCCAGTTATTCCTACACATACTGGTAGGTTATCATATCTTTCATGTAGTATTTCCACTGCTTCACATATTACTGGTATTCTTCCAGAAGTTTCAAAATTATCAGGGATTTCTATTTCTCTAGGATCATCAAATGGTGATTTAACTACTTCCGGTGTTCGTCCACCACTTCCTAGATCAACTGTACATCCCATGGATTCTGCTTCTACTGCAAGACAGAATGGTATTTTAGCATCTTCTAGACCTGCTAGTTCATGTAATGATGCACCTAATGTTGCCATTTGTTCAGGGTCTTCGTGTGCTTTTGGCCAGGATGTACCGGTAAGTTTCATTGCATCTAGAATTCCGGATTGTGTAACGGTTATCACTGGTGTGATATCTACTTCTTTACCGTTAAGAACATTTTCCAGATTTTTTTTGTAGTTGAGTTCCATTTTCAATCATCTCGTTTCTTTTTTTTTCTTACAATTATAAAATATCTTATCGGAGTATTTAAAGGAATAATTATTATTACTTATTTCAAAAAATGACATACGAATGAATATTATATATTATAAAAAATATTTTTTAAACGATTAAAATATTTAATAATTACTATTTATTCACTATAATAAAAAAATAAAGAAAATTAAAACATATTATAATCAAATAATCATTTTAATAATTCAAACAATTAAATCATTTTAAATAATTTTTCATAATGCTTTAAAATCAAATATAACTACGTTAAAAATAATATAATAAAAGTAAACTATTTAAACTTAAAAAAATATATTCATAAGTTTAGAAAGAATTATTAATAATGTATTAATTTTTTATAAAAAAATAAGTCCCTTTACATCGATATTTAATATAAAAATTAACATATCACAAAGAACAAGGATGTTCATATAAAATATTTCCAAAAAAATAGTTAAAAATAAGAATTTAATTAAAAGAGTTTTTAAAATGCTACTAATAATTAGTAACATTCTCTTTTATTTAGTAAAACTAATTATAATGCTAATTTAACATCATCAGCGGTAACAGTTTTTCTTCCTGCGTGTTTTGCAAGTTTGTTTGCTTGGATTGCTACTTCTTCTGCGTAATCTTCAAGAGCATCTGCAAGTGCAATTGCTGCTGCATCACTGATTCTTTCTGCTCCAGCACTTTTTAAGATTCTTTTAACTGGTGCGATTGGTAATTCAGCCATGAAAATTTTCCTCCTTTTATTTTTATATTTATTTCTTTATCCTTCGACTTATATATATTTATCTTAAAAATAGGGCATATATTATTAATTATTTATAAAATATTCTTCTATTCATTAACTAGAATATGAATGAATGGAACATGTATTCACAATAGTTATATTAAAAAATAATTAGTTAAATTAATATAAGATAAATGACAAACTAATTAAAAAGACTAAAAGAACAACTTTTTTTCATTAATCATATTATCTTAAAAATTATTATTGTAAGTAATTAGATATAACTCATAATCTTATTTTAAACAAATAAACAACAAATAAATATGATTATAATATTAAAAATTTGGTGAATAAATGTCACAAAAAGAAAATAAGGAAATAGATTTAATATTAAATCATCCTAAAAAAGCTATAAACAAATTAGCAATACCCATTATAATAAGTAACTTATTCATGATGTTAAACAATATTATTGATGGAATATGGGTAGCAGGACTAGGACCAGGACCCCTAGCAGCAGTAGGGTTCGTAACACCCCTATTTCTTGCATTAGTAGGTTTTGCAAACGGACTTGGTGCCGGATCAAATAGTTTAATAGCACGTTTCATCGGAGCAAAAGACCATAAAAATGCAGAAAACAGTGCTATACATTCCATAATGCTAAGTATAATAGTAACAATAATATCCACAATACTAATCATGATAATATTAAGACAATTACTCCTATTTATGGGTGCAGAACAAGTAATCAATCTATCATTACAATATGGATATATAATTATAGGAGGATCATTCTCAGTATTCATACCAGCAATGATATCAGCAATATTCCGATCAGAAGGAGAAGTAAAAAGAGCATCACGACCATTAATGCTAACAGCAATAATAAACATGATACTAGACCCAATATTCATATATGTACTAAATGGTGGAGTAGCAGGAGCCGCACTAGCCACAGTACTAGCTGGAACAATATCACTAATACCAATGATATACTGGATGTTAGTAAAAAAGGACAGTTTCCTAAAAATTAACTTAAAAGATTATAAACGAAACTTTACAATATACAAAGACATACTGGTAGTGGGAATACCAGCAAGCCTAGAACAATTCATAATATCATTCGTATCTATACTCATGAACTACTGGCTAACAATACTCTCCGGAACAGTAGCAGTAGCCGCATACACAGCAACATGGAGGCTCGTATCAATAGGTATTTCACCACTAATAGGTATAGGAGTGGCAGCATTAACAGTAGGAGGAGCTGCATATGGTGCAAAAAACTTTAAAAATATGAAAATAGCCTTAAATTATGGAACCAAATTAGGGTTAATCTCATCATTAATAATATGTGCATTCTTCTTCATATGTGCCGAACCATTATCATTCATATTCTCCTATTCAGCAGATGCTGCAGTAATGTCAGCAAGAATAGTGGAATGTCTCAGAATATTATGTTTCTTCATATTACTAATGCCATTAGGAGTACTTGCAGGAAACATCTTTCAATCAATGGGTAAAGGAACTTACTCACTCTTAATCACAATACTCAGATCATTTATACTTGAAATAGTATTCGCAGCATTATTTGCATTCGTATTAGGAATGGCCGATGTAGGAATATATCTCGGATTAGTTGTAGGTATGTCTTTAGGATCAATAGTAGGATACTTGTACCTTAACTATTACTTAAACAAAACAAGAAGTTATTATAACTAATATACTTTTAAACAGTATTAAATGACAACAAAAGATAATAAAAAGTTAATACAATTACTCACCCCCTCTTATTTTTAAAACATAGTAATATATCATATAATTTATTATGATGTAAATCATAACCATCCTATATTTTTTTCCCATGAACTAACACATGTTTCTAAAATACTCCCCATCAATTAATAAAAAACTCACACATTAAGAATCAATTTACCAGACAAGAAGTAAATGAATTAATTAAAGTTTATTAAAAAAGTTTTTGATAAATAATATTAATAACAAATCATTTCCTTTAAAAATTGAGAAAAGATGGAAGAGAACATGTCAACAGAATACAATATAAAATTTTGTCCAAATTGCGGAACAAAAACAATACCAAACGCAAAATTCTGCATAGAATGTGGTTATGAACTAGCATCATTATACAAACAAAATTCTCCTAATAATAATGAAAATAATAACAATAAAAACATAAATAACGATTCCAACATACCCTCACCAGAAAATCATATAAACAATCTAGAAACTTCTCAAGATAATCAAAAAAATGAACCAGAAAATTCACTACAAAATAATCTAGAAAAAACTGAACAAAATACAATTGATACAATTGAAACAGGCAAACCAGTATATGAATTAAAAATAACAATACCTCACCAGCCAGAAAATAAAGATAATGAAGAAGTTCATCAAGAAAAATCAAATAATCAAAACTTTGACATAATAAGACCAGCAACAAACAATAAACCAAAAATCAATCAAAACAAAAAGAACACACAACCTATAAAAAAAGACTTTAATGTGCTTAAAACACAAAAACAAAAACCAGCAAACAACAATCAAACACAAACAACACCAAAACAAGAAGGACTACCCTGCCCATCATGTGGAAACAACATGCAAATATCACAAAAAACAGGATTACTATCAGGAGGAACATACCACACATGTAACAATTGTTTAATAACATTCAAAGCCAATAATGAAAATCTAGTACTAACCGATGAACCAGAATTCACAAGATTCAAAAGTAAACTACACCTAAAAAGATACACCCACAAACAGTGGAAAGAAATACTATCCGGAAATTACACTACCGATGAAGTAAACAAAATAACAAAATGGAAATTTGAAGGACAAACAAACATACCATGCCCAGCATGTAGCCATGAACTAAACAAATACAAAACAGGAGGATTTGTAACTCATTATCTAGTATGTAAATATTGTAATCTAATACTAGAAGAACATAAAAATGAAAAATACACATTATACAATTCTACAGAAACTCATTCCCCACTATGGAAACATGAAAAAAATCCATTATCAATACAAGAATTACAAGGACTATTCGGCCACGAATCACCTGATGAGAAGAAACAAAGACAACTAACAGTTCAAGCTCATGAACAACTAGTAAAAAAACAAGAAAAAGAAAAACAACAACAAAAAGAAGACATGGAATTATTCGCCGAAAGTATAATGACAGGAAAACCAATGTTGCCTCCACCTACTGATACAACAATAGTACTGAAAAATAAGGAAAACCCCGTATATAAAGTAGAAAATGTATCATTACTAGAACCAAGATCAGTTAGAACAAGTAGTGGAGGTTATGGCGGAACATCTGTACGAATAACAAAAGGTGTTACATTACATTCAGGACGCACAGCATCAAAAAGTGAATCCCATGATGAAATCAAACTAATAGATACTGGAGATTTACTAATAACAAACCAGCGAATAATCTTCCTCGGATCTAATAGGACAACAAATATAGATATTAAAAAGATTATTGCAATTACCTCTGAAGAAAATAGGATACAAATTCAAAGATCCAATAAACAAAAACCAGAATATTTCACAAATGTCAAATCCTCCGAACAAGTAACAATAAACGGAAGGACATATTCTGTTGATATTGATGGTGAAATGCTAAGAAAACTAGTTTTAGGATTAATATAAGAAAAAAAATATAATTTGAAAGTGTAATAACCTAGTTATACACTTCCATTTTTTCCTCATTTTGTAAAACAGTATCCCCCAGGTTATCTTCTACATCTTCTACACTAGCATTACTCTCATTTTTTGTATATCGGACGTTTTTATTGCTGTTGGTGTCCTCATCAATAATTATGTCAGTATTAGTTAAACTAATATTACTTCTATACTTGTATACTATTCCAATTACTGCCAATACACCAATGGCAAGTATTAAAGTTCCATCTATTGTGAATGCCCCTGCAGATGGTAACATAAAATTACTAAACATAATTGTTCCCCTCTATTAAATGTTATTAATTATATTCTATTTAGATAATCTTATTAATACTTAACAATAGTTCTATAACATTGTATGTATATAAATATTAGTATAATCATGTAATAATCGGAGAATTCAATAATGAACAATAATGACTTTTTTGACTTTGAAGACAAAAAATATGATTTTCCATTTTATAATCAAGAAAATAAACAGTCACAGAATGGAATAAAAATACTGTTACTGAGTACAATAATATTCATATTTCTAATAACGGGACCAATAAAACTGCCTAATGGTCAAGAACAAATACTGTTATTTATTGTAACACTGATTATGCTATTATTATTCACACAGGGTAACATTGGAACTTTTTTCAGATTACCCGAAAAGAAGGATATACGTTTAATCATAATATGTTACATATTGTTTGAAGTATATTACATAGCACTATTATCATTTTTTAGCTTAATACATTTTCAGACAACATCCGGCGTAAACAATGACTTGAACACATGGATATTACTAATAAATATTCTACAAATAATAGCAGAAGAAATATTTAAAGCATTAATGTTTTTACTTGTACTAAAAATCATATACAGTAAAGGTTTTAGTCGAAAAAAGTCAATAATAATATCTACAATAATCGTACTACTAATATTCGGAGTATTGCATTATAATAGTTATCCAAACATAATACAAATAGTATTCATGCAGGGATTAGGAGGCTTCGCGGAACTATATCCATACATAAAGACAAAAAATTTAACATTATCCGTACTAGTCCATATATGTATAAACTTTGCTTCATGGATTCCATTCATGCTAAGATAACATAGTTTCGTACAAAGAAAAAAAATGGTAAAATGTTATTGGATATTATAAATCTATTCTTCTAACATTCTCTTTTTTATCTTTTTCAAAACAAATATAGGGAATAATTTTTCCTATTTTATCATCATCAATATTTAACTTGGATGATAAATCATCAGCAGAATCAACATATTCTCCACGTTCACGTAAATAAATTATATCTTGTACTATTTTTTCATCAAAACATGGGATACGTATCAGCTCCTCAAATGAAGCCCTATTAATATTTACTTTTTCTTGTTTAATTGAATCAAAGTTTTTTCCAAAATCACTATTGTAGCTTTCTGAATTATTAACATTACTTGCACTATTTTCTTCAAGAAAATGGTTTAACCTATAATTGCTTTCAACAATATTATCATCAGATTCTTGTTGTCTAATACGCATCTTATCTGATAACTTTTCACGGTATCTTTTGAAGATAATAGCTGCTCTTAACATACACAATATCCATAAAATAATTCCAAGATAAACAATTATCATATCAAATATAGTGAAACTTAATAAAATAAATGGAATCATATAAATTATGCCTTCGTCTATCCATCTAGGTTCATCAACACGCCAACCCGCATAGATAAATCCAAGTCCACCGAAGAATGGGATAACAACGATAACAAGCCAGATATAATTTACAATACTCATAAAAATACTATTATCATCCATAATATCCAAAACCTCATACAATCATTATATAATAATAGTATATTCTAAAAACATATAATAATTAACTAAAAATACAAGAAATAGAAAAAAAGGAAGTTAATGCAGATTAATAACCTGCAAAGCAGTACTCTTAAACCAAGACCTTAAATTATTATCACAAGCATTCATATTCTCTGCACGCTCAAACCAATCATTTAATTGTGATAGTTCAACACTACTTGGTGGCATACCATCAAAGATAATCCGAGCATATAAGTAATTAGCATCATCAATCTCCCAACCTGAAAGAATACTCTCAGCTAATTCAGCATTATTATCATCAATAGCATTTTTAAATCTTAACGCATTATTATGTGGACAAGGAACACTCTCTTTATTATCCGTATTGTTTCTAGAAGTATTAGGAATACTTGTAGGGTTAGATTGAGGTATTTGCGTGGTCTGAACACTACTCTTATTTGTGCGACTCAATAATTTTCCGATAAGCCATCCAACAATAAACACGGGAACACTAAAGAATAATCCAAAAACAATTGCCGCTAAAAAAACAACAAAACCTGATACGTTAGTGTTTGGCTGAGAAATTCCAAACAAGAACATTAATACAAAAACAATCAGGGAAATAATTTTAGCTTTAGAAATTCTTTTTTGACCAGTATTTTCATCATCCTTATAAACAAGCATAGCCAGTAAATCCATAAAATCACTTCACAATATCATTAATCTTATATAATATAACACCAATTCTTAAAATTATCCTAACACCAAAAATTATCTATGAAATTCATTATAAAACTTAACAAACAAATCAGGATCAAACACATTATTCTGATTATCATAATCTAACACAGTACATACTTCCGTACTTTTACTAGTACTAACACTACAAACCCAGTAACTACTAATTCTCTTACGGAATGCATTTTGTAACAAATTCTTATTACTATAAGTGACAACCCACTTACTACAATCACGCTCAAATTTAATTAATTTACGATACTCATGAACATGATAAACATATTCATCACCATACTCAGTAGAATAAACCTTCAAATCAAGACCTAACTCATCATCTAAAACCTTGGTAAAATGAGCATTAACCCGCAAATCTGCCCTAACAAGACTAGATTTTGAAAGAATAACATGATTAATTCCTTCTTCATTAATACTTAGTGGAAGCTGACCCTTATTCCATTCAAGAGCTGATTCAACAATCGCACATCTGACCTTTTTATCCTCAATCTCGTCACGAATCAACTTATAAGACAACAAACCCCTGCAACAAATCTTATAAAACTTTAACTTAATCTTACCATATTCCTCACCCAGTAACTCCTCCTCATAAGGGGAATACTCGGGAAGATTATCATTAAATAATTGTCTTACAAGACTACTGCTAAAACGTTTAGCTTCCAAATCATCAAAACCTGAAAACTTAACATTTTCCACAACATTTTCTAATTCATCCCACTCAATATAATAATCCTTTCCCTTGCTGGTAGTAATCTTAATATTATTATCACCAATACCAGAAATCAAATCCTTCTTATAAAAAGCCTTATGGGATAAAATTTCATTTTTCACACTACTAAAATTCTCATTTAAACCAAACTTATGGGGAATATAATAATCAGATACATTAACATCACTAAAAATCCAGGAAAGAATGGAAGAGATGAAATTATCAACAGGTTCTCCCTTCAAGTATTCTTCTCTGGCACTGCAGAGACTATCCCAGGAAACAAAGTTATTCTCAATTTTCAAAAATTTCTCACCAATGCCTTTAATTTTAAGACCATTTGGTAAAAAATCATTTTTATATTCATCCTTGTTATCGATAACAAATGTTTTTATAACATTAAAATTCTCATCAACATTAAAATTCAAACAATCTACAACCACAATTACACCTCCAAGAAAACAGTTTTATGTTCTGATTTAAATTATGTAACTTTCATATTATTAAATTATACAATACATATTAATACATAATATATTCTCAATAAAATTATATAATCCTTAATGAATATAAATTAATACATTAAAATAAAGGAAATCAAAATTTCATGATTAATAAAAAGAAAATAACTATAATTATATTAATAATCATAATTTCAATGACATTAATTGGAGTATACTATCTTAATCAGTATTATCCAACAGAAATAGATATTGCAAAATATAATAATACTGATGTACAACTGGTTAAAACTTCAAATGGTCTGTTATTGGATGGTCCGGGAAACTCTAATGTGTTAATATTTTATCCTGGAGCAAAAATAGAATACACTGCATATGTACCATTATTATATAAGCTATCAGAAGAGGGTATAGACTGTATGCTAATACAGATGCCATATAACTTAGCGTTACTAGACAAAGATGCAGCAAGTATCATATTAAAAAATAATACTTATGATTACAAGAATTGGTATTTGGCAGGACACTCACTTGGGGGGTCTATGGCAGCAGAATATACGAGTGGTCATGAAACAAATATAACCGGATTAATATTGTTAGCATCTTACTCAACAAGTAAAATAAGCACACCCTCCTTATCTATATATGGTAGTGAAGATAAGGTATTGAACATGGATAATTACCAAAAAAACAAGAAAAACTTGGAAAAAATAAATGAATATCAAATCATGGGAGGAAACCATGCACAATATGCGTATTATGGAAAACAAGAGAAAGATGGTGAAGCATCAATAACAACTGAAGAACAAATAGGTATTACATCAAAAGAGATAATTAAATTCGTAAATGAGACTTCACAATCCTTTTAAATACTTTTTTTTATAAAATTTGATGATCATGTGCTGTTAATATGGGTTTATCTGATTTTCTGATAAGAAAACATTGATTGTTATATGTATGTCCTCTTTTATTTCCTGCATTTCAGGTTCATCATCATATATCATTACATTTTTCATATTTTTAACATATATCTCTTTGAGTTTCTTAGGGTTTGTTTTAATGTATGTTTCATGTACACTATTTTTGCTTCGTCCTTGTAATGCATCAACATATTCTGCGACAAGTTGTATGTTACTTGCATGAAATTTTCTTAAGCTATGTGTTCTGAAGAATCTGTAGTTTCCCTTGAATCCCCATCCCATTTCATCATTAATCATCTGAAATTGTTTCATAAGATAAGACCCATTAAACGGGAATAATTTATCATTTCTTTTAAGATTTTTTCTTGTTTTAAGATATTTAATTATATAGTGCTTGCTTCTGAAGAACAGAAAGTATAATAATATTTATCTGTCTTAATTCGTCTAAGATAAATCGTTGGAACAACATCATTTCTTCCAGATAATTCCTCAAGAATATACTTTAAATCCTTATTTTCATAATCGTTCTCTATTCCATTAATAAATCATCTACGGTTAATGATAATGTTTCTGCTTTAGCAGTTCCACTACTTGACATGAAAAGAATTAATGCTTTAAGAGGTAATGATGAAAATTCTAGTGCAGCTTTTATATGTTCTTTAGTTGGAAGATCCAAATAATTTGTCATATACTGCTTATTATATTTTACATCAGGTAAATAAGGAATTTCTATTTCATAATGAACATAAAAAGTTTTCAGTTTGGAAAAATAAGTTTTCACAGTATTTGACGACAAACCAGATTCCAATAAATGAGTTCTATATGTTAATAATCTATTTTTTAATCGTCGTTCTTTTAAGGGTATGCCATTTTTTTCATCTTCTTCTGCTTCTCTAAGTAATTCATCAATACTACAATTATGAAATTTAGTATATTGAAGTAATGTGGAGACATATCCCTGTTTTGTACTATCTTTAATATTTCTATCTTTACAAAATTTTATAAAATAATTATTTTTATACATAACATTATTATTGTATAAATTATTATTAATCACTGTTGAATAATATAAAACATCAACATTTGTAAAATTAACATAGTAAAAAATATTTAAGAAAGGGGGGGGGGGTGAAGAAAAATTATAGCTTTTTTCATGCTCTTGCACTAATACTTCTAAGGTATGGTAATCTATGTAATACTTCTATAATAATTTCACTAATAACTAATGCTAATAGTATGTTAATTAAAATCATTATAAATGTGAATTTTTCAGTATTTAATATGCTTATTTTTGTTAAAAAGTTTATTACAAGTATGTTTACTAAGTATATTCCATAGGTATCCTTGCTAATCCTTACAATTAAATTATTAATTTCTGGTTTAATTTTTGTATAATCAATATTCTTTATTATAATGAAAAGTCCAATGGATTGTAGGAATGCTCCTGGAGTAATATCTCCTAATCTAATAAAGAATAGTGACTGTGATAATTGTAGGTGTGAAAAAATTATTGTTCCCATGATTGTGAATAGTGAGCCTACAATAAACATTATTAATCCGTACTTTTTATTATTTAATATTGGATGGTCTTTTATTGTTAGATAATAACCTAATATGAAGTATCCTATTGATCCTGTAAAATATATCAGGTAATCAAATAGTACTGTTTTTATATTCAGGAATTGTAGTAAACTAATTATTAACCATATTGCTAGGAAGTATTCTATCTCGTTCATCTCTGCTTTTTGTATCCAAGTTGATATTATTGGTGAAAGTAAGTATAATCCTATTATCATATATACATACCAGAATTGAACACTTATTTGTAATGGATCTAAAAAACTATTTCCTATATAGCCTAGTAGGTCTATAATTGTCCAGGTACTTCCAAGTGCATCCTTAAATAATACTTTGATTATTGCATATATTATTATCCAGAATACGAATGGTATTATTATTCTTTTTAGTCTACGGGGTATTGATGTGATTGGTTGGGGTTTTCTAAGTAACAGATAACCGGAGGCTAATATAAATAATATTATAGCAAAACGAAATATTGAAGCTGCAATTACTGATTCATACCATGGTAGGGTGAATAAATAATTATCATTTAATAAATGGGATGATGAATGTATTCCAATTACTCCAATTATGGCAATTACTTTAAGATAATCTATCCATAAAATTCTATTTGTTGTCATTAGTGAGGTGTTGTCTATTAAAGTTATTAAATTTATTTAAATTCCCTTACCAATGATGAGGTATGTTATTAATAATATTGTATTATTAAATAGAAAATATTTTTCTTATTTGAATGTTTTTAGAAAGTTATTTCGAATTGAATATAAATATTAAAATAGATTTATTATTATTTCATAATATCTTAGGATTATTCTGATCTTTTTTTCAATTAAACCAGATTAAATTACAACATGAACACTTAATAATAAAAGTAATAATATAATGTTCAATACAGTAAATATTATCAGATACCTATGTTTAAATTCATTACATTCTCGTACAATTATATTGTAAGAAATTAAATTTGCCATAGATGCTATAAGAGTACCAAATCCACCAATATTTATCCCTACAATTATTGCTTCAAAATTCTTACTAAACCCGCTAAGTAACATTGCAGTAGGCACATTAGAAATAACCTGAGAAACAAGTACACCACATAAAACTTCATTTCCAATAATCCATCTTTTAAATAATAAACTAAAAAAGGTAATATTTTCTAAATTTCCTATCAAGATAAATAATGTTATGAATGTTAACAATAAATAATAATCAACACCCCTAAAAACCCTTTTAAAGAAATTCTTCTTCGTAAATTCTACTTTACCTATATTATGTATTGTAATATCCTCCTTAGGTATGATAGATAAAATTATGATCAAAAATATTACTGAAACAATAATATATGGTACGAGTATTAAGAAAAATGTTTCAAAGGGAATATGTGATAAAGTATACAGTACAATATTATGTGGGGCCCCAACAGGGAGAACCATACATCCAACATTAGCTGCTATAGTCTGTAAACAAACAGTTATTATTATCAAATCTGCACGTTTAACTTTTTTTAAAGCCATAATTGAAAATGGTACAAATATGATTAATGAAACATCATTTGTTATGAATATTGAACTGAAAAAACAAATAAAAACTAATATTAATAATAATTGTTGCGTATTTCCTGTTTTTGTTAATAATTTTCTTACCATAAACTCAAAAACAGTCAGATTTTTTAATATTTCAACAATAATCATAATTACAGAAAGTAATATGATAGTATCCCAGTTAATATAATTCAAATAATTAATGTTTGGTTTTACAAAAAAACATGAAATAATAGCTAAAATTAACGATACTGAGAACACTGTTTCATTTTTAAAAAAATTAAATGTTTTATCTATTATTTCTGCCATAATATTATTTTAGTAAAAAAAGTTACATATCTTTTTTCATTCTAGAATTGATTTATTGGTAATACTTATTTATAGCAATATGACACTAGTAACCCCGTAACATGTTTATTCATATTTTATTGTTTTTTATTCTTTTTTTTCAATTATTTTTGATGATATATTTATATTTAATATGGTTCTACTAGTATTAAGATACAAGGTGGTGTTTTTAATGATGCGTGATGACTATACTATTGAATGTTTTGAAAAGGATGTGCCTTTAGACGAGATTAGAAGAAATTACATTAATTTTGAACATACTGAGAAGTTATGTAGGATGTGTAGGTGTCATACTAATAATTGGACTTGCCCTCCTTTTAATCAGGATCAGATAAGTATTTGGGAAAAATATGATAACATCAAATTAATATTGTTAAAGTTTAATTTCACAAGTAATGCATTACAAAAAGTATTTGAGGATGAAAAAATAATGGAATATTCATTTGATTTACATCATGGCGAGAAAACTTTAATTGAACCATACTTAAAAAGTTTAGAAGAAGAATTGGATGGATGTTATCTGACATGTGGACCATGTGTTAATTGTAAGGAATGTCAAAGATTAAATGGTAAATCATGTGTTATGCCAGATAAAAGAAAATATGCCATGGAAGCATTAGGTGCTGATATCATAGGTATTAGTAAGGATTATTTTGGTATCAATTTGCAATGGATACATGAAAACAAATTACCGGAATATATCATTATGATGGTCTCTGTATTATACTAAAATTTAATTATATTCTATTTTCAGATATATTAATTAAGGGTGAACTAATTATGGCTGAGAATAAAATAACTTATGAAGATATTAAACGTTATGAATTTGTCTTAGGTAAAGTTCCATCATTACTTTTAGGGACGATGATTCGTAGAAATTCTAATCTTGTTGGAAAGTTTGAATCTACTATCACTAAAAATTTAAGCTCTTTGAACGAAGTTCAACAAAAACAGTTAGATACAGTGCTGAATTCTGATATAAGTGATTTACAGAATGTTCTTAGGGATGCTTATGAAAAATCAGGTAAAAAACAGTATAAACAGTTATCTGAGCCTAAAGCAGCTAAATTCATTGAAAATAACTTGAAAGAATTAGAAAAGTTAATAAAAAAATAAGTATTTTAAGAATATTCTTTAAATATTCTTATTTTATGTCAACTTTCACAGATTCTTTTTCTTCTTCAGATTCTTCAGTTTCTTCAGATTCCTCTGTGAATACTTTGTTAATAAGTATGTAATCTCCAATACTGGATATGTCCTCTATTTTAACGGTTTTCTGATCTTTTGGTTTTCCGAAAGTGGTTGATGAACTTGATAATTCTATGGATAATATCTTATGAGTGTCAATGTCAATTTCTATGTCATACACTTTACCTGCAACATTTCCTTCGGTATCTAAGATTGTTTTTCCTAGGAAATTGTTTAGTTTCACTACTCCTGCCTCTGTTTCTGGTAATTTATCTAGCTTACTACTTTCTAGATCTTCAATAAGTCTTGAAACTTGTATGTAATCTCCTACTGTAATTATATCACTTACAGGTATGTCATAATATTTTTTACTGAGTGGATTTCCTACTGATCCAAATATGTTGGTTACTTCTAATGTTTTAGTGTTTAAGTTTATTTCTGCAAGTTTTGCAAGGTCTCTTGCTTGTTTGTCAATAATTTTTTTTCCTAGAATATCTTTAGCGTTCAATTTATTATCTCCATTATACTATATTATATATACTATATTTCTTCCTTTATTTATTATTACTTTTTCCAATCTAATTATTTAAATATTCTTTAAACTCTGATATTGTTAATAATGGAGTGAATTTAATACCATTTTCTTCAAAAGTTTCTTTTGCTCCTTCTTCTCGGTCAACGATTACAAATGCTTCTGTGATATTTCCTTTGTTTTCTCTGATTACCTTAATTGCTTTTAGTAATGATCCACCTGTTGTTGTAACATCTTCTACAATAACAACATTATCATTTTCCAACAATTCCCCTTCTATCTGTTTGCTTGTTCCATATGATTTTTTCTCTTTTCTTATCATAAGCATTGGTTTTTTGGAAATAAGAGAAGTTGCAGTTGCTATTGGAACAGCTCCTAATGCAGGTCCTGCTACTTTATCAATGTCAGTACCTTCTATTTTTTCGGTAATTAGGTGTGCTACACTGTCTAATATTTCAGGCATTGTTATTGCTTTTTTCATGTCCACATAGTAACTGCTTTTTTTTCCGGATGATAATGTAAAGTCACCAAATTTTATTACATCATTTTCTTTTAATAATTCTAATAATTTTTCTTTATAATCTACCATTATTCAGTCCCCTCATATTTTAATACATGTTTAATATCTCGTTTAATGATTCTTTTAATATGATTTTGTCACCTACACTACCTACTTCTTCGAAAGGTATTATTTCTTCAGAAGTTTTATTTCCACGGTTAAATAAACCATCTGTTTTCTCTTCTTTTATGATTATTATTGATTCAATTTTTTTAGTAGAAGCATCTATTTCAATATCTTTTACTTTACCAAGTATATTAGCTTGAGTATCTAATACTTCCTTATTTATTATATCATCTATTAAACGCATATTAATCACTATTATACTATTTTAGTTTTTAATAAATTTATTATTTATTATCAATGTGGACATAAATATAATATATGTAAATGACTAAGGAGGTAGTGTATGAAAGTATATGTATTGGATGCATCAGGATTAATAAATGGTTTCTACTCAGAAGATTATCAAAACATCATGACATCTTCAACGATAAACGAAATAAAAGATATTAACACTGAAATGTTACTAAACAACTTAATCAATGAAAAACGGGTCATAATAGAAGATGTAGATTACAGTAAAGATGAAGAAATAATGGAAGTCCTATTATCAAGTGGAGATCTGATGAGGTTATCAGATACTGATAAAGATATCATAGCATTAGCATTAAAATATAAACGGGATGGAAATAATGTAATAACAGTTACAGATGATTATTCCATGCAAAATGCACTGAAACTATTAAACATTAAATTTAAAAGTGTCAGAACAGCAGGAATAAAAAATACAATAAAATGGAAGAAAATATGTAAAGGATGCAGACAAGAATACCCCGCTGATACAAAACTAGAAGAATGTGACATCTGTGGCTCACCCATCATAAGAAAAAGAATGAAAGCACATAGCAATCACTAAAGAAAAGGGGATCTACATGAATATTGGCGTAATAGTACATGGACCTGGAATAATAGACACAGGCTATGCAAAGAAAATAATTAACATACTAAAAGAATACGGGACAGTAACCTCAAGACTTGGAGGTACAATGGGACGTACCGCAGTAATCGATGCACATTTAGAAGATGAAATAAACATAACCCAGAAACTGTTACCAAGTCAATCAATACAACTCTTAGCAAAAGATAATGACATACTCTTCCTATTAAATTATGGAAAATCAAGCATAACTGGCCACACATTCGGATACAAGGTACTGGGAAATGTTAAAGAAAAGGTTAATCTTATACAAATTGAACGGCCCGGCGAAGAAGATGGAGTAATCATACAATGGAATGAATACGATAACAATGAACTTATCAACAAATTAAATCAAAAATTAAAACTAAAAATCATAGATTACAAGCAAGCAACAAGAAAAGTAGAAAAACTCACTGGACTAAATGAAAAAAATGGTCAAATACAACGTAAAGTAGCAGGAGTATCACCTGATGAAAACATTATGCTAAACGGTATAATAATAGGTAAAGCAACAAGTAACGAATTAACCATAATAGCACAAAACAATCAAATCACCGAAATGATAGGGGGAAAAATTAAACAACATGGACTAGAAAAACTAGGAAAAATAGACTTATCAACTGCTATAATAAAAACAGGACTTCTAAGAAAATCAGGTAATATAAAACCAAGAATAATGCAACACAAACAGAACAAACAATTAACAGCATGCTTCTTAAACCATGCTGCAGAAGACATCTACAAGTACCGGAACACGGACATACTAGTATCTGTAGGAGATGATACAACATTATTATCATCAGACATACTATACAGGTTCAACACCCCAATAATTGGAATAACCGATGGAGACCTGGACAAAGTAGTACTTGAAGGATTCAAACACGAAAACTCACTGATAATACAAGTACAGCCGGGATACGATGATATAATTGGAAAAATTATCTATGAAAAAGTATTTAACAAAAAAGAAGAGATACAAATCACAAGCATAGAATCATTTAAGGAAGAAATAGTAAACACGATCAAAGATGAAAAAATAACATACAAGTTCGTGGATAAACAATTATCATAACACAATGTTATGAGTGAAAACCTTTTAATTTAATAAAAGCAAAAAATAACTAATAAAGAAAGATACTAATATTTTTAGACAGAGGGAATAATCTTGGATTTTAATGAAATAATAGAATCAATAAGAACATTTAAAGGAGTTACCCGTAAACATTCTATAGCAGATGTACGAGAAAAACTAAAAAACACATATAATATTTCGGGAAAAGTACACCTGGCATTTGGGGATGATGCAGCAGCAATAGACATAGGAAACAACATGCTGATGCTAATGGCAACAGATGGAATATGGGGCTCATTAATGGATATTAATCCATGGTGGTCAGGTTACTGTTCAGTACTAGTCAACGTAAACGACATAGCAGCTATGGGTGGAATACCTATGGGAATGACTAACGTGCTCTCATCATCTAATCCAGAAATAACAGAACAAATCATGGACGGAATCAATGAAGGTGTAAAAAAATTCGGAGTACCAATGGTCGGAGGACACACTCACCCAGACACACCCTACGAGGCACTGGATGTAGCAATAAGTGGAATAGTGGGAAAAGAAGATGTACTTCCAAGTTGTGGAGCAAAAAAGGATGATAACGTCATAGTTGCAATAGACTTGGATGGAAGCGTATACCCTGGAACAGAGATAAACTGGGATACAACCAGTGACAAATCACCAAAATATGTTCAAGACCAGATAAAAGTTATGAACACAATCGCACAAAAACACTTAGTGAATGCATGTAAAGACATAAGTAATCCAGGAATTGTGGGAACATTAGGAATGTTGCTGGAAGCATCAAACATGGGGGCAACAATTGAACTTGAAGCAATACCAAAACCTGATGATATGGACTGGACTCGATGGTTCAGGATGTACCCTGGAAGTGCATTTGTACTCACAGCACCAGAGGAAAGCACAGATGAATTAATAACATTACTTGAAAATGAACATATCAATGCAAACACAATAGGAAAAGTAACAAACAATCACCAACTAAAAATGAAATACAATAACACTACAAAAACAGTCTTTGATTTCACAAAAGAAATAATCATGGGATTTTCAGAAGATGTCTAAATAAGATAATGTTAAACACTCTCCACCCATTTAATATACTATTTTTTTTCACATCATATTATTATAAGATAAGATTAATTTAGAAGTTATTAATATTAGAAACACCATAAATAAAACTTATAGAAATACTTCATAATAATTTCTAAAAAAAATAAGAATTACCCATACAATTACAATTAAAGTAATTCTTTATTGAGGCGAAAAAATGCAAGTTAAAGTCAATGATGTTGAAATAGAAGTAGATGCTGGTTCAACAGTTGAAGATGCTATTAAACTTACAAATGCACCCTACATAGAAGGGTCAGCAATAGCCTTAATAGAAGGTAAGCAAGAATTAGAAAGTCATGTAAACAAGTATAAAATCGTGACAACTAATGGAAGCATAATTATTGAATTAGTAGAAGATGCAGAAATCTTAACTAATTTCTGGAAGAATAATTATCAAAAGTTTATAGGCACAGCAATCCGATGGACAACATCAAATGAAGTAGCTATAGGTTCAATAGTATCAAACCTAGAACCATCAAATGAGGAACATCTTTATAATAGATGGGATGTAATAGTCAGCTTATCTAGTTTCTCAAACGAAGCTACACACATACTATTCTCAAAATCTAAACACAGGGCAGTATATGGTGTACCTGATCATAATAGTGGAATCCTGGCAACAATTGTTGGTGGAAAACGAACAATTGCAAAACTAAAAAACACTGATACAGTAACAGACATTCAACCAATAATTGAAAGAAAAAGTATCATAAACAGTGCATCAGTAACAGACTTCTCAACCAAACTAAAAGAAGGCAATGAACTATTCACATACATGCAAGTAGAAGCAAACCCTGAAGCCCCAATGTCCTTTGAACACTTCCTGAAAATCATAAATGACGGAACATTCAAAGTAGACTATGAATCAGAAACATTCATAGGAAACTATGCACTTAAAGGACTAGAAAAAGACTCTGAAATAATCGAAAAAAGAAAAAGAGGAGCAGTAACACTAAGAAATCAGGGAAATGGTGTGGGAAGAGTATACATCTACCGGGAAGATAGAGTAGCAGTACCAACACATAACATCATAGGATATGTTACAAAAGGAATACAAATACTAGACACAGCCAATGAAAACGAGAAAATCACAGTAAAAACAGTTCCAGAAAAAATATCCACAGTATCATTAACACAAAAAGAAGCCGACGAATACCTTGATAAACTAGGCATAGAACATGAACGTGATGGCATAACCGATGATGATGCAGTAATAGTTGCCCAAGAACCAAACTACACAGTAGATGTTGACAGAGAACGAAAAATAAAAACACTGGGAGTACCACCACAAGACTTTGTAGAAATAGAATTATACGACCAAGAAAGTCCAAGATCCGTATGGTACTTCAGAAAAATTACTGGTCTATTAAATGGTGACGTAGGACATTTAAGAGTAAACATGGCTATAAAACCGATGAAAATCTTAATGTTTGATGCCAACAAGAAAGAAGCAAAAGGAATAATTCCCGAAAAAATACCAGAAACTCAAGTATGTGCCTGGGAAATCTGTGTAAGTAACACAGCATGTAAAAATGTTGGAAACCTGGGTATCAGATTTGAGGATAACAACGAATTTGGTCCAACAGGTGAATCCTTTAAAAGTACAAACATTATTGGACGAGTAGTGAGTGGATTTGAAAACCTTGAAGCATTCAAAGAAGGAGACACAGTATATGTCAAAGAACGATAAAGATATTGATACAGAATTCTGTCATATTCCTATGGGTGATGGAACATACAGAGACTCTGATCAAAAAGATAAAATAACACGTATGATAATATTGGGTCCAGGATGTGCAGTAAGTTCAAAAGAATTACTAAACTTCCTACACTTACTAGAACTACCAATAAACATACGATTAACATGTTATGGTGCAAACCTAAACGGTTACTCAGAAGATGTGATGACAGCAGTAGAAAAAGCAAGAGAACTTGATCCAACACACATATTCATCAAATTCAGAGGATTTCCACCAGGAGACCCTAGAAGATGCAGAGCAAAAAGGGGAGGAGCTCGAGAAGGATTTCATCAAATAGAATCAGAATACAAACTACTATCAGAGGTAAGTTACGCATTAGAACATCCAAAACATGTGGACTTAGAACCTCCAAAAAAGATTCCAGTAGATGAATTCATGAATATAGTGGATGAAATAGAAAACAACAAAGAATAAAAAAAGGGGATAAATATGAAAATAGCAGTATTACCAGATGCTGCCATGATTATTGTTCACTTAGTAACAAAGAACGGTCATGAATATTTATCATCAACCAACATTAGTGAAGAAACATTACGCGACAAAGACCCATATGATGAAAGAGATTTTGACGAAAATCTTCCACCCTTTACAATAACATCAGATGATACATTAACAGGAAACAAGTACACAACTAATGAAGCACCTTCAGGAGTTAGAGGAAGACTTTCATTATTTGATAAAATAATCACAGAATCAGAAGCAGCAATAATCATGGGACAACCACCAAGAAGATATAAGCATATGTACAACCACCTGAACGAATTAATACTATTCGGTTGCATATCATGCGGAAACCTTCAAAAAATAGTAATATCCGAACTAAAAAAGAAAAACATTCCAATACTAATAGTACCATACCCAACAAGTAGGGAAGAAATAATAAGTATGATACAAAGAATAAATGAATTTCTAGAAAACCTTGAAAACAGGAATGGAATATATAATGAGGATAACTTAAACATAGACCTAAAAAGAAATGTGAATAAAGTTCCCCCTAAAGAATTAAAACAAATAATAAAAGAAGTTAATACAAACTAAGAGGTTATATTATGAAAGTAGCAATATTTCCACCAAACTCTATGATATTAGCAGATATGATAGTAAGAAGTGGACATGAACCACTGGTTGTTCAAAATCAGATGAAACAAAAGGTCACATCACCCGACTTAGATGCACCACCATTCAACATGACAGAAGAAGACCCAATAAATGGACTAAAATATGCAGCAATAGAAGTTCCATCAGGAGTAAGGGGAAGAATGTCATTATTCGGGCCAATCATAGAAGAAGCCGAAGCAGCAATAATCATGAATGAAGCACCATACGGGTTCGGATGTGTAGGATGTGCAAGATCATCTGAACTAACAGTATTCTCACTAAGACACAGAGACATACCAGTACTGGAACTTGACTACCCAACAAGCAGGGACGACACAATAGAAATGGTATATAAAATCAACACATTCCTAGACAACCTAGATAAAGACGGAGCTGATACAGATGACAATTAAAATAGCACAACTGTCCTGTGGAACAGAATACAGTGGAGTTCAAAAAGAAATAGAAAAAGCAGCAGAAACATTCGGTGCACAAATGGTAATGCCGGACGTAAACCTGGATGACATAGACGAAGCATACGAAAAATTCGGACTCAGCTGTGCAAGTTCAAGCCTAAAACTAATGATTGCAAGAGCAATGAGCCTAGTAGAAGGAAAAAATGAGGCAGACGCAGTATTCATATGTACATGTTTCAGATGTGCAGAAGCAGCAATAGCAAGAAACGAAGTACGTAGACTAATACAAAACAACACAGACCTACCAGTAGTAACATACTCCTTCACAGAAAAAACAAAAGCATCAGAACTATTCATACGTATGGAAGCACTAACAACAGTAGTAGCAAGAAAAAGCATCCTAGCAAGAGAAAAACAAGAAGGACTAACACTAGGAATAGACAGTGGATCCACAACAACCAAAGTAGCACTCATGGAAAACAACGAAGTAATAGGTACAGGATGGGTACCAACAGGAGACATAATCGGATGTGCCAACGATGGAATAGAACAAGCACTCGAAGGAACAGGATATAAACTAGACGATATAGAAGCAATAGGAACCACAGGTTACGGAAGAATCACAATAGGAAAAGCAATGGGAGCAAAACTAATACAAGAAGAAATATCCGTAAACAGTAAAGGAGCAGTATACCTTGCAGGCGCACAAAAAGGTGAAGCCACAGTACTCGACATTGGTGGAATGGACAACAAAGTAATCACAGTAAATAATGGAATACCAGACAACTTCACAATGGGAGGAATCTGTGCAGGAGCATCAGGAAGATTCCTAGACATGACCAGTGGAAGACTAGGAGTAGACATCACAGAACTAGGACCACTAGCACAACAAGGAAACTACCGGAACGCAATACTAAACAGTTACTGTATAGTATTCGGTATACAAGACCTGGTAACAACACTAGCAGGAGGAGCATCCAAAGCAGATGCAGCAAGTGCAGCATGTCACTCAGTAGCAGAACAAGTATATGAACAACAACTACAAGAAATAGACGTAAGAGAACCATTAATCCAGGTAGGAGGAACATCACTCATAGGAGGACTAGTAGATGCAGTCCAAGACATACTAGGAGGAATAGATGTAATAGTACCAGAATACTCACAATTCATTGGTTCAGTAGGAGCAGCTATGCTCGTATCTGGTCTAAAAGATACAGATATAGATGACAGTAAACGATTCTAAAAACAACTCTTGGAGGAAAAATTATGTACGTAGAGTGTTATGATGAAGTAGGAGCACAAGTATATGATACACTACTAAGACACACACTTCAAGACCTAAAACTAGCAAGAGCAATCAGCGCAATAAAAATATTCATAGACCCAAGAGAAGCACTATTCATAGGAGTAGTAAAACTAGAAAAAGCATCCCAACCAATCTACCTAAACGACATGGCAAAACACAAAATAGAAAACGGAATCCTAAAAATCACAGTAGAAAACGAAAACTACCTACCAGACCTACTCAGAGTACTATGGAAAGAAGAAGGAAGAGTAAACGTAGCACAACCAGACAGATACAAAATAGAAATAACAAACCCTACAATAAACCCAGATAACCTAATAATACTGGATCCATCAAGAGAACTAAAAAGAAAAGTCTACGATGCACTCTTCAGAGTAATGCCCGAAGGATTCAGAATGACAAAAAACGCAAGCCAAGGCAACATGGTATGTATCATGAGTAGTGATGAAATAATAGACGAAAAATGGAATAAGAAATTTAATGAAGTAATAGAAGAAGTTAGAAAACAATAAAAAAAAATTCTAACCCAAAAAATAGGGGGTCCCAATTCATGCCAAAACATGATATGAAACATTTCGCACATGTAACACAAGCACACCCATGCTTTAATGAAAAAATACATGATAAAGTAGGAAGAATACATATTCCCATAGCACCAAAATGTAACATACAATGCGGATTCTGCACAAGAAAAATAAACGATACAGAAAACAGGCCAGGAGTAGCCTCATGTATCATGACAATCGACGAAGCACTAGAACACATCCAAGACACAATAGAAAAAATGCCAATAAGTGTCGTGGGAGTAGCAGGTCCCGGAGACTCACTAGAAAACCCAGATACACTAAAACTATTCGAACAAGTAAACAAAAAATTCCCAGATCTCATACTATGCATGAGCACAAACGGATTACTAGTACCAGACTATGCAGATAAAATAAGTGAAGTTGGAGTAAAAACAGTAACAATCACCATAAATGCAGTAGACCTGGATATAGGAACACAAATATATGATGACATAGAATATCATGGAAAAATATACCATGGTAAAGAAGGATTTAAAATACTACTAGAAAACCAGCTCAAAGGAATAGAACTACTATCCGAAAGAGGAATAATAGTAAAAGTAAACAGTGTACTAATACCAGGAATAAACGATGAACACATAGTAGAAATAGCAAAAGTAGTACGAAGCAAAGGCGCCTCAATAATGAACGTATTACCATTAATACCATTAAACAAATTCAAAGACATACCAAAACCCGGATGTGGACAATTAAGCACAGTACGTGAACAAGTAGAAGAATATCTTCCAGTATTCCGAGCTTGTACACAATGCAGAGCAGACGCATTCGGAATACCGGGAAAACACTCAGAAGACCATAACCTTAACTTAGTACCAAACAGTCACTATTAACCACCAAAACCCCATCAATCCACCTTTTTTTACAAAATTAAATAATAAAAATATGTAAGGAGAACAAAAACATATGATAGAAACATTATACTGGAAAAACAACACACTACACCTATTAGACCAAACAAAACTACCACATAAAATAGAATACGTAGAATGCAACACATATCAAGATACAATAACCGCAATAAAAACAATGATAGTACGAGGAGCACCAGCAATCGGAGTAACAGCAGCATACGCAATGGCACTAGCAGAAATAAAAGAAGAAAACCTCGAAAAAGCAGCAACAGAAATAAAACAAGCAAGACCAACAGCAGTAAACCTATTCTGGGCAGTAGATAAAGTACTAACCGAAACAAAAAACGGAAAAACAGCAGTAGAAACAGCAAAACAAATGGAAAAAGACGACATAACAATAAACAAAAAAATAGGACAATACGGAAACACAATAATAGACAAAAACGACACAATACTAACACACTGCAATGCAGGAGCACTAGCATGTGCAGGATATGGAACAGCACTAGGAGTAATCAGAGCAGCACACGAAGACAACAAAAACATCAACGTAATATGTGACGAAACAAGACCAGTACTACAAGGAGCAAGACT
>NZ_CP118753.2:2233690-2506044 GCF_034480035.2 Methanosphaera sp. ISO3-F5
AGCCTGTGTCCCGAGAGAGAAACAACTCAGACTTTGGTTAAGGTCCCTAAATGCCGGATTAGTTTAAGGGAGTCAATAGCCCTAGACAGTGGGGAGGTGGGCTTAGAAGCAGCCATCCTTTAACGAGTTCGTAACAGATCACCCATCGAGGTTATTGGCATCTAAAATGGAAGGGGTTAAGTCGGCTACCGATACCAATGAACACAGATTTGTTGTCTGTGATTTTGTAGATAGGCGTCCTGTTGGATTTGAAGCTGGGGTGTGAGTTCCAGTGGATCTTGCAGGAATGTGGATCCTGGTAGTAGTAGCAGCAAAGTAAAGTGTGAATCTTTATCGCCGGAGGGGCTAGGGTTCCTTGGCAATGTTCGTCAGCCAAGGGTTAGGCGGTCCTAAGGGTAACGGTAAGTCCAGTTATTCGAAAGGGATACAGGTTAATATTCCTGTCCTGCACAATTTATACGGTAACGTTTATGTGACCATTTTTGACACTTTGTGATATGCCTTGTAAGATTGTCGTCTTATTCAAGCTTTGTAAGCTGAGGGAGAACTGTAATAGTGAGAACTTGGTGTATTTGTGATGAGCTGCCTGTTTTTTTGGGTGGTTGTTGGTTTAGTCATGGAGTCCTTGAAAAGAGAATGGTTGTTTTGGTTGTGTATCCGTACCGAGATCCGACACAGGTGCCCCTAGTTTAGTAGACTTAGGCGTGTTAGGGTAAACCAGCTAAGGGAATTCGGCAAATTAGCTCCGTAACTTTGGGATAAGGAGTGCCAGCTATGTGTAGTAGCTGGTCGCAGTGACTAGGGAGGTTCGACTGTTTAATAAAAACATAGCTCCCAGCTAGCCCGTAAGGGTGTGTACTGGGGGCGACACCTGCCCAGTGCTGGCACGTGAAGCTGGGGTTCAACCTGGTGAAGCGCCAGTAAACGGCGGGGGTAACTATAACCCTCTTAAGGTAGCGAAATGCCTTGCCGGACAAGTACCGGCCTGCATGAATGGTAGAACGAAATCTCCACTGTCCCTAGCTGGAACCTAGTGAACCTGCTATTCTGGTGCACAAGCCAGAGACTTCTATTGGGAAGCGAAGACCCCGTAGAGTTTTACTGCAGTCTGCTATTGAGGCTTGGTTGCAAGTATGCAGCGTAAGTAGGAGACTTCGATGCCATGTCGTCAGGTGTGGTTGAGTCGTTCATGAGACACTACTTTCTTGTGACTGTGTCTCTAACACAGCTAGTATGGGTTGTGGACATTGGTAGATGGGCAGTTCGGCTGGGGCGGTACGCGCTTGAAAAGGTATCAAACGCGCCCAAAGGTTGGTTCAAGTGGGACAGAGATCCACTGTAGAGTGTAAGGGCATAAGCCAGCCTGACTGTATTTCGAATAGTAAGAAATTCAGAGGCGAAAGCCGGGCCTAACGAACCTCAATGTCCTCGTCGATGGGGGCTTGAGATGACAGAAAAACTACCTCGGGGATAACTGGGTGGTCGCAGGCAAGAGCCCATATCGACCCTGCGGCTTGCTACTTCGATGTCGGTTCTTTCCATCCTGGGTGTGCAGCAGCACCCAAGGGTGGGGCTGTTCGCCCATTAAAGGGGAACGTGAGCTGGGTTTAGACCGTCGTGAGACAGGTTGGTTGCTATCTAATAGAAGTGTTTTGTTGCTTGAGCGGAAGGTGGTTCCAGTACGAGAGGAACGAGCCGTCGGTGTCTCTGGTCTACCAGTTGTCTGATAAGGCATTGCTGGGCAGCTACGCACTATGATAATAAAGGCTGAAAGCATCTAAGCCTGAGGTATTCCGTGAAAATAAGCAGCTTTTTTAGGGTATGAGTAGAAGACTTGTTTGATGGGGCTGGGATGTAAGCTTCGAGATTTTTTCGAGTTGTTAAGTCCGCGGTTTCCAACACCCGATTTTTCACAAATTTCATATTAAATATAATTTCAAGCATTGGCAATTATTTTGTTATGGGATGACTGTATTGTGTTGTTCTGTTGTGCATGGATTGATAGTTTGGCATGAGATTATTGTGTTATTGGCTTTTTCTTTATTCTAGTTAGGTGTATTCAGTATTTGGTTATTATTAGTTTTTTTTCTGGGTATTTACATTTATCGATTTTATCTGGTACGGCGACCAAAGCGATAGGGTCACATCTGATCTCGTCTCGATCTCAGTAATAAAGTCTATCTACGTTCTGTTTTGTACTATAGGTGGTAAGCTTATGGGAATTTCGGAAAGTTGCCGGCCTTTAATATTTACTTTACTTGTTTTATTTTGTGTTTTTATTTGGAATTTATTATGTAGTTTTTTCTGATTTTTGTAATGAGTTCATGCTTCTATTTTTTTTTCATTAAATTTTAATACTATTTAATTCATACTTTTTATTATGGAGGTTATTTTTTGTTATATTTTATAGGTTTAGGATTATATAGTGAAGATGATATTTCTTTTAAAGGATTCAATGCTTTGAAGAGTGTTGACTGTATTTATGCTGAGTTTTATACTGCTAAATTGATGGGGGGTAATATTGATAATTTAATTAGTAAGGTTGATGTACCCTTCGTAACATTAAAACGTGAAGATGTGGAAGATCGTAATGTGGTTATTGAGGAAGCTTTAACTAAGGACATTGCTTTTGTTGTTGCTGGTGATCCTCTGATGGCTACTACTCATACTGAATTGTATGTTGAAGCTGTTAAGAAAGGTGTTGAAACTAGAATTATTCATGGTAGCAGTATTTTTTCTGCAGCTCCTGGTTTAACTGGTCTTCAGGCTTATAAGTTTGGTAAAACTACTACTGTTCCGTTTCCGGATGAAAATTTTTTCCCTCATTCTCCATATGATGTGATTAAATCTAATAAGGAACTGGGATTACATACTCTTGTGTTATTGGATATTCAGGCTCATAAGGATCGTTTCATGACTGTTAATCAGGCTTTACGTTATTTGTCTAAAGTTGAAAGTGAACGTGGGGAAAAAGTTTTTACTGATGATACTATTGTTGTTGGTCTTGCCAGGGCTGGTAGTGATAAGCCTCTAGTTAAGGGTGGTACTGTTTCTGAGGTTATTGATTTTGATTTTGGTGGACCTCTTCATTGTTTGATTGTTCCGGGTGATTTGCATTTTGTTGAAGCTGAGGCTTTGATTACTTTATCAAATATTTCTGAGGTATTACTCAAAGATTACTTATAAATTCGTAGCTTTTAAATACTTGTATTGATAAGTATTAATTATATAATAAAAAATTTTTTCGATGTGATATAATAATTTATGAAAATCAATAGAAGGGTTTGAATTGAATTTTACAGACAGTGATACAATAGATTTAATTAAAGGTAATCATATTTCTCATGATTTGTATAAAGATATTCAATTTGTACATGATAAGTCTACTAATTTTTATAGGGTTATATGTACTAAACATGATAATTCGCTATGTAATGTCTATATTGGGTATGATGGTTCAGCTGCTCGTCGTACTTATAATCGTATTATAGCATCTTCTGATGGCGATTACTAAACTTTTTATTTTAAATTTTTTATTATTCTTTTTTTTCCTTTAAAAAAATAGTATAATGTTATTTTTTTGGAGTTTATTATTTTTTCTAGTATAGTTGTGTGTATTTTAGAAGGTATTTCTGATAGTTTTTATCCATTAGTCTGTGTAGTGTCATTAGTTCTGGATTTGTTGTTGCTCTTTGTTCTGTTAGGTTTCGTAGTGTTTTGTTTTTCATGTTTTCTCTTACTTCTTTTATTGTGAATTCAAGTTGTTTCATGTTTTCTTCTAGTATGTTTTCTGTTATATTGTATTCTTCTGTGTAAATGTTGTTGTTAGTCATTAGATGATTATTTTTTGCTTCATATATTGCCCTTGAGTTATCAAATATGTCAATTCCCAGGTATGTTAGAATAGGTATTATTTGTGTTGTTGCAAAGGGGAAGTATAATGATGTTGTTGGTTTTATATTTTCTCTTGTTTCAATTATTATTTCCAGTAAATCTTGGGGATTTCTTTGAAGTTCATCTGTATTTGCAAACATTAATGTTGTATATCCTTCTTTTTCTAGTTTTTGTGCACAGTTTACTCTTAGATCAGTATATTGTGCTCCTTGGATTACGCCTATTTTGTCTTTGTTTGTTTCTTTTTTTGCTAAGTCTATTGTTTGTTCCACATATTCTTCTGCTATTTCTTTCTGTATCTTGTAGGGTGTTGCAATATTTTCTATTTTTTTTACTTCTTTGTAATCATATAGTATTGGTGTTGTTTGATCTTCTATTTTTCCTAGTCTTGCAGGACCATCATGTGAATTTATTTTTATCATTTTATGAGCTCCATTTTTTTTATATTAGTTTTTTTTATTGTTTTACAGAAAAATTAGCATAATCCTTTTTTTTAGTTAATATTTATAATATATTTTCTTGTATAAATAGTTTTAATCTTCCAATATACTAGATTTTATTTCTTATTTATAGTATTTTTATTTCTTATATTATTAAATACTTTCTTTTTCTAATTATAATTATAAAGTATTACTTTTTAAGTATTTATTTAATAAAATAAATATTGTTTAATTTTTTTTCTAATAAGTGAATATTGATTTTCTATTTTATTCCTCATTAAACATAGTTATTGATAAATTCCATTTTTTCATTTATTTGTAAAATTGGTTCTTTATAGTTTATAATTTCAAAAATAAGAATCATTAAGTAAATTATATAAATAAAAGGATACTACTAATTAATTAATTAAGAATTTAGTATTTGATATATTTCATTATAAATATTAAGTTTTTAATTATTAAACAATTCAATATACAGGGAGCGAAAAATTATGAATAAATGCGCAATATTTCTGTTTATAACAGTAATTCTCATAGGATTAACAGTAGTTTCTGCAGAAGAAATTGCACAAGATACTCCTGACACAACAACAGTAACAACAACACAAACTAGCACACAAACCCAGTCACTACAAACAAACACACAACAAAACATTCAAAAAGAACACTCGTTAAAGAACATAGAAACAACGAAACAGAGTGAAGTAACAAATATTAGCCATAAACAGGAAAAGTCAATCCATAAAACACAGAAAAATATTAAATCAGCAAGCCCAAGTGAAGAATTAAGTACTATAGAATTAAGTACAAAAACAAAACTTGAAAATGCATTCGCACAAGCAAAAATAGAAATTGATAATGCTCAATCAACATATGACAAAGAACAAATACCTGAATCAGTGAAAAAAATAGTTAAACAAATAACAGATGAAGCAGCAAGAGCAGAAACAATTTATAACGCAAGTCATGATGAAACATTATTGCCAGTAATAACCAATATCAGAAACCATGCAGGATATGCTGATTTACTAATAAATCCTCAGAAATTAACTGATCCAGTATTGGCTGAAAAGTATAAAACACGTCCTTTAGATAGGAAAAATGGTAAATATGATCTATTAACTATTGTTGCACAGAAACTAAACAATACTCAGGAATCAGTTTATATTAACTTAACCAGTGATGAATTCCAGAATTTATACAATGATGTAGGGGAAATACATCACCCTGGTGAATATGATAGGTATGGTCATGTACAATTAGTTAATAAAACAAAATTTGTCCAGGTTACTAATGAACCTGAGAACTTTGAACTAATACCATTCCCATTAGCAAGAATTTATCTGGAAGGATTTTATAACAAAGGAGTATACTACACCTACACATTCGCAAGCAGTGCAAACGGTACAGGATGGTACCATGTAGATGGTTCTACACTTACCAAAGCAAGATATAAGAATTATACTACTAATAATATTGTTTATGGTAATTCAGGTATAGTTTTCTGGAAAATGCTAAAAACAAACAATCCAGATATGAAATATGTTTTAACTGATGAAAGATACTATCCTGATATTGATGGACATCCACCTGACAACATGCCAAAAGAAAACAATGACAACAATGGTATATACTTTGTAGGATATGTAATTAAAACAGAAACTGGTGGTATACACATAGATGGTGTAATTGTAGAATATCGTGTACCCGAACAAACATATGATGTAAACTTCACAGCTAGAAAAGTATGGAACGATTCAAACAATCAAGACGGTCTACGAACAAATACCGTTACAATACAATTATTAGCTGATGGTGAAAGATATGGGGATAACATAGTATTATATGCAGGAAATAATTGGACATATAATTATGTAAACTTGCCACGATACAATAAGAATTATCAGGAAATAAATTACACCATCAATGAATTAAATACTCCAACAGGATATAAAGCATCCATTAACAATTATGTTGTAACCAACACACACATCCCAGAAACTAAGAATATAGAAGTGTTCAAAGAATGGAATGATGATAACAACCGTGATGGAATAAGACCAAAAAGTATAACCGTAGATTTATATGCAAACAATGCATTAAAACAAACAGTAGTAATAAACAATACTAACTGGAGATACACATTCAGAAACCTCCCAGTATACAACAATGGAAACAAAATAAATTACACAGTACGTGAAAGAAACGTGAACAGATACACTACAAATATACGAAACATAAACAATGAATACATCATAACAAACACTTATATTCCAGCAACAAGAAATGTAACAGTCAATAAAAACTGGAACGACAACAATAACCAGGATGGAATAAGACCTACCAGCATAACAGTACAACTACTAAAAGATGAAACACCATACCAAAACCCAATAAGACTAACCAGGGACAACCATTGGACCTACACATTCAGAAACTTACCAGTAAACGAAAACGGAAATCCAATAACATATAGGATAATAGAAACAAGTATGCCAGAAGGATACACAGTAACAAACAAGGGACTAACAATCACAAACACACACATACCAGAAACAAAAGACATAGAAGTACTGAAAGAATGGGATGATGATCATAACAGGGATGGAATAAGACCCAGCCAAGTAACTGTAAACCTATTAGCTGATGGTGAAGTTATAAATACTGTTACACTAAACACTGCAAACTCATGGAGACATGAATTTGAAAACTTAGACGTTTACAGTAATGGAAGAAAAATCAATTATACCGTTCAAGAAATCAGAGTAAATAATTACACCACTACAATAACAGAAGTTAACAATGAATTCACCATACTAAACAAACACGTACCCCTCGTCAAAGAGGTTAATGTGATAAAAGTTTGGGATGATCATGACAACGAACATCAATTAAGACCAGACTCAGTGCAAGTACAATTATTTGCAGACGGAGAAAAATATGGTGAAACAACCACCCTTACCTCTAACGGAAATTGGAGACACACATTCACAAACCTACCAGTAAACTTTGACGGAAAAGAAATAATTTACGTAGTAAAAGAAGTCATACTACCAGAAGAATACTATAACACCATAAACGTAACAGGAAATACTATAACAATAACAAACATATTCGATCCAGAACATGCACACGTAAAAGTAATAAAAGAATGGGATGATAATCACGACAGTGATAAACTCAGACCAACATCAGTACAAGTACAATTATATGCAAACGGAGAAAAACAAGGAAACCCAGTAACACTAAGCCAAGCAAACTATTGGAGACACTCATTTGATAACCTGCTCAAATATGTTAACGACGAAGAAGTAAATTATACCGTTCAGGAAGTAACACCAGTAACAGGTTATACCAGTGAATTAAAAACACTTGCAAAAAATGAATATGCAATAGTAAATAAACACAACCCAGAAACAATCAACATAACAATCAACAAAGTATGGGAAGATGACAATAACCGTGACGGAATAAGACCAAACAATATCCAAATAGTCCTACTAAGTGATGGAGAAGTATATGAATCCAGAACATTATCCGAAAGAAATGGCTGGAAATACACATTCACAAACTTAAACAAAAACTTTGATGGTAAAGAAATAGTATACACAGTCGCAGAAATAGGATTAACTCCAGGATACATAACAACATACGATGGCTTCACAATCACCAACAAACACACACCAGAAACCATAGAAATAAACGTTGTAAAAGAATGGATAGCTAATTACAACCAGGACGGAATAAGACCAGAAACAATACAAGTACAACTAAACAAGAACGGAATAGCAACACAAAATATCACATTATCCGACAATAACAACTGGACACACATATTCAAAAACCTACCAAAATATGAAAACGGAGAAGAAATCAGTTACACAATCACAGAAACACCAGTACCACAATACACAACCACAGTAACAAATGAAAACAACAAAGTAATAATACGAAACGTACACATTCCAGAAACTATTAACATAACAATTAATAAAGTCTGGAAAGACAACAACAACCAAGACGGAATAAGACCCGACAGAATACGCGTAGCATTACTAAGAAACGGTGAAGAAATTGACAGAGTAACACTATCCGAGAACAATAGCTGGAAATACACATTCAAAGACTTAGACAAAAATTATAATGGAAAACCTATAAAATACACAATAGACGAAATAGGAATACCAACTGGATACAAAGTACAATACAATGGATATACCATAACCAATATACACACACCCGAAACAATGGATGTGATCGTGATTGTTGAATGGGATGACCTAGATGATATAGATGAGATCAGACCAGAAAATGTGACAATCACACTATATAAAAATGATGAACCTATCAAGAATATAAGCATTTCACCAGATGATGATTGGAGAACAATCTTTGAAGACTTACCAATATATGAGAATGGAACACCAATCAACTATACTGCAGATGAAATATTACCAAATGGTTACACAAGAACCATAGAAATAAACGGCAACGAAATAATAATCACAAACATACACAGACCAGAAGAAATCAACATAACTGTGAAAAAAGTTTGGGATGATGACAACAACAGAGATAAGCTAAGACCTGAACTCATCACCATACAGTTATTAGCTAACGGAGAAAAATACAGGACAGTTACACTAAGAGCTATAGACCTATGGGAATACTCATTCACAAACCTACCTAAAACAAAGAAAGGCGTGGACATAGTATATACCATTAAAGAGTTAGATAATATTAAAAATTACACTACAAAAATTAATGGATACACAATAACAAATGTTCACACTCCAGAAACTGTTGATGTGAAAGTTAACGTTGAATGGGACGACCTAGATGACCAAGATGGTATCCGACCAGAAAATGTGACCATTATCCTGTATAAGGATGATGAACCTATCAAGAATGTGACTATAACTCCTGATGATGATTGGAAAACTATCTTCGAAGACTTACCAAAATATGAAAACGGAACACCAATCAACTACACAGCCGATGAAATATTACCTGATGGTTACACAAGAACCATAGAAATAGGTGATAATGAAATAAACATCACTAATATTCACAGACCTGAAACAATAGATGTGAAAGTTGATATAGTATGGGATGACCTTGATGATCAAGATGGTATACGACCTGATACAGTTACTGTTATCTTATATGAAAATGGTAAGCAAATCAAGGATGTTGTAGTGACAAAAGATAACTGGAGCACAATATTTGATAACTTACCTAAATATAAGGATGGTAAACTAATCAAGTACACTGTTGATGAAGTATTACCGGATGGTTATACCAGAACAATTACAGCTGATGGCAACCATTTCACAATAACTAATATTCACAGGCCAGAAACAGTAGATGTTCCTGTAAGAATTGAATGGGATGACCTTGAAGACATTGATGGAATAAGACCTGATACAGTAACTTTAGTCTTATATGCTGATGGAAAAGAAGTTAAAAAGATCACGGTTTCACCAGATGATGACTGGAATATAATATTTGATAACTTACCTAAATATGATAATGGTAAATTAATCAAGTATACCGTTGATGAAATAACACCAAATGGTTACACTAAGACAATTACTGAAGAAGACGGTGGATTCGTAATAACTAATGTTCACAGACCACAACTTGTATGGACTTGGAAATTGGTTGAAATCATACCAGAGAATAAACCAATTGATAGACCTGACAATCCATCAGATGATAGGCCTGCAAGAATAAATGGATACAGATACAGTTCATATAATACATGGAATGTACAGTCAAGATACTATAAATATTCAAGATACAATGGATACAGGTATAACTGGTACAGATCTAGTGGGTACCGATATAACAGGTACAATGGACATGGTCATAGCATACCATTATTCACTAAATACCTTTACAGGTTATACATACAATTGTATAATGAGTACTTATCAGGAAAAATATCATTTGCAGATTTCATAGTTATACTGTCAAAAGAAGGATTAGATCCTGAAATAGTTCATTTCAACGAAAATGGTACTATAACAATAGATTATGAAGATCTTGAAGATGTACCTGATTCAATAACTGTTGAATATAAAAATGATGATATTCCTTCAACTAGTGATGATATTAACACAACTAATCCTGATAATTATGACAAACCAGTAATTGATGCGGGTGAAGTAAAAGTTCCATCATCTACACAACATTCCAATAATGGTGATAGCAGTAGTAATGTTGCAAGCATTAATAGTGCTAGTAGTAGTTCTTCTGGCAGTAATAATGCTGGAAGTTCTGCTCCAAGTGTTTCACAATCAAGTGCAGATGTAGAAGAATAATTAAAAATTTTCTTTCATTTTTTTTCCTTTTTTTTAGATTGATGTATTAATACTCTATTTTTCAATAAACATGTTATGTGGTTTTTCCAATTAATAGGAAATATTACTCAGATTAATTAATTACTAGTTTTATTTAAACTTTATTTTTGCTCATTATAGAAAAGTTAATGTTTAATGTTTTTTAAATATTTAATCAAAGAAGTATTATTTTTAGGTGTATATCATCTTTTTCTAAAAGAGTGGTATCTTTAAATATTTATATGAATTATTATATTTTTTTTTATTGTTTGAGTTGGATTATTATGAATATTGATAAGCTAGTTGGTAATACGCCAATGATTAAGATTGACTATGAATATGAAGGAAAAATAAGCAGCATATATTCTAAGCTTGAATTTTATAATTATTCTGGTAGTATAAAAGATAGGATTGCATTGTATATTATTCAGAAAGAACGTGAAAATGGTAATTTAAGCGAAGGTCAAAGTATTGTTGAAGTAACCAGTGGAAATACGGGTATAGCGTTCAGTGCTATTGGTGCACTTTTTGGACATGATGTTCATATTTTCATGCCAGATTGGGTGTCATTAGAAAGAAGAAAATTGATTGAAATGTATGGTGCACATGTACACCTAGTTTCTAAAGAAGAAGGCGGATTTAAAAGAGCACTTGAATTGGCTGAAGACTTTGCTAATGAAACAGGAGCATACAGGCCACTACAATTTGATAATGAATTAAATGTTGAGGCACAATATAAAACTACCGGTCAAGAAATCATAGATGAGTTACCTGGAGTGAATGCTTTTGTTTCTGGTATTGGGACTGGTGGAACTTTGATGGGTGTTGGAAAAAGATTGAAAGAAAACAATCCAAGTTCAAAAGTTTTTGCCTTGGAGCCTTCCACGTTATCTATTCTTAAAATGGGTATGGAAGAGGGCAGTCATATGATTGAAGGAATTGGTGATGATTTCATACCGGGCATAGTGGATGAGGATTTGATTGATGATATTGTTTTGATTGATGATTGTGATGCTATTAATATGGCTAAACTTATTGCTAAGGAGTTTGGGTTGGGTATTGGAATTTCTGGTGGTGCTAATTTCTTGGCTAGTGTTTTGATGGATGATGATGATTTAAGGATTGCCACTGTTTTTCCTGATGATAATAAGAAGTATATAACTACTAAGTTGTCTGAAGATATTGATAATAAGCCTGGTTTATTTTCAAACAAGATTAAACTGATTGGTTTCGAAGTGTTATGATATATTTTTTTTTACTCCCACAATGGTGTTACCTTTAGGGTAACACACTTCTCTTTTTTTGATACCTTTAAATACTATACAAATAAATTTAATAATAGAAGTTTATAATTAAGAGTAAATTTCTACAAGTTAACTATTAAACATTTATCTAAAAATGATTGGTGAATTAGGTGCATCAATCATAATCCATCAATATTGGATTATAAAAAAAATTAATTTATATTATGTATTTATCAATGGAGTGAAAATATGTCTTTATTAAATGATAGTGAATACTTAATTACTGAAAAAGATATTGATCCAACATTCAAAGAAGAAATCATGGCAAACGGATCAGACAGTTTAGCAATCTGTTACCAATGTGGTACATGTTCAGGAGCATGTCCTTCAGGTAGAAGAACCCCTTACATGATCAGAAGATTAGTAAGAAAAGCATTAATGGGAATGAAAGAAGATGTTATCTCAGATGATGCACTTTGGATGTGTACAACCTGTTATGAATGTCAAGAAAGATGTCCTCGTGACATAAAAATCGTAGAAATTGTTAAAGCAATCAGAAATGTAGCAGCACACGAAGGTTACATGGCAAAAGCACACAAAATGACTGGATCATTTGTAGCAAAAACAGGTCATGCAGTACCTATCAACGATGCAACAAAAGCTTTAAGAAAAGAAATTGGATTATCAGAAGTACCACCAACAACTCATGCAGATGCAGCAGCATTAGAAGAAGTACAAACTTTAATCAAAGCAACAGCATTTGATGAATTAATTGGATATGACTGGGCTTCCGGTGAATTAAAAGAATAATTTTGAAGATTTAATAGGAGGATATTAATATGGCATATGCTTATTTCTTAGGATGTATTATGAACAACAGATACCCTGGAATTGAAAAATCAACCAGAGTAATGATGGACAAATTAGGTGTAGAATTAGCAGATATGGAAGGAGCTTCCTGTTGTCCTGCACCAGGTGTATTCGGTTCTTTTGATAAAGAAACCTGGGCAACAATCGCAGCAAGAAACATAACAATTGCAGAAGATATGGGAGCAGAAATATTAACCGAATGTAACGGATGTTTCGGTTCACTCCACGAAGCTAACGACTTATTAAAAGAAGATGCAGACCTAAAAGGTAAAGTAAACGCATCACTCTCAGAAGTAAACCGTGAATTCAAAGGTTCAACCGGTGTAAGACACTTCGCAGAAGTATTATACAACGATGTAGGTCTAGAAAAACTTGCAGAAGTAATGGAAAAAGACTTAAACTTAAATGTTGCAGTACACTACGGATGCCACTTCTTAAAACCAAGTGATGAATTACAAATAGACAACCCTAAAAATCCAAAAATCTTAGATGAACTTGTAGAAGTTACTGGAGCTAAATCAGTACCATACGCAGACAAAATGATGTGTTGTGGAGCAGGTGGAGGTTTAAGAGCAAGAGACAAAGCTGTAACAACCAGTTTCACCAAAGAAAAATTAGACAACATGTCAGCAGCTAACGTAGATGCTATCGTAGATGTATGTCCATTCTGTCACATGCAATTCGATGTAGGACAAACTGAAGTTAACGAACAATACGGAACAAACTTTGCAATTCCTGTATTACACTTAGCTCAATTATACGGATTAGCAATGGGCTTATCACCAGAAGAATTAACACTTGACAAACAAGTAGTTGATCCTACTGAATTAGTTGAAAAAATGAACACACCTAAAGAAGCAGCAGAATAAATTAAGTGTTCCTATAATATAACTTTAACTAGTTATATTCCTTAACCACCCCATTTTCATTATTAGAAAATTACTGTTTTTAAAAGAATTTTTCATGAGTTATAGTTTTATAGTTAAAGATGTTATTTATTTAAAAAAAGAGTAAAAGTAATTGGTATTAATTCTATAAGAAGAGATTCATTCATTTAAACGAATCTTCTTATAGGTGTTGTATTATTTTTAGGGTACTCTGCCTGGTTTTATCTGTTTTTTAATTAGTATTCCAAGATAAGTTAATGCTCCTGATACAATAATTGCTAGTAATGTAGGGCCTAGAACTATTGAATCAACATATCCTGTTAGTGTATATGTTATAAATCCGGCAAACCATGCAAACATGTTCCAATACCAATTATTTGTTTTATTTTCTTGTTTTGTACAGTAATATGAAATTAATAGAACTGCTGCCATTGGTGCAAATACTGATGATATAAGGTATAAGAAATTAATATAGTAATTCATTATACCTGATATTGCGAGTATGGCACTTATTGCACTAACAATTATACCTACTATTTTGGGATTAAGTTTATTATATATGACTTTTGCAGATTCTCCTGCTGAATTTGCTGCCATGAAGTTTGTGGTGACTGTGGAAATTACTATGATTATTATTCCTGATATTCCCAGGTTTGCTAGTAGGATTGCTTGTGCGATGGTAACTGTTGGTCCAATATTTGCAATTTCTATTCCTATAAAGTACATCCATATGCTTGCTATTGTATATGCTAGTGCTGATATTAATGTTGCTTTAAGTGGTTTTTCAGCATCTTTGGTGTAGTCTGATATTACGGGTAGCCAGGATATTGGCATGGCTATTGATATTTCAAAGATATTCCAGAAGCTTAGGGGGTTGTTGTTTATCGGTTGTGTTATTGGTAATATGCTTGTTGGGTTTATGTTTAATAATTTTATTGATAGTGCTGCTAGTAATATTGTGAGTATTATCATGACTACTGTTGTGATTTTGGATATGCGTTGGAGGCCTATATATACGTATATTGCTATTAGTATTGCTAGGATTATGCATATTGTTGGGAATGATATTGGAAGATTTAGGCTGGTTATTGCGGTTGCTCCTTGTGCGTTTAGTACTGCGACCCATGCTACTAGTTGTAGTACGTTTAGTGTTGCGAAAAATTTTGCTCCGTATTTGCTGAAGGTTTTTGTTGTCATTTCCATTGCATTTGTTCGTAATGATGCTCCGATGTATCCTACTAGGAAGAGTAGTATTCCTCCTAGTATGTGTCCTAGTATTAGTGGTAGCCATGATGAACTTATTGTGGATGCGTTTCCTATTCCTATTCCTGCTTCTATTTCTGATACTGATATTGCTACTCCAAACCATATTATTGCATTTGTTAATAGATTTGTGCGATTTTTCATTTTGTTTCCTTTTATTTTTTGTATTATTATTTTTTTTTGGGTTCTATTATTATATTCTTTTGGCTTCTATAAAAATATAACTATTGTTATAAAAGTTTGGATAATCCATAATATTAACTATTATAGAATATAAATATAATATAAGAAAATAAAATTAAAATTAAAGAAACAAATAAAATATAAATTAATATTAATATAACTCTTAGGAGATTTTTTTTATGCAGAAATTTATTGTAGAATTAATTGGAGTATTTACTCAAAAAGACCTACCAGAAGATTATGAAAAATTTGTTGAATACAAAGCAACCATGTTAAACAGAGAAGTTTCCGAAACTGATAAAATAGCCGTATTAAAAGTTAAAGATACAACAAGTTACCAAATATTATTCCTAGATGACTATAACTCTATGGATGAAATAGATAAAGAAATTGATGAAACATTAGACGGTAAAATTTACAACTTTAACATTAGAAAAATATTAGAAGGTCATCTCAATGGCTAGTCAAGAATTACAAGACCCGTTAGAACAGAGATGGGTTGTTCTTGATCATTTATTAAAAATTTTGAATAAAAAATATGATGTTCCCAGTGGAGTAATTAAAAATCTTCAATATGCCCGATCATTAACTAGCTTTTATCTTCAAGATCCTACAGAACCTGATCGTGCCAAGGAATTACCCAATATCGATTCATTACTCAATAATGCTGAAACAACTTTAATGGGTATGGCAGGTATGGAAGGAGAAGATTTTGTTGCTGAGTGGGAACAAAAGTTATTAGATGCTTCTAAAGGTAAAGAAGTTTTCAAGCAATCTAAGATTCAATCAAAATTTATACCTGGTATGCCAGCAAATTTTGATTTTGTAAGATTTAACTTCAAACAACCTATTCATGAGGAACGGTTCATAGAAATATGTGAATACGAAAATGTTATCATAGAATTTGATGATAATGATTTGTCCGTTTTTGTATTCGGCGAAAATGATAATATTCAAAAAGCATTAAAGGAGATGGCTCCTTTTTATGCTGAACAATTATCAGAAATATGAATTAAAATTTCATTCTTTTTTTATTTTTTCTATTTTTTTCTTATTTTTTTTAAAATAATACATTTTTTTCCGTAAAGTCTATTAATATTAAAAAATATAACATAGTTTATTGATATTTAATTAGATGGAGTTATTTTTAAAATGAAAATTTTGATGATTACTGATATTCATAGTAATCCTAAAAAAATATATGATTACTTAGATGAAAATTCTGTAGATGAAATAATAGTTACTGGTGATGTAACAGAGTTTGGTCCAGAAGAACTCTTCGTAGACACTTTGGATAAACTTACAGACTATGCTAATGTTCATGCATTATTTGGTAACTGTGATCCAAAGAATTCACCAGAATTACTTGACAAATCAAAAGCAATAAATATACATGACAATGTCTCAAACATAAACAATATAAAACTAGTAGGATTTGGTGGCTCAAACCCAACACCATTCGACACAACAAACGAATTCTCTGATGAAATATTATACAATGAATTAAATAAATACTCCGAAGAATTATCATCAGATTCTTTCACAATACTAGTAACACACGCACCACCACTAAACACAAACGCAGACAAAATAGAATCAGGAGCACACGTAGGAAGCAGTGGAATAAGACAAATAATAGAAGAAACACAACCAACACTAAACCTATGCGGACACGTACACGAATCAATAGGCCAAGATAAAATAGGAAACACCACAATAATAAATCCAGGAGACGCATCAACAGGACACGCATGTATAATAGAATTAAACGAAGATGATATCCAAAACAAAAACTTAAATATTCAATTAATAACCATAGAATGAGGAAAAAAATCATGTCCAAATTTAAAGAAGAAGACGTATACATTTTTAACCCAGAAAGAGAATGCATGAGCAGAGAAGACCTAAAAGAACTACAATTAAGAAGATTACAGAAAGTAGTAAAATATGCATACGAAAACGTGGAATTCTACAAAAAACTATACGATGAAGCAGGAGTAAAACCAGAAAACATAAAAACACTAGAAGACATACAAAAACTACCATTCATAACAAAAGATGACCTAAGAAAAACATACCCATTCGACTTACAAGCAGCACCAAAAGAAGACTGGGTAGAAGTACATTCAACAAGTGGAACAACAGGAATTCCAACAGTAGCAGCATACACCCAAAAAGACATAGAAATCTGGGGAGAATGTGTGGCACGTGGACTAGCAAGTGTAGGAGTACATAAAAATGATGTAGTAAATGTAGCATATGGATTCGGATTATTCACTGGAGGACACGGAGCACAATACGGAGCACAAAAAATAGGAGCACTAGCAGTACCAATGTCCTCAGGAAACACCCAAAAACAAATGAACTTCCTCAGAGATTTCCCTGCAGATTTCCTCTGTTGCACACCATCATATGCACTATACTTAGCAGAATCCTTCGAAAAAGAAGGCATAGACCCAAAAACAATTCCACTACGGGGAGGAGTATATGGGGCAGAAATGTGGACTGAAGAAATCAGACAAAAACTAGAGAATAAGTTCGGCATATCCGCACAAAACATTTACGGTTTAACAGAAGTAATAGGCCCTGGAGTGTCAACAGAATGTCATATTAAAGATGGAATGCACATCGCAGAAGATCATTTTTACCCAGAAATAATTGATCCTGAAACATTAGAAGCACTACCTGAGGGTGAAGAAGGAGAAATAGTATTCACTTCACTTACAAAAACAGGAATGCCTGTAATAAGATACAGAACAAAAGATTTAACTTCATTAAACTATGATAAATGTGAATGTGGAAGAACAACAGTACGTATGAGTAGAATTACTGGACGTAGCGATGACATGCTTAAAGTTAAAGGAGTAATTGTATTCCCTAAACAAATTGAAGAAGTCATTATGAAAATGGATGAACTATCTCCAGCATATCAAATAATAGTATCAAGACCAGGTACACTTGACCAAATAGAAGTACAAGTGGAACTTGACCAAGCCAACTTTACAGATTCATTAATTAACTTAGCTACTTTCAAACAAACTATAGCTAAGAAAATCAAGGAAGCAATTGGTATTGGTGTTAAAGTAACATTAGCAGAACCATACTCCTTACCAAGAAGTGAAGGAAAAGCAGTAAGAGTAATTGATCAAAGAGATTTTAGTTAGGGATGATAAAAAATGGCAATAAAACAATTATCAGTATTTTTAGAAAACAAACAAGGAAGACTTTGGAAAGCATTAAACACATTAAAAACAGAAAACATTGATATAAGAGCATTATCTATTGCAGATACATCCGATTTTGGTATATTGAGGATAATAGTATCTGATACTAAGAAAGCTAAAGAAGCACTTGAAAAAGAGTTTGCAGTAAGTATTGCAGATGTACTTGCAATTGAGGTTGAAGATCAGCCGGGTGGATTGGAAGCAGCTCTGTTATTATTAAATGATAATAATGTTAATGTTGAATATATTTATGCTTTTGTTGAAAAGAAAACTTCAAAAGCATTGGTTGTTCTAAGAACAGAGGATAATGAGTTATCGTTATCTTTATTAAAAGATAATGGTTTTTCAGTTGTTGAAGATGAAGCATATACAATATAATTTGTATATGCCCTTTTTTTATCTATTTTTTGTAGAATTGATTTGGGGTATAATTGTATCCATTTTTTATGGCTTCTTGTATGAAGTTATTGCTTTTTTTGCATGATTCGATGATGTCATATTTTTTGATTAGGTTGCTTGTTATTGCTGTTGAGTATGTGCATCCTGTTCCATGAGTATTTTTTGAGGGTATTAGTTTTCCTTCAATATTATGAATTTCATCTTCATAGTATAAAATGTCATTTCCGTTAAGATGTCCTCCAGTAATCACAACATTAGTCTTTTTACCTAAATATTCTGCAACACTTTTCATGTCTTCTTCGTTACTTATTTGTTTTCCAGATAACTGTTCTGCTTCATGTATATTTGGTGTTATTAAATATGATTCTTTCAGCAAATCTTTCTTCAAACATTCAGGATAATCCAGCTTAGTTAAATCACTACCACTCTCACTAATCATAACAGGATCAACAACAGCCTTAACACCATACTCACGAATCTTACCAGAAACTAACTTAATAATCTCACTAGAATACAACATACCCGTCTTAATATACTCTATAGGATAAACACTTAAAACCTGATCAATCTCATCACATAAAACATCCAAGTCAACTTCCTGAATATTTATCACACCAAAAGGATTTTGAGCAGTAATACAGGTAACAACACAATTAGCATAAATTCCATGCGCATGAAACGTCTTACAATCAGCAAGAATACCCGCACCACCCGAAGGATCCAACCCCGCAATACTAAGTGAACAATTATCTCTCATCTCGTGTGACATTCAATCTCTCCCTTCCATGATTACTTGAAACCATAATATTAATACTTCTAAGAAATTCATAAGTATAAGTACCAATACCATGCAATAATAACTCCCCTAAATCCTCAGGAGTATTCATATCCAAAGAAACATAAAACGATTCAATAAGATTTATGGACATACCTAATTCACTAGCCAAGTTTATATGTTTAAAATAACTCATATCACCAAAACAGGCATGGAAATCAAATTCATTATTAAAACATAACAAATTAGTTCCACCACCCTTAGAAGGACTAATAATCAAATCATTATCCATACTATGAAGTGTAGCAACATGTTCCTCTTTAATCATAGGAATATCAGATGGTAAAATAAGAATATCATTGCATGGAAACCTGCCCTTAACATCCTTTATAGCATCATTCAATGCATGGTTTAAAAAATCATCATCATATACTTTTTCACGGATGAAATTCACATTTAATTCATCCGCATATGTCTTAACATTATCATCCCGGCTGACAATGAAAATCTCATCAACCTGCTTACGGATAACAATAACAATATCCTTCAACATAACCTTCAACAATTCAATTCTTTCACTAGGACTTAAAAAGGGTGAAAGTCTAGTTTTAGAATCTTCAAAACATGAAACTGGTATTATTGCAATTAAATTTTTCATACATATTATTTATATAAAAAATTATTAAAATAAGTATTTGAAAAGAAGAGAATTTGATGGAAAACTATTAATTAAATGTTAAATATTTGTCTAACGTAGACTGCTTGGACTTATCTAATTTGTCATGAATAGTCTTCTTAGTTAAATAAAGTTCCCTGATTTTATCATTCATATAATCCCTGTCTTCACCGGATAACATTTCATCTAATGTCTTGAATGATTTAGAATATGAAACCATGAAATTATTAATTTCCATACTATCCCATGCTTTCTTAAACTCTTCTTTTAAATTAAAATCGCCCTTAAATAATAATAAATTAATATTATCAATATTTGTCTTACTAATAGGCTGATAATAATTATAAGAAGATTCATCAAGGAATAATGGGTTTAAACCAATAATAAACTTTTTTAACTCAAAATATAATCCTTCAGTCAGATCATTATTCAATTCATTTATAAATGCAAGAGCATTAATACTATCCGTATAAGCCTTATTATCCTTCTTCTTAACACTAGAATATAAATGTTCCTTCAGAAACTCCTTACTAACCTCAGTAATGCTGCCATCATGACAATTAAGAAAATCTTTAAACTCATAATAATAGAAATTTTTAAGGAATAAATTATAAAACTCAATATCTTCATGAGACTCAATAAATTCCAAACCCTTATCAGAGATAGAATACTCCTTATCTAAAACACTGCTTGAAGGAACATACTCCTTAATCCTATCAACTAATTCAGACTTATTACCAGTAACAGTCAAATGATTATCCTTCAAAATATTCTTCAAATCATTAACCTTCAACGAATTAAGGTACTCATCAACTTCTTCACTACTGGATTCATTACTAATATAACCCTCATTCAAGACTAAATTCTTAATATAATCAGGCTTAAAATCATAATCAATCTTAATGATACTATTAGTTAATTCAATATTATTATTCTCTTCAAAAGTACGGATAAAATCATAAATACCCACATTCTGAAAAGCTAAAATATACTTCTCTTTATCAATGCTTGACGGATCATATAATGAATTCTTAGTTTCATCAATTTTATTAAAATAATCAGACAATTCCCTCTCAGATTGCTCCTGATTTAACTTCTTAAAATCCTCAAAATCTGGTTTATCAGAATAATCCTCATTAAATGAAGCATAACTTTGTTCAATATTGTTAATAAACTTATCAATAATTTGCTTATTATTTTGCACATGCTTTATAATATTAACATAATACTCATCATCAATATTTGCACGTTTTTCCAGACAATCATACCTTTCATTATCCTTATCTGATGACTTAGAAATATAAACAATTTCCTTTTCTTCATCAACAATAATCACTGAACCACACAAATTATAATCATAAACATTAGTAGAATATGTAAAATCACTATACTCAACACTATCACTACCATAAATATCAGTGATGGAAGTAGAAGGAACATCTAACATAATAGAACTAACAATAAGATTATTACCAATATCCTTAGCAAAACCATACTTAATAAGAAGCTTCATAACAAAGGATGGTGGATCAAAAATACTAATCTCATTTCCTTCTTCATAAGTATGGTTAATTTCATCAAAAAACAAACCTCTCTTACGAAATTCAGGTAAAATATACGTGGAAACAAGGGATAACTTGGAAACACTATTAATAATAGTGTAAGCACAAAATCCAACAACTTTCTTCTTAAAAACAATTTCCTTAAAATAAGTACAATGATTAACCTTAACCTTATATCCTGTATCAAGCATTGACTGATACAAATAAGCATATCTAGTTTTAAGGGTTTCTTCAATATCAACCGCATCAACCATTCCATCAACAGAAATGGTCTTACCAATATTATCTTCCCTAACAATACAATTAAACTTAACCATATATACAACCTAATTATACTATATGTTTCAAGTTACAAATAAGATTTATCATAAATATGAATTTTTAATAATTACAAAAAACAAATACAATAATAACTAAAACATAAATTTAACACAATAAAATCAAAGAAAAAATCAATATAATCAAAAATTTGGTGAGTAAATGAAAAATTTCAGTGAATGGTTTCATAACATATTAGAAGAAGCAGAACTAATGGATGCAAGATACCCAGTAAAAGGAATGAGCGTATGGCTCCCAAGAGGGTTCAAAATAAGAAAATATTCCCTACAATTACTGGAAAAACTACTGGACAAAGAACATGAAGAAACACTATTTCCAATGCTCATACCAGAAAGTGAACTGGCAAAAGAAGCAATACATGTAAAAGGATTTGAAGAAGAAGTATACTGGGTAACCAAGGGAGGACTAAGAGAACTCAACGAACAATTAGCACTAAGACCAACAAGCGAAACAGCAATGTACCCAATGTTCTCATTATGGGTAAGATCACACATGGACCTTCCAATAAAAGTATACCAAACAGTAAACACATTCAGGTATGAAACAAAACACACAAGACCACTAATAAGAGTAAGAGAAATAACAACATTCAACGAATCACACACAGTACACGCAACAGAAGAAGAAGCAGAACAACAAGTACAAACAGGAATAGAAATATACAAGGAATTCTTCGACGCACTAGGAATAGCATACTCCATAAGCAAAAGACCAGAATGGGACAAATTCCCAGGATCAAAATACACCATGGCATTCGACACAATAATGCCCGACGGAAAAACACTACAAATCGGAACAGTACACAACCTAGGAACAACATTCGCAAAAACATTCAACATACAATTCGAAAACGAAGAAGGAGAACACGAATACGCACACCAAACATGTTACGGACTATCCGATAGGGTAATAGCATCACTAATAGCAGCACACGGAGACGAAAAAGGACTTAAACTACCACCAGTAGTAGCACCAGAACAAGTAGTAATAGTACCAATCATATTCAAGGAAAAAGAAGACATAGTACTAAACTTCACAGATAAACTAGAACAAACACTAAAAACAGCAGGCATACGAACAATACAAGACAAACGAGACATACGACCAGGTAAAAAATACTACGAATGGGAACAAAGAGGAGTGCCACTAAGAATAGAAGTAGGACCAAGAGACATAGAAAACGGTTCAATAGTAACAATAAGAAGAGACAATGGAAACAAAGAATTCATAGACTACGATGAAAACACAATAACACAAACAATACAAAACATACTCGATGACATCACAAAAGAATTAAAAACAGCATCCAACAAATTCCAGAAAGAAAAAACATACCACGTAGAAACACCAGAACAAGTAAAGAAAACAATAAACAAAAAAGGCGGAATAATCACATGCAACTGGTGTGGAAACACAGAATGCGGAAAAGACATGGAAGAAAAATATGACATAGACATACTAGGAACACAAGAAGCACAAGTAGAAGGAAACTGTGTCAATTGTGGCGAAAAAGCACAACATAAAGTACTAATATCAAAAACATACTAACGATAAACATGAAAAAGAAAGAAAAAAAGAAAATAATGAACATAATCTGGATAATAACCGATATTATCATTATTATAAGTGCAATCCTCCTACTAATAGGCGGAGGAACACAAGAAACAATAATAGCAATAATAGGATTACTAGTAGTACTAGCTGAAATAATATTATACAAAAAAGGTTATATCCTAAAATAAAAAAAACTCTTCTCAAAAATTCTTTTTTTTATTAGTAAAAAATGGGATGATTTCAAATGGAAATTACAACAGATGTATTAGTAATCGGTGCAGGACCATCAGGATCAATAGCAGCAAGAACAATAGCAGAAGAAAATATTAACGTACTACTAATAGACAAAAAATCAGAGATAGGAACACCAAAAAGATGTGCCGAAGGAATCCTAACCTCAACATTAGACGAACTAAACATTAAACCAGATAAACGATGGATAACCAAAGAAGTAACAGGAATAGAAATAACAGCACCAAACAATAAAACAATAACATTTGACGACAAAACAGTAAAACTACCAGACACAGGATACATTCTAGAAAGAAAAGTATTCGACAAACACCTAGTAATGGATGCAATAAGAAAAGGAACAAAGGTAATGATAAAAACCCGTGCAAACACAGTAAAAAGAACCCCTACAGGATTCACAGTAAATGCAACAAGATTAGGTCAAGAAATAACAATCCATACCAAAATAATCATAGCAGCAGATGGACCAGAATCACGTATAGGAAAAATGGCAGGATTAAAAAGTAGAACAGACCTAAAAAACATGGCCTCATGCATACAATATGAAATGGCAAATGTGAAACTAGAAGGAAATAATGTTAAAATACACATCGGGACAGTATGTCCTGGAGGATACATATGGGTATTTCCTAAGGGAGAAGACATAGCAAACATCGGATTAGGAATACTTAAATCACACACAGATAAAACAGCAAAATACTTCCTAGATAAATTTGTTCAAAACAATCCCATCCTATCAGAAGCACAGATAGTTGAAATAAATGTAGGGGGAGACCCTCTCGGCGGATTAGTTGAAGAACGATACGCTGATAACATAATGTTAGTAGGAGATGCAGCAGGATTTGTAGATCCATTAACTGGAGATGGAATAAAAACAGCAATGTTATCCGGTAAATATGCAGGAATAGTTGCATCAAAGGCAATAAAACAGGAAGATTGTTCTAAAAAAGTATTAAAAGAATATTATGATTTAACTAAGGAACATGTGGGTAATGATTTTAACAAATATAATAAGGTAAAAGAATTCCTATTAACACTGGATGATAATAGCTTAAACAAGATTGTTGAGGAAATATCTAAAAGTGACATGTCAGAAGTAACAGTAACTAAACTGCTTAAAATAATAATTAAAGCATCACCAAAATCAATACTAAAACTAGGAAAATTATTATAACAAATCTATTTTTAAAAGAGAGGAGGGGAAATTTGGAGATTATATTTCTCCTTTTTCTTTTTTATCTCTATAATTGTCAATAGCTGCTTGAAGAGCATCAGCGGCTAAGTTTGAACAATGTAATTTAATTGGTGGAAGACCATCTAATTCTTCTGCAACATCATTTCTTGTTATTTGATATGCTTCATCCACGGTCATTCCAACTGCCATTTCAGTAATCATACTACTGGTTGCAATTGCTGCACCGCAACCAAAAGTACTGAATTTCACATCAGTTAACACTTCATTATCATCCACATTAATGTATATTGTCATTATATCTCCACATACAGGGTTTCCTACTGTTCCTTCACCGCTCGGATTTTTTATTACTCCTGTATTTCTTGGATTTGTGTAATGATCTTTTACTTTTGCACTATATTCTTCCATTTATAATCACCTATCATATCTTTTAGTATCTGTCTAAATCTTCTTCATCAACATCTTTTTCAAATTGGTCTCCGATGTACACATCATTTTCATTATCCCATAATGGGGAAAGTTCTCTTAAGTAACTTACCACTTCATTAATTGATTCAACAATATAATCCACATCATCTATACTGTTTTCTGGTCCTATGGACAATCTTAAAGATCCATGTGACAGTGCCGGTTTTATTCCTATTGCTGCTAGTACGTGTGAACCTTTAAGGTCATGTGTTGAACATGCAGAACCTGTAGCTCCGTTTATTCCTTTCTGGTCTAGCATTAGAATTAGGGATTCTCCTTCAATTCCTGAGAATCTGAAGTGTACATTGTTTGGTAACCTGTTGTCTAAGCTACCATTCACATATGATTCTTTAATTGTGTCGGTTACTTTTTCTATCAGTGCATCCCTGATTTCTTGGTTGTGTTTCATACGTTCTTCAAGGTGGGTGTTTGCTAGTTCTGCAGCTTTTCCAAGTCCCACTATGCCGGGCACGTTTTCTGTTCCTGAACGTAAACCTTTTTCCTGGCCTCCACCATGGATTAATACTTCAAGTCTGACTCCTTTCTTGATGTATACTGCACCCACTCCTTTTGGACCATTAATTTTGTGTGCTGAGATGGATAATAGGTCAATATTTTGTTCTTCTACATCTACTGGTATTTTTCCTGCACTTTGTACTGCATCTGAGTGGAATAAGATCTTGTTTTCTCTTGCTATTGCACCTATTTCTTTTGTTGGTTGGATTGATCCAATTTCATTGTTTGAGTGCATGATTGTTATTAGTATTGTGCTTTCTTTTATTGCTGATTTCAGGTCGTCTAGGTTTATGATTCCTGATTCGTCTACTGGGAGGTATGTTACTTCGTATCCTAGTTTTTCTAGGAATTTACATGTTTCCAGTACTGCTGGGTGTTCGATTGTGGTTGTTATTATATGATTTCTTGGGTTTTCGGGTGTTGCTCTTTGTTTTTCTCTTAAGGCTACTCCTTTAATTATCATGTTGTCTGATTCGGATCCTCCACTAGTGAATGTTATTTCATCAGCATTTGCATTTATCAGGTCTGCTACTTGTTGTCTTGCTTTGTCTACTGCTTTTTTTGCTTCTACTCCTAATGTGTATAATGTTGATGCGTTTCCAAATTCTTCGTTGAAGTATGGTAGCATTGTTTCTAGTACTTCTGGGTCGACTGGTGATGTTGCGGAGTTATCCATATAAATTAATTTGTTTGACATATTCTTTTCTTCCTATTCTCTTTTTTTAACTATTTATTTTAAAAATTAATAAACTTTACATTGTTATATTTTTTTTATTACAATTGTTATATTTTTAAAAAGTAGTATTTAAACTTTTATAATTCAAAAAAATAATCAATAAAAATAAATATAAAAAAATCCAAAAAAATAAGAAAAAAAGAAGTTAAAAGAAAATAACTTCAAAAATATACAACTTTAAGCTGTTTTCACAGTACTTGTTTTACTGTAAGCATTATAACGGTCATTACCAGGGTATGCGAGTGTTACTTTGTATGTTCCCTGTTTTGCTTTTGTGGTGTATGTGAATGTTCCTTTGTTGTTGGTTTTTGCTGTTCCTTGTTTGCCGTTTAATGTGATTCTTGCTAGGCTGTTCATGAGTGCGTGTCTGTTACGGTCAGTGAATGTACCACTTATTGTAACTTTACCATTGTTGTAACTTACTTTATCAAAGGTTATGATAATGTCCTGTTTTGCTACAGTGAATGTGGTTTTAGCAGTTGCCTTGTTGTATTTAGTGTTTCCAGCATAGGATGCTGTTACATTGTTTTTACCCATAGTGGTTGCACGAGTTGTTACTTTGTAGTAACCGTTTTTGTCTGTTTTTGCCTTATATGTTTTACCATTGAATTTTAAGCTTACCATGGTGTTAACTACTGCTTTGTTATTACCATCTACGAGTCTTCCACTAACTACCAGTGGATCCTTAAATTTAAGTCCACTAGCAACTCTGTCAACAGTTAAGATGAGGCTCTGTTTATTTACTTTGAAAGTAACTTTTTTACTTACCTTATTAAAGTTACCGTTACCATTGTATGTTGCAGTTATATTATTTGTACCCATAGCTGTTGCTTTAGTTGTGTAAGTGAATGATCCATCCTTAGCAGTTTTTACAGTTACTGATTTTTTATTGATTTTAAGTATTATATTTGCATTACTTATTACTTTATTGTTTGCACCTATTAGTGAACCAGTTATTTTAACAGAATCTTTGAATTTAACTGCACTGATAGGGTTGATTTTGAGTGTTGGTGTTGCTTTGTTTAATTTGAATGTTGTTTTAGCAGTGCTTGCAGCATATTTATCTGTAGCTGTGAATGTTACTGTAACGTTATTTGTTCCAACTTTTGCGTTGGTAGTTTTATAAGCGTATATGCCCTTGCTGTTTGTTACTACTTTTATTGTTCCAGTGTTTAGTTTAATTGTTACTACACCGTTGTTTATTGCTTTGTTGTTTGCGTCAGTTAATGTACCGTTGATAGTTACAGTACTTGCATATTTTCCTGTTGCAATCTTGTTGACTGTTATTTTTGTGTTGGTTTTTGTAGTTAAATTTTTAATTTTATTGTTTAGTTGTGATACTTGGTTATTTAAGTCTTGTATTGTTTTGTTTTGGTTTGCAATGGTTTTATCTGCATTGTTAAGTTTATCGGTTAAGTCTTTGATTTGTTTTTCTTGAGTGTTTACTTTGTCGTTTGCTTTGTTTAGTTGGTCTTGTAAGTCTTTGATTTGTTTTTCCTGTGTGTTTATCTTGTTGTTTGCTGCGGTTAACTTGTCTTGTAGGTCTTTGTTTTTATTGTTTAAGTCTTTGATTTGATTGTTGAGGTTGGTTATGTTCTTGTTTAATGAGTCTATTTGTTTGTTTGCATCTTGTAGTTTATCTTTTAAATCAGTATTGCTTTTATTTAATTCTTCTATTGTTTTATTTTGTTCTTGTATTGTTTTGTTTAATTCATCTACTTGTAAATATTTTTCTAAGTCTACAACAAACACGGTTTTTGATTCTTCTCTGGAAATATAAGAATTATTTCCATCAAATTTTACTGTGATAGTGTTATTTCCTTCAATTGGTGTTGTTGTGTAATTATATTTACCTTCAGTATCTGTTGTAACATTAACTTTATTACCATTTATGTCAATTGTAATTGTTGCATTACATATTGGATTATTATTTTCATCAATGAGTGTTCCTGTAATGGTTAAGTTTTCATTTAAGAATGGTTTATTTGCATCTAATGTTAATGTGTCATTAAAGTTTACAAGAGTTACTGTTGCATTTGCAGTACCTGATACAAATCCTGTATGTTTGTAAATGTATTCTGCTACAATATTTAATGTTTCATTATTGTTAGCTGTGTATGTATATGATAGTGTAGTTTTAGTAGTGTTTGCAACTATTTCATCATTAATTTTTAGTATTATCATACCATCAGATGTTGTTGTTGCATTTGTTGTTGTTACGTTGATTGTTATTTTATCAAATACTTTTGCTTGTTCTGGTGCTGTGATGTTTATGCTTGTTCTTGTTGGTGTAATATTGGATATTGTTGTTGCATTTACTCCTTCTGCTCCGTATAAATCATTTGACATTATGAAGTTGTTTCTCACATAACCGTTTCCTATTATGTTTACTATTGGTACTTCACCGTTTTCTGCGTTTATGATGATTGTGTTTGGATAGTTGTATGATGAGTATGTGTATTGTCCTTGTCCTACATATGAATTTTTAGAAGTGATTATTGTTATTGCAGGAACTGGGTTAGGACTTGTAGCTGTAATGTTGTTGTTTCCTATTGTTGGGTTGTTTCCTTGGGTTTCATTTAATATTAGTATTGCTACTTTTTCTCCGGATGCGTTAATATTATTTTCTCCAAAGAATTTACCATTAGCATATGCATTTTCTATATATGCTGTAAATACGTCTGAACCTGTCTGTGTTATATTGTTTCCTAGTATGTCCAGGTTTGTGTTTATTACTTCAAATGCTGTGTTTTTACCTGTTGATTTTAATGTAATATTGGATTTTTCCACATCCAGATAATCATTTTGGGTATATTCATCTCTACTCATTTTGAATGCTGTTACATCTTTACCATCCATGATAACAGTTGCGTACTGAACATCTAATACAGTGTATGTTTTAGGTCCATGTACTGATTCAAATGCTGTTATATTATCACCGGTAACTGTGAATACTCCACCTCTAAATTCAATATTTCTTTGCTGATCTGTTGAAAGATTTCCAATAAATACTGGTTTGTCTGTGTTGTTTATGTTAATGTTATTGAAACGTACAAATCTGTCATCATATCTTGAACCTTCAACATCATTTACTATGATTGTACCATTGTATATTGTATAGTTTCCAGCGTTTACAAATGTTATATTGTTTGTGAAGATTAAATCTTTGTTGTGTAAGTTGCCACCTAATGATAATATATTTATTCCTTCTGGGAATTTGTATGTGCTGTTTTCATCGAAGAATGTTGAGTATGTTTCATCAGTTAATACTCCGAATACTGGAATATTGTTGTAGAGGTAATTGTCTTTACTGTTTTCATCCATACTTATTGCAGCATCACCACCGTTAATGTTACTTGCATTAAGGTTGTTGTTTGTAATGTTGTTGTTTGATGAGTTGGTTAATATTACTGCATATTCACTGGTAGTGTATGCTATCTGATTATCGATAAGGTTATTGTTTGAATTATCTAATACAATGTTTGCACCATTTTCTGTGTTAATCTTTTTATTATTAGTTGTTCTGGTAACCTTGGAATTGCTTGTACCATTTAATATAATGTTTGCACCATTTTCTGCAGTTATAACATTGTTTAATGCTTCAATATTTTCTGAGTTGTAAAGTATTATACCAGATGTTGTAGGTTTGATTATGTCATATGATGTTTCATCAGTATCATTTCTTGTACCAGTTACTGTTATAGTGTTTTCATTAACCTCAATATCACTACCTGATACTGCTATACCAATACAGTAATTACCATCAACTACTATAGTGTTACTGTTTATTGTTGCATCATTAATTGATTCTGGGATTGAACCACATAATTCAATACCAACACCTTGATTAGCACTTATGTATACTTTGTTTGAATTGACTGTTGTACCAGTTATTTCTCCTTCATATGCACTTGCAAGTACTCCGTAAGCTATTGGACTTGTAAGATTTATAGTATTAGAGTTAATAGTGTTATCTTTTGCTGGGGAGTATCCTATTTGAATACCTGCAGTATATACGTCAGAGCTTAATTTTATATTATTACTGTTAATAGTATTTGCATCAGTATTAGATCCAAGATTTATACCGTAAAGATATCCTGTGCTTTCAGCTACAATAGTGTTTGAGTTAACTGTGTTACCACTACTTTTAGTTCTGCTTGCAAGGTCAATCACAGATATAGTACCAGTACCTGTTGTACTGTTCCTAACTGTTATAGTATTTGAATTAATAATGTTTTCTGAACCGGTTACACTTATTGCACTAGCATTAGACATTGCAAATGGATATTCACTGTAATCAATATTTTCTACAGGAATAGTTAAGTCAAACTTGTTGGATAATATACTGTTTTTGTCTCCATTAACCATAATTTCACGAGAAATACCACTATTGGATGTTCTGTATACAGTTACATTTCTAACAAGGTTACCATCAGAATTTAATAATACACTGTTAGGAATACCTTCACGGGTATTGTTAAATACCACATTTTCAAGTGCTACAATTGCACCATTATCGGTTGAAATGTATCCATTATTTATAACAGCTTCCTCACCAGTAAGTGATAGTATTATGTCGTTAAATTTGAATACTTTATTATTAAATTCTCCTTTGAATGTTAATGTTGAATAATTTGTAACATTTGTATTTATAAGATTACCGTTAGTGTCAAAGAATTTTAAATAATTCTCATCAGTTAATTCAAATTCTTCACCCGATTCTGGAATGTTTTCTTCAACGGTTGTGTCATTTTTAACATTAAGTGTTTCATCACCAGCTTTTGTTCTGGTATATAATATATTATTAGTTACAGTGTTGTTTGCACCTGTTACAACTACTGTGTTATCATTGGTTGTTGTGATGTTGTTTGAATCAATAACTACATTTGCTGCACCAGATGTGATTGTACCTGTTACATTGTTATTTGTAATGTTTGAGTTTTTACCATTTGTACCTACTTGTACATCTGCTAAGTTGTTGTCTTTAACGTTTGTTGGCTGGTTAACTGTGAGTTTACCTTTAACTGTATTGTTTTCAAATAAAACATCTGCACCACTAATGGTAACAGCATTTAATGTGTTATTGTATACTTGAGCATTTGCTTGTACAGTTGTACTACCAGTACCATAGAATACATTATTATAAGCAGTAGAACCTGCAGTTAAATACATACTAACAGTTCTATAAAATTCATTGTCAACTAATGTAGCAGTTGCACCAGTTACACCAAATGCTGCAACACCTGCTGAACCACCAGAATAAAATTTATTTCCCTGTACTAAAGTACGCTGACCACCATTTTGTAATGGATTACTTGTTCCACCAGATCCACCTAATACTGTACAGTTTATAACTTTATTGTCAAAGTTAGTCATCACGTAATCTGCTGGTTTATCATCAGTGTTGAAAGGGTTACCAACATATAATAGGTTTCCAACTTTTCCTTCAGCTTGTACTGTTGAGTTTATTATTGTACAGTTGTTACATCCAGTCCATACAAATGATGAACTACCACCATTATTTTCAGTGTAAATGTAACAGCTGTCCATGGTTACATTATTACAGAATCTAAGTGAGGTTTGACCTACACCACTACCAACACGAGCATCCTTTACATACATTGTCATATTGTAGAGTGTAGCATTGTAAAGGTTGTATACCCAGCATTCAGTATTTTCTAAGCGTAAACCACTTACATAAGAACCGGATGCACCCTTATTTATAACAAAACAGTTACCAGGGTCATCACCCATAAGACTACCAGCAACAGTGTGTAATCTTATAACTGCATCTTCGGTAGTTGAAACAACAGTTACAGGCTTGTTAATTACAAGTGAATGATTTTTATCAATTAATCCCTGGAAATCAAGTGTATCACCAGGATTCACATCAGCACCTAGTGTGTGACTTTCACCACCAAATACATCTTCAACATTATCTTGTGTTACAATAATGGTTTTAGGTTCAACCTTAGGATTCTGTTCAACTACATTGTTCTCTCCAGTTACTACAACAGTACTATCACCTTCACCAGATTTGGATGTGAGAGTGTTGTAGCGTACAATGTTGTTGTCACCTGTAAGTTCAATGGTGTTATCTGCATGTTGTACTGTTATCGTGTTGTTTTCAAAGAGCGAATTGTTTGTAACCAGTTTTATACCAGGAACATATCTAACATTAACTTCATTATCAACTAAAGACAAAGTAGTTACATTTCCTCCAAGTATTGGACTGTATTTTCTTGATTCTATACTACTATCTTTATCCATACTTAAAAATAGGAAATTATTGTTTCTAAATGTTATATTATTTGCTTTATAAAAGAAAAATCCATAATTATGGAAATCATTAGGGAAATCCTCTGGATCTAATCCCCATTCTGTAATATTTATAAATTCTTCTTGACTGATACTAAATTCTGAATTTTCTATCATAATATTATTACCACGTATTAATACTCCTCCAGACACTCCTGTGTTATCAGTATACCCAGCAAAAATTGCCATTGCAGCTGCACCTGTTGATGTAGAAGTATAAGTGATGTTTCTTAATGTGATATTATCTCCATTTAATATTAAAGCTATATCCCTATCAGTATCTTCATTATAATCAGATATGATTTTTAAATTTTCATAGGTCACAGTTTTCCAACCGCCATTTATTTCCAAACCACCTTTTTTGGTTATAGCACCAATAACTTTAAGATTGATATTTTCTTTATTATCAAAATTTAATTTAAATGATTTCATATCATATTGGTTCCCACCAGTTGAAAATGAATTTGAATTCACATATATAACAATATCTGTTATATCTATTGTTTGTTCATTAATTTTTGATTGATAAGGATTTTGACCATATAATAAAACATTTCTAGCATTTTCACCTTCCAATATGATTTCAACAGTACCATTATTATAAATAGTCAAATCATTAGATGTTACTACAGTTCCTTGATAAATTATTTCAGCATTGGAATCTGTTTTTAATTGTTTGGTTGAAAGTTTAGATAAAAGTTTGCTGCCTGTAGAACCACAATTTGGGCAATTACCAGAACAGTTTTTAAAGTAATTTGTATATAAGTTTTGTGTTATAGTTCCAATTGTATTTCCACCACAATCATAAGTGTATTTTGCTTTATTGGTTAATGTTAATGTACCAATAATACTATCTTTGAAGCAACTATTGGCTTTTTGTACAGTTATAGTTTGTCCTGTTGCATCGTTTGAGTGGAAACGTACATTGTTGTGTAGTGAAACTCCTGCAAGGAATGTGTTGTTTGTCACATGAGCATGTCCATTGATTGTACTTGCACCATTTATTGTGTTGTTTTCTATTATACTGTAGTTTCCTGTTGAGAATTTACCATTAACTGTATTATTGATGTATTTGTTACCATAGTATGTAACATTGTGTGTATCGTCTGGATCTGTTTCGTTATCGTAGCTTCCAGACCATGTGGTTGTTATACCATATTGTCCTGGTGTTATATCTATTGTATTGTTTTCGATAACGTTTCTTGGTCCAGTTACTGTGATACCCCAACAAATGTTTTCTCCATCAGTACAAGAAATAATGTTGTTGGTTATTTTGTTTGCTCTGTTTTTGGTAATGTTGTTAGCATTGTTGATTGCTCCATACATATTTAGATATATGAGGTTTCCTACTTTGCCACTACCCATTACAGTGTTGTTGTCTATTGTACAGTTTTCACCGAGTGTAATTACTACTGCACTACATCCAGTGTTGTTTACTGCGTAAAAGTAACTGTTTTTTACTGTAATGTTTATTACTCCATTACGCATTGAGAAGTATCCTGTACTCATTCCAACACCCTGATTTTCTACTGTTACATTGATGTTGTCAAATGTTATGTTGGATGCTGTTGTTGTGAATACTTGTGTATTATGGAACTTTAGGTTTGTAATATTAGAATTAGATGCTCCATGGTTAAATTCTATCCATGTTGGATCTAAGGATGGAAGATTATATCCATATATTGTGTTTAAGTCTAGTGTAAAACCGTTTCCATTTATGTTTATTGGTTTATCTACTGTATAATTGGTTGATGTACGAGATATGTTTTCTGTAAAGTTTAATATATCCCCATCGTTAATGACTGTGTTTAAACCAGCAACTGTTATATATTCATCGAAGTTTGAGTTATTTAAGTTATATGTTGTTGGTGTTGTATTTCTTGTTTGACTACTATTTTCTGTTTGAACAACATTTTTTGTTGTTTGTTGCGTGTTTTTTATTTCATGATTATTGTTGTTTTGTGTGATTACATTTGTATCAGTTTGTTGTGTATCAGGTGATGTTGTGCTGGTTGTTACATCAGATGATAATGTTGTATCGTTGATGTCTGCAGCACTGGCTACTGATATTAATGTAATTATTAAAGCAACAAAAAAAATGATATGTTTTGAATTAATATTCATTTTATCACTTATTGTTTAATAATCATTGATTAAAAATTAAAAATAGACAAAAAGATATTAAATCATTTGTTTATTTTCTATTTTTTAAATTTTATTTTATTTTTAATCAATATAAGTATATATGATTATTTTCAAATATAAAATTATTGTAAAAAAAGTATTAACTATTTTTAGATAGTTATTTAAGATATTACTGTAAAGAAGTATTTTTTTAATAATACAATTTGTTCAACTTTTTTTACAAAAAAAATATTACATTTTAATTATTCATGAAATAATTGTGGATTGAATCCTAATTATTAAATTAATAATGAAATATTTTGATATCAAAAAAAATAACAATATTGATACAAGTGCAAATGGGGGAATTGATTATAATCAAGAAAAATAAGTACTTGTTTATATTTCTAATAATATCTTTTGCCTTAATGTCAGTAGTATCAGCAACAGATACAAATGATACAACACATGTAACAAGTGAAGTATCACAGGACAATATGGCAGATACCCAAGAAATTACACATGAAATATCTGAAAAAAACATTATTCAAGACGATAATTCATATGTAGTTAAAGATAATGATGAAGATAAACGAGTAATACAAAACATAACTAAAAAAGACAAAAGAGAAGAAAATATTAAAACAGAAGTTGCAGGAGATAATGTTACCTTTGTTAATGTTACATCATCCAATTTTAAACAGTACTTCACTGTAATGAGTAATGTTGCATACATGGGTAAAGGTATTACTTCCACTAACAACAGTCTTATATTAAATGTAAAATATGTGCCAAGTAATGTTTACCTGTTTTCTTTTGATGAAAACAGTGCTAAGTTTCAAAACCTTAACTTAGTAGTTGATGGAAATGGTTGTAGTGCTCTAACTAATGTAGGATTTAAAGTTTCAACCAACTTTAAAACGTTTACACTGCAAAATTTTGACTCTGTAATAACTGAATCATATACTAAAAGTGATTACCTTACACTTACAGGTAGTGAGGGTACTTATGTTGTGCGTAATGTATCTATTGATGTGCAAAAAAGAGATCTTGCAACATATGTTTTCAGAGTAGAAAAAAAATCACTCATAGAAAATTGTAATCTGAAAGCCTGCCTAAGTGAATGCGTTATAAATTGGGATGCATACCCTTATGCACCTGACTGTATAGGATTATATGTTAAAAGTGTCTCTGAATTAAGAAATAATCATATTGAAATATTGGTTACAGGCAATAGTGGCGGTGATTATTATTCATCATTTGCCGCATTCCTCGGAACAAGTGGCATTACCTTTGTCAATAATACTCTTATTTCAACGAACTGTACAGATGATAGTGGTTATTCATATGGACTGGTAGTAAGATCAAGTAATAATATTATAACAGATAATAAGATCTACATAACATCACACACATATACTGCCGGTATTCATTTGGAAATGGCCACATTCAAAAATAATCTAATAAAAAATAATTATATCAATGTGACAAGTAGCTGGGGTAATGCACCTTGGGGAAATATTGCAGTAGCATATGGTATTAACATGCTGGACTTCCAATACACAGGAAACGTGTTTAGTATGGGTGGAAGTCATCCTAACAATAACACAATCATACAAAACAATATTACAGGTTCAGCTGCCCAAATATACGGTGTTGAAATGTATGGAGGATACAACAACAATATTTCTGAAAACAATATCACACTCTATGCAAGAACAGCAATGGGAATAGGAATAATAGGTGCAAACACAATAGCAAACAACAACAACATCGTCGTACTGGGTGAACATAACCTAACCGAAGGTACTGCAGACTATCTTAAAGCAAAAACAGCAGGATTATACACATACCTAACAAACACGGGAATAGAATTTAAAAACAACACAGTATACAGTGAAAATGCTCCGGGCATAATCATTGAAAACTCACAAAATACAATCATAGAAGACAATTATGTGATTAGTGAAGGACATGACTACAGCGTATCACTTGGTGGTTCAAACATCACAGTTATAAACAATATTCTAGAAGCAAGAAATAACCTAGGAGACAATTCTGTAACTGGACAAGTAAACAACACAGTTGAAAATAACACATACCCATATGAACCTATCATTACAGTTGAACTTCCTGAAAAAATAGTTACAGGTACTCAAATACCAATCATCATAACATTAAAAGATGATCAAGGACAACCATTAACAAATAAAAAAATTCGAGTACAAGTAAGTAAACAAAACACGCCAGAAGAATTAACAACAAATACTAATGGAAACAGCATATATTATTACACCCCAACAAGTGACGGAACAAAAACAATAACAATCACCAGTCCTCAAGAAAACCATATACAAGAAACCAGTTACACAACAGAATTCAACGTAATACAAAAAATCATACTTACACCAGAAAACTTCGATACATACATAACTGATGGAAAATTCAACGATAAAGTATCAGAGAGTGCTATTATTGATGTTAGTGGTAAATTTGATGACGAAAGATACGCATTTACAGTAAACAAACCAGTAAATATGATATCAAGTAGTGGTGATGCTTTCTTCTGTTTCTATTCAACACCAAAAGTAGAAGGAACAAGTGAACTGCCAGACTACTCATTCATCATAAACAAGGAAGGATCAGGAACAAACATCACAGACATACACTTTGAAAACACGATGATTGTAACAACCGAAGCACATGACATAGTATTCGATAATATTACTTCTTATTGTACTAGTGGTTATGGTTGGGGTCGTGGATCAACCAGTATCCGTAACAGCCAGAAYRTCACAATCAAAAACTCATACTTCAACACAACAGACAAYAACGGAGTAAGTACAGTAGTATTTGCAGCATCASAAAACTGTYTRCTAGAAAACAGCACAGTAGTAGGAAGYGGATTCATAGGAAACCTCGTATAYGCAACCACATACAACGTTGAWGTAAAMGACAMATACGGAAACAACAAYATCACCATWCGTGGWAACAARATAATRGGACGMRACCTACAASTAGGAAGTGCAACATGCTACAGYRTATGCGTAATWGGWRACAAYATYACAGTYGAAAACAAYTACATAGAAAACAGYAACAARTACCTTATCATGACACAATACAARGACGATGCATATGAAGTAGCAGGAAGCACCGGTGGACTAACCATTAGAAATAATTCATTTGGTCCAGGAAAAATAGGAGTAACATTCAACCCATGCACAATAACMRACAACACATTCTATGGAAACGTAACACTAGAAGTWACCGAAAATACAATACAAGCAAACAACACCAACAAAAACGAAAATGAAAATCCATATGTCAGTGAAGAAACAAGTACAACACACCCTACAAAAATAACAATAAACGCACCCCAAAATTACATCTATGAWGAAAACACACAATTCACARTAACCGTAACCGACCARAMAACCAACACACCMCTAAACAAGGGATACMTTGAGGTATACTCMGATGGAACACTATACAAAAACATCACAATAAACCAAGATACAACAACATTCACCTACAACAACCAGGAAATAGGACCACACCACGTAAGAGTATGGTACTACTCACCAGATGAAAACATAGAAAATACACAAAAACTACACACAATAGAAGCACAAAAAATAACCGGACAACTAAAACTRGAAACAAAAAACAACCCAGAAATCGGAGAAACMATAACACTAAAAGTAACATACACACTAAACAAAAACAAGAACCATCAAGCWAAYATWACMTTYGAAYTACCRGGACAAAAACCAATAACCATAACAGCASYAAACAAYASWGCAACACTCRAAACCAYRATAACAACWGAYTACATTAAAAAYATTCTRGGAGGAAGAGAACAAAACATAAAAATCACAGCAAACACCAACGACACMAACATAGAAATAACAGGCCTCACCACAAAACTAGGAGTAACAAAAGCAACMACMARTATAGAAATAACACCANAYAMRATNMAAAATAGGACAAGCAACCACCATAACAGCAACAATTAAAACACCAAACAACACRACCATAAACACAGGAASWATAACATTCACAGACSAAMAAGGAAACAMMATMKCAACAGTRAACGTKCAAAACAACAAAGCAACAACCACCATCACATACAACAACACCGGAAACACACARATAAACGCMRYATACACAGAAACMATAYACTACAAATCAAGCAACAAAACAACAACAATAAACRTAGAAAAATATGATACAAAAATCACAAGCACAACCAGCACGGCCAAATATGGTGAAAAAACCAGTATAACCGGAAAACTAACCGATGAAAACAACAAAGCAATAAMCAAYRCAGACATCAYAATCACAATCAACGGAGTACAAAACAAGGTAACAACAAACAAYAACGGAGAATACACACTCACAACCAACATAAACAAAGTAGGACAAAACACAGCAACAATAACATACAATGGAAACACCAACTACAAYCCAACCASYACAACCACMACMATMAMMRTAAACAAACAAGACACCANCATNMACAACMARTAMTATACCAGCAACAAAATAYRSTGAAAGYGTAACAATMACAGGAACACTCAAAGACAAAAATGGNAAANCAANNTASCAAACGCYAAYATAAAACTAARCATAAACAAYAAAGAAACAACARYWACMACRAAYAANCANAGGAACATACACATACACAACAMMAGCARMYACCACAGGAACCAACACYATCAYAATAACRTACGATGGAAACACMAWCTACAACAGTGCCAATACACAGRCWACATTYACAGTAAACAAACAAGACACAAAAATCACAATCAATACWAAAAATGTTAAATATGGAGAAACTGTCACAATAACWGGAAAACTMACMGAYGAAAACAAMMAAGCAATAACCAACACAGACATCACACTAWCACTAAACAACAACAAACACAACATAAAAACAAACAACAACGGAGAATACACATAYRCAAYMACAGCWRMYACMRYAGGAAYCAACAATRTMACARTAACATACAATGGAAACASYAACTACAACCCAACMASCACAACCACMACAATAAACATAAAYAAACAAGACACCNCYANTCACAAYAAAYARTATACCAGCAACAAAATACACWSAAAGCGTAACAATMACWGGAACACTCAAAGACAAAAACRGTAAAACACTAKCAAACCAAAACATMMAACTAAACATWAACGGWAAAACAGTCACAGKAAAAACAGATAAAAACGGAGCATACTCCTACAAACAYAYWACAAACAAAGTAGGMACCAACAACYTRACAGTAACATTTGCTGGCAATAATAACTACAACAGTGCMAATACMMRGACAACATTYACAGTAAACAAACAAGACACCACWATCACATTAAACAATATAAAATCCACATACACCAGCAACGCAACAATMACMGGAAAACTCACRACCMATGAYGGTAAAATATTAGCAAACCAAAACATRMAWYTAAAYATMAACGGYAAAACAGYCACARTAAAAACAGATAAAAAYGGTATATTCACWTACAAGTACCAGACAAACAAAGTWGGAACMAACAACATMACMSYAACWTACAMWGGAAACASTAACTACCAGGGYACAWCACTYARRAAAACATTCACWGTAAGCAAAYTGGAYCTKAAAATMACSATWAACAAAATAACRACAGTTGCATATGGTGAAAAGATAATAATCAAGGGAACATTCAAAGACAAAAAYGGTAAAATACTAGGAAACAGYAAACTAAAACTYAACATCAACGGMAAAACMGYSACAATAAAAGTAAACAAAAACGGARTATTCACMTAYAAACACACCACAMRAAAAGTAGGAACCAACAACATCACCATAACACACCMGGGAACAAAAAACTACAAYAAAATCACCAMRAARGCAACATTCAAAGTAACCAARCAAAACYTWAAAATCACAYTMAACAGGACAAACAAGGTAGGCTACGGATCCAAAGTATACGTCAAAGGACAACTAACCGATAAACAYGGTAAAATAATAAGAAACACAGTAATAACCATAAAYATTAACGGYAAAATMATAAGAGCYAAAACYAAYARYAARGGAATATACAACCAYAGYYTAACAACCACCAAACTAGGAAYCAACAACATCACAGTAACATACCCTGGAAACAAAAACTATAATAAAATCACCAAGAAARCMACATTCACAGTAACTAAACAAACAGTAAAAATAACCACAAATACTAAACAGGTAAAARRAACCAAGAAAGTAACAGTYACKGGAAAACTMACGACMAARGATGGTAAAGCATTAAGAAACAGTAAAGTAACACTCACAATYAATGGTAAAAAGAAAACCGCRAAAACAAACAMCAAAGGARYWTACACATTAACAGTYACTGCTAAARCTGGTAAGAATACTTTGATTGCAAGTTTCACAGGAAACAAGTATTATAATAAGTATACTGGAGCTAAAAAAGTMTTCAGTATTGCTTARWTTTYWTWTSRTNNGATAWWGWWTWTTYTTATCTNNWTTTTTANCTTTTTTTNRATTAWTTTTTCAAAATTTTTTTATTTTTTTATTAGTCTAATGTTTTTTATAATAATTTATATTTATTGGAATAGTCATAATTGTTATATAAGAAAGTAGTTATGAGATTATAATATCTACTAATTGATAGACTAATAAAAAATTTTTTTTTATTGGGGTGAATAATGAATATGAAAACGAAAGGTATATTATTTTTGCTTTGCATACTCTCATTATTTTTTTGCCTAGCAGTAGTTTCTGCTAGTGATGTTCAATCAAATGATTCGAACATTATCCAAGACAAGGATACATCAATAAATGCTGATGTCACAGCAAATAATAATGTTGCAAAGACAAAAGAAATTGTTAAAACAAGTAATAAAAATGTTAAAAAGGCTTCAGATACTATAACTGTTACAAGCAGTAATTATGCTAAATATTTCAAAACCAACACTACTACTGGAATTTCCAACACGACCAGTCTGGTGAAATCTGGAAATATTATTAATTTGCAGGGTAATTTCAAGGATGTTACTTTTAATGCTGATAAGAAAGGTTTAACCATTACCAGTATTGGTAAAAAGGCAAGGTTAACTGATTGTACTGTTTATGTTACAAAAAATGGTGCTGGTTCTAAGGTTTATAATTTAACCATTAATAATAGTAAACCAGTATGTGAAGGAATTATTCTTGATCAGGCTAGTAGTGCAGTTGTTAAGGATAATACTGTGTATGTTTATGGACCTGAAGACTTTGTAATGACAACTTATTCCATGAATAAGTGTACTATTGAAGGAAATTATTTTGAAAGTTATCATACTCAGACTAATATGAGAATTTATTCCTCTGAAAATAATAAGATAATAAATAATACTGTTATAGGAAATGCTAATTGTATTTATTTATGTGCTTATGGTGGTGACGAGTCTAATAATAATCTTATTAGTCAGAATACTGTTATTGGAAAAAGTGAATATTCAACTTGTTATCCTATACAGATTATGGGAAATAATAACCTTGTAGAAAAGAATACTGTTATTGGAGGAAATCGTGGAATTTCTTCTGAAAATTCTAATATAATCCGGGGTAATGATATTAATGCAAACTTTACCGGTATTTATACCCGAGAGAATTCAACTATTGAAAATAACTTTATTCATGTTTCAAAGGATAGTCGTGGAATAAGCATTAATGGTGAAGGAAGTGTAGTTAGAAACAATGTAATATATTGTAATGATAGTGCAATAGTAATTGGTTGTGATGATGTTACTATAACAGGCAATGATATTGTTTCTAAGAATATGAGTATTATTACTGATGATAATGTGAGAAGGGTTAAAGGAATTAAATTGTTAAATAATAATATTACAGGTAAATTGGACAATGATTTGGGTAATATTGTTGTGACGGGTAATGTTTTCGGGAATAATTCAGGATATTTCCGTATCGATAATAGTCAGATTAAATTAGATGATGAATATGCTTTTGTTCCGGTTGATGCTAGTATCTCCGTTTATGAAAATGATAAATTAGTTAAAAATGTTAATATGAAACATTCAACAATAGATTACAGTGTTCCTTCTGGCCGTCATTATTACACTTTATTATTTACGAACTCTTCTCTTAAAGATAATAAGTTTCTTGTGAATAATGATAACAGAACTTTGTTAACTTTAACCCCTAACAGTATAAATGCTAAAATAAACACGAACATAACTATTGGCGGAAAATTATCTCTTAACGGTAAAGGAGTTAATAACGAAGCAGTTTCAATTACTATTGATAATAAAAAGTATGATCTTACAAGTGATGCAAATGGTGCATTTAGTGTAAAATATCCTGCAACTAATGCTGGTTCTCATACTGTAATATTTGAACATGCTGCGAATGAAAAATATTTATCAAACAGGGAAAGTGTTAATTTCACTGTTAATAAGATCATATCCAAATTAACAGTAACAGCAAATGCTGCCAGGTATGGTGAAACTGTAACAATTACTGGAAAATTAGTTGATGCTAATAATAAGGCAATTAATGGTAATGTTAATGTTAATTTAAATGGTAAAACTAGTACTGTTAAAACAGGCACAAATAGTGTATACAAGTATACAACGAAAGCTGTTAAGGTTGGAACCAATAACATAACAGTAACATATCCTGGAAGTTCTTATTATGAGAAAGTAAGTGCTGTAAAAACTTTCAAGGTATCAAAACAGAACACTAAACTCACACTAGCTAAGATTAAATCAACGGCTTATGGTAATAATTTTGTGGTTACTGGTAAATTAACTGATAAAAATGGTAAAATATTAAAAAATACTGCTCTTAAGATAACAGTTAACAAGAAAACAGTAGCAGTGAAAACAAACACTAAGGGAGTATACAAGTACACAACCAAGGCAAACAAAGTAGGTACTAATACTATAACAGTAGTTTATGCAGGAAATAGTAATTATAATAAAGCTACTATTAAAACTAGTGTTAAATTTACTAAACAAAGCACAAAAATAACTGCCACTGCTACTAAACAAGTAAAATATGGAAACAAAGTAACAGTAACTGGTAAATTAACCACAAAAACTGGTAAAATTTTAAGTAAAGTGCCTGTTAAGGTAAGTGTTAATGGAAAACTTGTGTCCACAAAAACAAATGCTAAAGGAATATATAAAATTACCAGCACTACATCTAAGATTGGTACAAACAATGTCCTTGTAAGCTATGCAGGAAATACTAATTACAACAAGATTTCTAAAAAAGTAACATTCAAAGTAGCAAAACAGAACGTAGTAGTAAGTATAACTTCAGCAAAACAAGTAACTAATAAGAAACAAGCAAAGATAACTGGAAAGTTAGCTGATGCTAATGGTAAAGTTATTAAAAATACTAAGATTATATTGAAAGTTAATGGTGTTAAAAAATCCGTGAAAACCAATAATAAGGGATTTTACACTTTAACAACAGCATCTAAAACTGGAAAGAATACTGTGATTGCAAGTTTCAATGGAAACAGTTATTACAATAAATACACATCCAAATCAAAAACATTCACCATAGCTTAAAAACTTTACCCTTTTAATCACCAATGGAGTAAATAAACCCCCAACCTTTTTACTCCACATATATTTAATTTTTTTACTATTTTTATATGACAAATAATTAAAAGCATAACGAAAATAAATTAATATTAATTAGTTTAGAAAAAATGTAACTGAAAATATTATAATTTATTAAAGAAAATTATCGAAGAGGTTATATTAATGATACTGAAAAAAACACAAATAATTATTTTTCTTTTAATGACAATAGCATTGATGTCTGTATCCGTAGCAACAAACATAGACGATGACAACAACCAAACACTTACATTAACCCATGATTCATTAACAACTAACATGGCACAGACAATTAAAAACGAAAAAAGTGTGATTGCAGAAAATACAAACATCAATAAAAAAACACCAAAATCATATAACATTAAATCATATGAAGAAAATTCTTCCAACAATACACAATATACAAATAATAACCAAGAAAACAGGACAAATACAATCATTATAACACCAGAAACATTTTCAGAATACATAACTGATGGTTTACTAGCTAACAATATAGCATGTGGAACAACTTTAGACTTCACAGGAAAATTTGATGGTGAACAATACGCATTCACTATAAACAAGCCAGTAAATATAATATCCAGCAAGAATGATGCATTCATTTGTTTCTATTCAACACAAAATCTTGAACAAACATATGGAACACCAAACCATTCCTTCCTAATAACAAAAGAAGGATCAGGAACAAACGTTACAGGAATCTACTTTGAAAACACTATGATAGTAACTCAAAGAGCATGTAATGTAACCTTCGATAACCTGACAGTATACTGCAGTAGCGATTATGGGTGGGGCCTAGGATCACCAAGCATACGTAACAGTGAAAACGTGACAATAAAAAACTCATACTTTAACACCACAGAAGACAATACATGGGTAAGTACAGTTGTCTTCGCAGCATCAAAAAATTGTCTGCTGGAAAATTGTACAGTAACCGGTAGCAACTTTATCGGAAACCTAGTATATGCAACCACATACAATGTAGAATTAACTGACGAATACGGTAACAACAACATCACCATACGAGGAAACAGGATAATTGGAAGAAATCTTACACCTAACCTACAAACCTGTTACAGTGTATGTCTCATCGGAGATAATATGACTGTTGAAAACAATTATATTGAAAACAGTAACAGTTACCTTGTAATGTCCCAATATCATGATCACATATATCATGCTGATGGAACCTCAAGAAAATTAATCATAAGAAACAACTCCTTCGGACCAGGAAAAATAGGAGTAGAATTTGATCCATGCACAATAGTAAACAATACATTCTATGGAACGGTAAAATTAGATGTGCTGAACACTACAATACAGGAAAACAACACCCTAAAAGATGAAAACTCTAACCCCTACACAATAGAGGAGGAAAGCACCCTTACCCCTACACTTGTAAATATAACAGCACCCTCCAGTTACATTTATGATGAAACAAACACATTCACTGTAACAGTAACCAACCTTAAGAACAACCAGAAAATAAGAGAGGGATGTCTGGAAATATATTCTGATGGAAAACTATACAAAAACATAACTATTTCAGATGAAACAACAACATTCACCTATAACAACAGAGAACTAGGAGAACACCATGTGAGAGTATGGTACTATCCAAACAACAACACACTAATGGGAAGTCAAAAAGTACACACAATAAAATCTGAGAAAATACAGGGACAACTAACTATTGAAACAAAAAACAATCCAGAAATAGGGGAAACAATAACATTAAAAGTATCATACACATTAAACAAAGAAAGAAATCATCGAACAAACATAACATTCAACCTACCAGGACAAAAAACATTCACCGTAGAAGCAGTAAATAATACTGCGACAATTGAAACAAAGATAACCCCTGATTATATACGTGACATTCTTGGTGGAAGAGAACAAAGCATAAAGGTAAGTGCAACAACTAACGATTCAAACATAGAAATAACAGGTACAACCAGAAAACTAGGAGTACAAAAAGAAACCACGAACATTACCATTACTCCGACAACTGCCAAAATAGGAGAAAAAACCCTTATTACTGCAACCATAAATTCCAGAAATAACATAAATACTGGAAGTATAACATTCACCGATGAAGAGGGAAACATAATATCAACAAGTAATATTAAAAATAATCAAGCAACAACAGCTATGACTTATAACACGTCCACCACACATAATATCACTGCAACATACTCAGGAACAATACACTTTAAAAATAGTAATAAAACAAGCAGTATCCTAGTGACACGATATGACACCCTCCTAGAATGTAACAGCACCATTGCAAAGTATGGTGAAAAAACTAGCATAACAGGAAAACTAACCGACGAAAACAACAAAGCAATAAACGATGCAGACATCACAATCACAATCAACGGAGTACAAAACAAGGTAACAACAAACAACAACGGAGAATACACACTCAATACCAACATAAACAAGGTAGGACAAAACAAGGCAACAATAACATACAATGGAAACAATAACTACAACCCAACAAGCACAACCAACACCATCACAATAAACAAACAAGACACCACAATAATAATAAATAATATACCAGCAACAAAATGCACGCAAAGTGTAACAATCACAGGAACACTCAAAGACAAACTAGGAAACAACATACCAAACGCCAATATAAAACTAAGCATAAACAATAAAGAAACAACAATAACCACTAACAACCAGGGAACATACACATACACCATCACATCATATACCACGGGAAGCAACAATATAACTGTAACATATACTGGAAATACTAACTACAACAGTGCACATGTCCAAACTACATATACAGTAAACAAATTAGATACAAAAATCACAATCACAGCAAACACTGCTAAATATGGGGAAACAATCACAATAACTGGAAAACTAACCGACGAAAACAACAAAGCAATAACCAACACAGACATCACACTAACACTAAACAACAACAAACACAACATAAAAACAAACAACAACGGAGAATACACATACACAATCATAGCCGATACAATAGGAACCAACAATATAACAGTAACATACAATGGAAACAATAACTACAACCCAACAAGCACAACCACAACATTAAACGTGAACAAACAAGATACTACCATCACAATAAACAATATCCCAACAACAAAATGCACCGAAAGTGTAACAATCACAGGAACAGTCAAAGACAAAAACGGTAAAACATTAGCAAACCAAAACCTAAACCTATCAATTAACGACAAAATGGTCATAATAAAAACAGACAAAAACGGAGCATACTCCTACACAACACAAGCAAGCACAGTAGGAACCAACAACTTAACAGTAACATTTGCAAGCAATAATAACTACAACACAGCCACTACCAGGACAACATTCACAGTTACAAAACAGGACACCACCATCACATTAAACAATATAAAATCATCATACACCAGCAACGCAACAATCAAAGGAAAACTCACAACCCATGATGGTATAATATTAACAAACCAAAACATGAAACTAACTATCAACGGCAAAACAGTTACAGTAAAAACAGATGAAAATGGTATATTCACTTACAAGTACCAGACAAACAAAGCAGGAGGTAACACGATAATAGCAACATACAATGGAAACAGTGACTATCAGGGCACATCACTCAGAAAAACATTCATTGTAAGCAAACTAGACCTTAAAATCACAATAAACAAAATAACAACAAAAGCGTATGGAGAAAAAGTAACAATCAAGGGAACATTCAAAGACAAAAACGGTAAAATACTAGGAAACAGCAAACTAAAACTTAACATCAACGGAAAAACAGCCACAATAAAAACAGACAAAAATGGAGTATTCACCTACAAACACACCACACGAAAAGTAGGAACCAATAATATCACAATATCACACCAGGGAACAAAAAACTACAATAAAATCACCAAGAAAGCAACATTCAAAGTAACCAAACAAAATCTTAAAATCACACTCAACAGGACAAACAAGGTAGGCTACGGATCCAAAGTATACGTCAAAGGACAACTAACAGATAAACACGGCAAAATAATAAAAAACACAGTAATAACCATAAACATTAACGGCAAAACTATAAGAGCCAAAACCAACAGCAAAGGAATATACAACCACAGCCTAACAACCACCAAACTAGGAAGCAACACGATAACAGTAACATACAATGGAAACAAAAACTACAACAAAATCACCAAGAAAGCAACATTCAAAGTAACCAAACAAACAGTAAAAATAACCACAAACACCAAACAAGTAAAAGGAAACAAAAAAGTAACAATCACAGGAAAACTAACAACCAAGGATGGTAAAGCATTAAGAAACAGTAAAGTAACACTCACAATCAATGGTAAAAAGAAAACCGCAAAAACAAACACCAAAGGAGCTTACACATTAACAGTCACTGCTAAAACTGGTAAGAATACTCTTGTAGCTGGTTTTGCTGGTAACAGGTATTATAATAAATTAACACTTGCTAAGAAAGTGTTTACTTTGGTATGAATGTGATTATAGATCATATGTATTCCCCACCCTTTTTCCTCCCATCATTTTTATGTTTCTTTTTTAATAGATGTTTATTAGCCTTTTTTTTATTAAATAAATTTGATTTGACAACATTGTTTAAAAATTCAACTACTTTAAATATAAACTTACACATATTATTAAATAATTATTAATATAGAACATCCAACCAGAGACCTAGGGGATTAAAATGAGATTTAAAACGGGAAACATATTGATTTTTTGTTTAATATGTGTGTTATTTCTTTCAATTTCATTTGTATCAGCCACGGATAATATAAATGAAAGCAAAGAAAATATAGGTGAATATTCATCAGATAATGCTCATATTACTATGAACACAGAAAATAAGGATAAGATTTTAATTAAGAACACGTCTTCACGTGTTAAAACTAGTAATGATAATTCGAAACATGTTTATGTGAATAATACTGGTAATTCCTCAAGTGATGGTAGTTTATCTTCTAATCCTACAACTTTAGTTAATGCTCTTAGAAATGTTGAAAATGAGGGCACTATAGTATTAATGGGAAGTTATGAGGATACTTATTACAATATTACGAGCAATATTGATACTTCCAGTATAACAAGTGGTGTTAAAGATTTTGCCATCACATCTTCTGAGGGAAGTAATGTTATTTTACGTTTTTATTCAGATAAATATTTGAATTTTAAGGGTGCATTTAACATTAAAATCAGTAATATTTCGTTTACTGGAAGTGTTGTGTCTTCACAACCTATTATTTATAACAATATTACTAGTTTAACATTAGATCATTGTTCCATTTACAATATTAACAATAGTTATCGTTGTGGTGCCATCTATAATAATAAGATTATTACTTTGAATAATTCATTGTTTATCAACAATTCTGCTTCCCGTCAGGGAGGAGTAATTTATTCAAGGAATGGTACTGTTAACATTATGAATAGTTGTTTTAAGGATAATCATGCATGTAATGGTGGAGTTTTGTCTTCAATGGATACTAAGATAAATTGTGTGAATTCTTCCTTCCATGATAATGATGCAGATTTTGGTGGCGTTTATTCTGTTCGTGACAATTCAGTGTTAAGTATTGATAATTCTTCGTTTTTGAATAATTCCGTGGAGTATAATGGTGGAGTTATTGATTCATGGTATTCCAGTATAAATGTTGATACGTCCATATTCAGGGGCAATCGTGCAGATTATGGTGGAATAGTTTATAGTGCTAATAATATTAAAACACGAGTTGTTAATTCATTATTGGAGGATAACCTTGCTTTATTGAATGCTAATACTGTGTATTCTTTCGGAGACAGTTTAACTGTTTATAATAATGTCATATTAGATTCAGGTAATTCAAGGTCCATATATTGTTATAATTCAAGTTATAATTTGAATAATAACTGGTGGGGAAGAAATAGTCCTGATTTTAGCACGTTAACTAATGTTTTTCCGGGCAATTGGAGGCTAATGACCCTAAGTAGTATTAATGATAACTCACCTTACACTATTAGAGTATCATTATCAAATTTAACTGATTCAAGTGTTACTGCTGAAAAATTATTCAATAGAACTGTTTATTTGAATAGTGATAATGGAAGTTTTGGATTAAACACTGCCAATATTACATCCAATGTTTCCAATACATATACAGGCAATCTTAGTGGAGTAAGTGTTCGTATTGATGATGAAGAATTAGGATTAGATGATAAGATTGTTCCTTTCATGCACATGAATGATGTTAATGTTAAAATAAATGATAATGTAACCTTTTTAATCAGATGTAACCCTAATATTAAGAGGATTCATATCAATGTTGATGACAAACTCATTACTAGTGTATCACCCGTTAATGGTATTGCAAGATATACCTATAAGTTTAATTCATCCTGGACTCCTGGAACATATAATGTTACTTATTCAGTGAGGGATGATACCATTTACCAGAACACCCTTAAAGTTTCACTGTTAAATCTTAGAAACAATTACAATACCAGTGTAACATTAGTTTCGGGTAGCAACAATAATTATACTTATGAAAACAGGAGTATTGGAACAAAATTTGAATTAACTAATACTTTACAATACCAGAGCAGTGTAAAGAACCAGAAAGATAGTGGTAGCTGCTGGGCTTTCAGTGCACTTGCTGCTTTAGAATCTTCATACAAGAAGGCGTATGGTGTGGAATATGATTTCTCAGAGAACAATATGAAAAACGTGCTGAAAAAATATTCAGTAATTGGTGATGTCAGTGGCTTCCCTGATGGTGGTAACAATTTGTTAGCACCAATATCATACCTTATTGGAGGGTATGGTCCTGTAGATGAGAATGATGATCCTTATGATGATTACAGTATAATGTCCCCTATAACAACAGGTAATCTTAAAGTGGAGGATGTTTATTTCATTTACAGAAACAGTTCAACAGGTAAGGACAATAAGAATCTTAAGGATGCAATTTTGAAGTATGGTGCAATATCTTCTATAATGTATAGTGATACTAGAGTAAGTGTTTATAATAATGATGAAATCTATCCTAATCATGGCATTGCAATAGTTGGATGGAATGATTTCTACAACAATTTTATTGGTTCAGACAAGCCGAAGGGAAGTGGTGCTTATATTATTAAGAACAGTTGGGGAACATCAATTGGTCAAGACGGTTACCAGTACGTATCCTATTATGATACCAGTCTTGGTGGAGTAAATTTAAATTTACCGGAGGCATTTAGTTACGCATTCCCAGTACTATCCTACGAAAATTACACTAACATATACCAGCATGACACAGTATCCACGAGAATTGAAACATTAACACCATCAGCTTGGATGAGAAATATTTACACTGCTACAAGAAATGAGAGCATAGCTGGTGTTGGAACATTCATATACAAGGATACAGATTATGAGGCATATATTTATGTAAATGACAGGTTCTGTTATTCACAGAAGGGAACTTTCACACAGGAAGGGTACCGGATAATTAAATTAGATAAGTATGTTCCAATCAGAGAAGGAGACATTTTCAGGGTAGATTTAAGATTAAAAGCTCGTGAGGGAGATTATACTTCAATCACTTTACAAGATACCAGTATTTATAAATCATTATCTAAGGAAAATCAGTCATTTACAAGTACTGATGGAGAAAACTGGGATGATGTGTACCAGAATAGTAACCATAAATATTCGGCAGTTTGCCTTAAAGTATACACTAAGGACACTCCAAGTATTGCTTCAACAATCAATCAGACAGAAGATTATACTATCAGTACAAACGTGGAAAATCTTAACACGCCGGGAATATTAACATACAAAATTGATGACGAATATTACACTGATGATAATGGAAACATTATACGGGTAAATGTTGATGAAAACGGATTATATAATATAAGCATAGCAAAGAGAAATATTGAAAAATATGAGTACAATATAACAGTAATACTTGAAACTCCTGATACTGTTATTACAGAAAATATTACCCTCATAAAACCTGTTACAATAAATATCAGTGCAGGGAATGTCACATGCTTTGTTGATGAAGAACAAAGAATTACTGCAACTGTTACAATCGAAGACAACATTTATAACAAGACATTGAATGAAGGATCATTACTGTTAATTGAAAAATCACGTATTAAACAAGCACCCCCAGTATGCAATGGAAGTGTAACATTCCTATTAAATGAATCTGCAGGAGTTTATAATTACATCCTCAGATACAGGGGTTCCCCTGCTTATAGTGGTGAAGATGTTAATGTTACATTAACTTTATTAAAGCATAATCTGACACTGGAAATTACTGAAATAGAGAATAAGAAGTATGATGAAAATGCTACAATAACCGGAAAAGTATATTATGAGGATAATATTACTCATACAATTAAAAATCTGAGACTATACATTAAAATTGATGGAAAAAGTTATATTGTTCAAACGGATAGAAATGGTCAATTCACACTATCACATCATGTTAATAAAACAGGTGTGAACCAATATTCTATAGAAGCATATTCTGGTAACACATACAATAACCTGAGATTCAATGATTCATTCATTACAATAAAACAGGACACAACATTAACCATTAGTACTACTAACACCTCTGAAAATGAAATTATCATCACGGGAAACTTAATGAATTTGCTTGGAAGAAATGTTCCAAATGAAACATTAAAATTATATGCTAACAATATGTTCATAGCTAACATTACAACAGACGAAAATGGAGAATACACTTATGCATACAAGACAGATACAATTGATGAAAACACGATTCAAGTAATATTTGATGGAAACACCAACTACAATCCAACTAGTAACACAACAACATTCACAATAAAACGGACACCTACTAAAATAACAATAAATGTAGAAAACACCAAATTCGGAGAAAACATAAGAATCACAGGAAGACTAAGCGATGAAGAAAACAATCCATTAGCCGACAAAGACATAACATTAACATTAAACGAAGAAGAAATTACAATACAAACAGGTACAAACGGAGAATACACATACACAAGAATAGCAGATAGGATGGGAACCAACAACATAACAGTAACATACAATGGAAACCTCAACTATGAAAATAGCTCAAATAAATCAACATTCACAGTAAACAAACAAGACACAATAATAACCGTAACACCAATTGATAACACAAAATACCATGAAACAATATTAATAACCGGAACATTAACAGACAAAAATAATATACCAATACCTGACGAAGAAATAACAATAACCCTAAACAACAATGAAACTGTTACCACAAGCAACAACAACGGACATTTCACATACCAACTAATCACAGACACCATAGGAACCAACAACATAACAATAACATACAATGGAAACACTTACTATATAAACAGCACAAACAACCTTGCTTTCACGGTAAACAGGCAAGACACCATATTAACAATAAACAACACCCCACAAACAAGATACTCAGAACAAGTAACAATTAAAGGAAAACTAGTCGACAAAAACAACAACCCACTAACAAACACAAACATAACAATCACAACAAACAAAGAAAATACAACAATACAAACCAACAACAACGGAGAATACACATACACCATAACAGCAGACAAGATAGGAACCAACAACATAACAATAACATACAACGGAAACAACAACTACAACCCAAGCAGCATAAACTCAACATTCACCACAGAAAAACTCAAAACACAAATAATCATAACACCAACAACAGCAACAAAATATAAAGAAGAAATAACAATAACAGGAACATTAACAGACGAAAACAACAAAGCAATCAAAGACACAATAACAATCACAATAAACGAAAACAAACACACAATAACAACACAGGAAAACGGAACATTCACAGAAAAAATAACAGCAAACACAACCGGAACCAACAACATAACAATAACCTACAATGGAAACACCTACTATAACAACACCACAAATAAATCAACATTCACAGTAAACAAACAAGACACCACACTAACAATAAACACTACCCCAACAATACAATATGATAAAAACATAACAATAACCGGAACATTAACCGACAAAAAAGGAGCTGCAATAGCCGACAAAACAATAAAAATAAACATTAACAATGAAACAATAACCCTAAAAACAGACAATACCGGAAAAATCCAATACACCCACACAGCAGATAAAAGTGGAGAAAACACAGTACATGCAACATTTGATGGAAACAACAACTACAACCCAAGCAGCAATACAGTGACATTCACAGTAAACAGGATACAAACAAACATAACACTAAACACGAAAGACACGAAAATCATGGAAAATACAACAATAACAGGCACATTAACTGATGAGGACAATAATGCACTACCAGGTAAAGTGCTTCTAATAAAAATAGGTGACTACACTACCAGTACACGTACCAATGAATATGGACAATATAACATATCAATCAAAACAAGCCATGCAGGAATAAATAATGTTACAATAACATTCGAAGGTGATGATAAGTATTTATTCACCGAAAAAGTGGGAACATTCACAGCATATAAGAAAAATACTGTCTTAATCATCATACACATAGGTACTGTGAAATATGGTGACACATTAACCATAACCGGTTCCTTAAAAGATGAAAACAACAATCCACTCACCAGTACAAACCTAACAATCAATAAGAACAATAAGATAACCCATATCAGCACGGACAAGACGGGCAAATTTACTTTCACAAGCACTGCCGACACGGTAGGAACCAATAACATAACAGTAACATACAATGGAAACACTTACTATATAAACAGCACCAACAACCTTGCTTTCACGGTAAACAGGCAAGACACCATATTAACAATAAACAACACCCCACAAACAAGATACTCAGAACAAGTAACAATTAAAGGAAAACTAGTCGACAAAAACAACAACCCAATAACAAACACAAACATAACAATCACAACAAACAAAGAAAATACAACAATACAAACCAACAACAACGGAGAATACACATACACCATAACAGCAGACAAGATAGGAACCAACAACATAACAATAACATACAACGGAAACAACAACTACAACCCAAGCAGCAATACAGTGACATTCACAGTAAACAGGATACAAACAAACATAACACTAAACACGAAAGACACGAAAATCATGGAAAATACAACAATAACCGGTACATTAACTGATGAGGACAATAATGCACTACCAGGTAAAGTGCTTCTAATAAAAATAGGTGACTACACTACCAGTACTGTTACCAATGAATATGGACAATATAACATATCAATCAAAACAAGCCATGCAGGAATAAATAATGTTACAATAACATTCGAAGGTGATGATAAGTATTTATTCACCGAAAAAGTGGGAACATTCACAGTATATAAGAAAAATACTGTCTTAAGCATCATACACATAGGTACTGTGAAATATGGTGACACATTAAGCATAACCGGTTCCTTAATAGATGAAGACAACAATCCGATCATCAGTACTGACCTAACAATCAATAAGAACAATAAGATAACCCATATCAGCACGGACAAGACGGGTAAATTTACTTTCACAAGCACTGCCGACACGGTAGGAACCAATAACATAACAGTAACATACAATGGAAACACCAACTACAACCCAAGCAGTAATACAGTGACATTCACAGTAAACAAATTAGACACAAAAATCACAATCAATACTAAAAATGTTAAATATGGAGAAACTGTCACAACCACGGGAAAACTAACCGATGAAAACAATAAAGCCCTAAGCAACACAGACATCACACTAACACTAAACAACAACAAGCACAACATAAAAACAAACAACAACGGAGAATACATATACACGAGCACTGCTGACACCACAGGAACCAACAGTATAACAGTAACTTATCCTGGAAACAATTTATACACGAGCTCTACAACAAGAACCACCATAAACATAAACAAACAAGACACCCTAATAACAATAAATAGTATACCGGCAACAAAATACACTGAAAATGTAACAATCACTGGAACACTCAAAGATAAAAACGGTAAAACACTACCAAACCAGAACATGGACATCTCAATTAATGATAAAACAGTCACAATAAAAACGGATGAAAACGGAGCATACTCCTACAAACACACAACAAACAAAGTAGGAACCAACAACCTGACAGTAACATTTGCTGGCAATAATAACTACAACAATGCCAATACACAGACAACATTCACAGTAAACAAACAAGACACCACTATCACATTAAACAATATAAAATCCACATATACAAGTAATGCAACGATCACTGGAAAACTCATAAGCAAGGATGGTACAGTATTAGCATACCAAAATATGAAACTTAACATAAATGGTAAATCAGTTAGCGTAAAAACTGATAGTAATGGTATATTCACCTATAAGTACCGGACAAACAAGGTAGGCACTAACAATATTACAGTAACATACTATGGAAACAGTAACTACCAGGGTACAACACTTAAGAAAACATTCACTGTAAGCAAACTAGACCTTAAAATAACCATAAACAAAATAATAACAAAAGCGTATGGTGAAAAAGTAACAATTAAGGGAACATTCAAAGACAAAAACGGTAAAATACTGGGAAACAGTAAATTAAAACTTAACATCAACGGTAAAACAGTGACGGTGAAAGTTAATAAGAACGGAATATTCACATACAAGCACACCACACGAAAAGTTGGCGTCAATAATCTTACAATAAGTCATGCAGGAAATAGAAACTATAATAAGATTACCAGGAAAACAACATTTAGGGTAATTAAACAAAGCCTGAAAATCACAGTAAACAGGACGAGCAATGTGGGTTATGGTTCCAAAGTTTACGTTAAAGGATTATTAACAGATAAAAACGGTAAAATAATAAAAAACACGGTGATAACCATAAATATTAATGGTAAAATTATCAGAGCTAAAACTAATAATAAGGGAACATATAATCATAGCTTAACTACCAGCAAATTAGGAACTAATAATATTAGTGTAAGTTATCCTGGAAACAAAAATTATAATAAGGTTACTAAGAAGGTTACTTTTAAGGTAGTGAAACAAAAGACCAGGTTAAGTATTGCTTCTGTTAAGCAGGTCTCTGGTATGAAGAAGGTTAAAGTTACTGGTAAATTTGTTACTGTTGATGGTAAGGCAATCCGTAATAGTAATGTTCTGGTAACGGTTAATAAGGTTAAGAAGTATGCGAAGACTGATAAGTATGGTGTGTATACCGTTACCGTGAATGCCGTGAAGGGTAAGAATAGTGTTCTTGTGAATTTCGGGGGCAATCGGTTCTATGAAAAAAATTCTGGTGTTAAAAAATCTGTGAAAATTGTTTAAATACAATTTTTCTTTGACCTCCCCTTTTTAATCTATTTTTTTTAATAATTTGGACTTTCCTAGTATATTTTTCATTTAATACTGATTATTTTTACAAATTAACTTGTTTATTTCTAATTTATCAACAAAGACCGTTAAAATTATATACATTAGTTGAAAGAATATAAATCATAATAGATAAGTTTACAACAGACAAACTTGTTCTATGTTAACAAATTACAAGCATAGGAGGTAGTGACAATTAGGAACAAAAAAGTGAAAATAGTATTAACAGTCATGACAATACTGTTTTTGTTTTTAATAATCAGTAATGTTTCCGCAACAAATGAAACCGTGACTCTAGAAAAAGACTCAACTAATGATAACATAGACACAGTAAGTTCACAATCAAATGATAAAAGCGTGAAAAAACAACTTATTGAAGAAAGAATAGTTAAAAAAGATAATGCAACCACTGAGAGCAACCTTCAACTAGAAGATCCAGACATTCGTTTAAGTGATTCAGAAATTCATCCAGGCGTGGAAAAAACATTTCTTGCACTGGTACCGGAAGATGCTAATGGAAGCAGTGTATTTAAAATAAACAGTAAGACAATTTCTCCACAATTACAAAATGATGCAGGAGTAGTAACATACACTTATATCATACCAAAAACATACAAATCAGAGGAATATACATTAAGCTTAGTGTTTTCAGGTGACGAGAAATATGCCGGAAAAACCGTGAATGCTACACTAACCTTAACTCCTGAGGGAGGAAGAGTTAATGCCAGCATGATCATGAACAATAGAAGCATTAAATATGCAAAGCCAAGCATGTTAACTGTTAAATTAAACAAGGATGCATTTGGTGTAATAATACTAAAAGCCAATGATACTAACATTTCAGCAATAAAATTTACAGATGGAGTTGCAAAATACAATTATACCACAAAACTTACTCCGGGAGTTTATACTTTAACAGCACATTATAATGGAAGTTACATGTACACTCCGACAACAGTAAATGCAACATTAACTATTAAGAAATTAAAATCAACATTAACATTAAATAATATTACATCAAAGGCAGGAAAGTTAACTTTATTTAAAGCTGTTGTTAAGAATGAATTAAATAAGTCAGTAAGTGACATGAATGTTACATTTAAGTTAAAAAATAAGGTGATAGGCTCAAATATTACAGACAACAGGGGAGTTGCAAGATTATATTACACGTTACCATCATCATTATACAATAAAACATACAATATTAGTGCAATAGGACTGGCAACAAACACAACATCTTGGTCAAAAAATACTGGTATACTTAAATTAACACAACTAAAAACAAGTGTTAAAGTTCCAAATATTTCAACCAAACCTTCAAAAACTGTGGTGATTTCGGCCACTGTACTTGACCAATTCAATAATTACGTGACAAAGGGTAATGTTACCTTCAAGAAAAGTGGAAAGACACTGGGTAGGGCAAAGGTTGTTAATGGTTTTGCAAAATTCACATACACCACCAACTATCGAACATCAAATAAGACAAATGTTTATGCTACTTATAAGGGTGATTGGAAGTATGCTTCTTCAACAGGAAAAGGAACATACCAGGTTACTAAGCTAAAAACTACTGTAAGTGCTAATGCTATTGATGCAAAGCCTAACTCTGTCATAACATTCACTGCAATAGTAAGAGATCAGAACCAGAACTATGCAACGGATGGTAGTGTGAAATTCTACCTGAATAGTAAACTGATGAAAACTGTTAAAGTTAAGAAGGGTATTGCAACGGCAAGGTATGCTTTAAAATCATATTCTGCTAAGAATTATAGGATAAAGGCAGTTTATAGTGGTTCAAAGATTTATAAGCCAAGTTCCAATACTAATACTATGACTGTGACAAGGTATGAAACTACTATTACTGGTAGTGAAATGTTTGCTATGGTGGGTTCAAAGTCAAAGATTACGCTCAGCGTAGTTGATGAGGAAAGATATAATGTGAATAAGGGCAGAATTAAGTATTATATTAACAATAAGTATATTGGAAGTGCTAAGGTAGTTAATGGTGTTTCAACTATCAGGTACACTGTTCCGAAGGAGTATGATGGTAAGATTGTGAAATATTATGCCAATTATGTTAAAAATGGAATTTATGATTCCAGTTCATATAGTGATAGTTTAACTGTTACTCATCAAAAGACTGTGTATGTTAGTCCAAATGGTAGTGACACGAACCTTGGAAGTAAAGCTAAGCCGTATAAGACTATTAAGTATGCTTTAAATCATATTTCATTATTTGGTACGATTAAGTTAGCTCCAGGTACTTATTCAACTTCTGGATTAAAACTTAACACGTCTGTGAATATTATTGGTAGTGGCAGGTATGTTACTTTTATTGATGGTAAGAATAGTGGTGTTCCAGTATTTAATATTACCAAGAAAAATGCAGTTCTCACGATGAGGGGAATAACCATAAGGAATGCTAGGAGTAAGCACCAATTTAGTGCACCTGCAATCGTAACATCAGGTAAATTAAACATCATAAATTCAAGATTTGCAAACAATACTGCTAGTGGAGCATTCTCTGGTGGGGCAATATATACTAATGGAATACTAAATGTTACAAACACGGAATTCAATAACAACAAGGTAACCAGCACCAACAGCCAGGGAGGAGCAATAAGATGCTACGACAACACAACCTACATAACCAACTGTAAATTCATAAATAACAAAGTTACAGGTAAAAACTCAACCGGAGCATCAGCAATATACTCCGATTCATGTGACATAATCATCAACCAGACAACATTCACCCAGAACATAGCAAAAGGAAAATACATAACAGGAGGAGTAATCCGTAGCATAGCCAGCGCAATTGTAATAGAAAACACTAAATTCACAGGCAACAAGGTCACTGCAACAGACTATGCAATAGGAGGTATCATAGGATCATTAAACAGTGGAATATCCATGATAAAAACAACAATAACCTCAAACAATATACAAGCAACAAACACTGCCGGAGGAAGCGCAGTATACATTGAAACTGCTGCAATGGACATTAAGAATTCAAGAATATCATCAAATACTGTGAGTGCAAAGAACACTTATGGTGGAGCAATATACACATACAAGGCAAATATCAACATCAACGACTCACAAATCAACAATAACAAGTTAACAGACACTGATAATGCGTATGGTGGAGCATTATATGCTTATGATGGACAGATTAATATAACAAAAACAAAATTCAACAGTAACACTATTAAAGCTAAGAAACTGGCATTGGCCGGAGCAGTATACACATACTCAAGGATAGTGATTAAAAACTCAGAGTTTGCTAAAAACTATGTGAATGCAAGTAATCTTGGTGGAGGAGCAATAGCTAACATGGGCCAGTTAACAGTTACCCATTCAAACTTTATCAACAACACAGCATATCATGCTGGTGATGCGATAACTGCAACAAATACTTCAAAAAACAGTGTTGAAAACAATTATTGGGGTTCAAGTAAGCCAACATGGAGTAATCTTTTATACAGTGTACGTAAGCCAAAAGCATACTCTAAGACCAGAATAAAATAATTAGGATTAACTAGTGTTAATTCTAACACTTAATTCTCTTTTTTTAATATTTTTAATGTTTTACTAGAACATAATTCTATTATAAGAATTATCTTTAGGCAAAAATTATTATATTTTATAAAATAAAAAGTATTCTATATATAGAAAATTTAGAAACAATAAAATAATAATAGAATTAAATTTAATAATATTTTTTTTTAATAAGGATAAGGAGTGATAAAATATGGGATGGGATGATGCACCAGCTCATGTATGCAGAGGAGGAGATGCTAGAGGACTTGCATTCTGTTGTCCACCAGTAAAACCATGCCCTGTTCATACAAAAATAGCAGAAATAGGACTTAGTCCACAAGAGTTCGTGAACATTAAAGAAGAATTTGGTAAAAAAACAAAACTTGGAGTAGGTGCTGCAACATGCTTTGGTTCCCTGATCTGGTGTTGTAAAGCTTCAAAACCATGCCCACTCAGAGACATGGAACTTCAGGCCAATGGAATTTCACATGATGAATACATGACCCTGAAAAAAGAGTTAGCAGAGGAAATACTTAAACATTCAAATGTTAACACCAACTCATACACTGATGAGGACATTAATAGTCTTGCAGAAACATTCAACATATCCTTTGATGAAGCAAGACAGGCACTTGATGATGCAGATAATGATTTGAAAACTGCTATCAAGAATTTAAGACTTAAAAGTTTATAGTTAAACTTTTAATAATTAACTTTTTTTTATTATTTAATTTTTTTGAGAGTATGTTACTATGGGACTTACTTCCTTATTTTTTGAAATGAAAAACAAGCATGTTTTGATAATAGGTACTGGTAGTGTGGGTATTCGTAGGAGCAAACGCTTCCTGGAAAGTGATGCGAGAGTTTCCATAATTACACATGATATTGATTCAAGTGTTAAAGAGGAACTTGAATCCTTAGGGGCTACTTTTTATCCTGATGAGTGTCGGGACAGGTTACTTAGTGAATGTGACCTTGTTGTTGTTGCAACAGATAATCTGGAGTTGAATGAGGAGATTGCTCTGAAGGCTAAGGATAAGCTGGTTAATTGTGCTAGTGATACTAGTTTAAGCAATGTTATTGTTCCTTCCACGTTCATGCTGGGTAATGTGACAGTATCATTATATACTGGTAATAAAAGCCCTCTTATGGCTAAGGAATTGCGTAAAAAGATTCAGAGCGTTATTACTCCTAGGGATATTTTAAATATTGAGTTACAGGAACGTGTTAGAGAACTTCTTAAGAATAATATTGATTCTCAGTCAGAAAGAAAAGAGTTTATGATTAAAATAAAAGAGGATTCTGTTGTTCAAGGATATATTGATGATGAAGATTTAGATTCTGCTGTATGTTATGTTAAAGAAAAGTTATTATTAAGTTAATTATAGTTGAATAGAGACCATATAATGTTTAAGTAGTATAAACTTAAAATATAATAAAAAGAACAATACTTTATTGAAATAATAAAAGGAAATACCATTTTTTAGGAGAATGAACTGATGCTAGTTAACATAAGAATAGATTTCAAAATAGCTGATGTAGGGTCAATGGAAAACTCATATGCGAAGCTTGATGCTTTAAATGAAAAGATACATAATAATACTAAAGTTTTAGAAGAAGTTACCCTGAAAACGTGCAATCGTTATGAAATATACTTAATTTTAGATGAAAATATTAACATTCCAACCACAACATTCATAGTTGAAAAGGATGATAATGCAATTAATCATTTGTTACGTTTAGCATCAGGTCTTGAGTCCATGATTATGGGTGAAGATCAGATCCTTGGACAAATTAAGAATGCTCGTAAAAAAGCTATTAAGGAAGAGACTATTGGTCCTAAGCTTGAAAAGGTGTTTACTAAGGCTATTCATGTCGGACAGTCAATTCGTAAGAACACTCATATTAATGAGGGTGGAGTGTCTGTTGGTAGTGGTGCTGTAGAACTTATTGAACAGAAGTATGGTAGTGTTGATGATAAGAATGTTCTTATTGTTGGTGCCGGTGAAATGGGTACTATTGTTTCCAAGGCTTTGCTTAATAAGAATACTAATGCTATTGTGGTGGCTAACAGGACTTTTGATAAGGCTCAGCAATTAGCTGGTGAGCTTGATGGTATTGCTATTCGTTTTAAGGATATGGATGCTACTCTGGACAAGATTGATATTTTAATCAGTGCTACTGGTGCTCCTCATAGCTTAATTAATAAGGATAGGTTATCATTTTTACCTGAGGAACACTTGAAAAACATGATTATGTTGGATCTTGCTAATCCTCGTGATATTACTGAGGATGTTAAGGAGTTGGGTGTTCAGTTGTATAATCTTGATGATCTCAGATATGTTCAGGATAAGAATGTTGAAAAACGTGTGAAGGAAGCTGAGAAGGCTGAGAAGATTATTGCTGATGAAACTGTTCTTTTGAAGGATGCTCTTAAGCAGATGGAAATTACTCCTATTTTATCTTCCCTTAATGTTGAGGCGGAGAAGGTTCGTAGTAATGAGTTAAAGAAAACATTGCATATGCTTGACTTGGATGAGGGTGATGCTAAGAAGTTGGAATTGTTAACCCATAGTATTGTTGATAAGATGTTGTTTAAGATTATTAAGAATTTGAAGTTAGCTGTCAGTAATGATGATGATGAAACTATTAAGGTTGCACGTAAGGTTTTGATTGATTATAATGAGGAGTAAATATTTCCACCCCAACAACTATTTTTAAATTAAAAAAAACCAAGTAGTATTCAGGTAGTTGTTACTATAACTACTAATTTAATCTAAGTTATTTTTAAAAACAAGTATTTATCAGATAATTTTCTATTTTTAATTAATATTAATGTAGATGTACTGTAACTTTTTTATCAAAATACTGTTTACAAATAGGAACACGAAAATAAATTAACTACCCCCAGCATTGAATTATTCAATTCACAAATATTAATGTAGAAAATTATTGACTATTGACTGTTAAAACAGTAAAACCTTTAAAAGATTAGCTTAATTTCTCATAACTTAAAGAATACAGTTTAATCTATATTATTGATAAAATTTTTAGTATATGGACATGCTACCAAACATTTCCCACATACAGTATCTGCTTTCCCAAGATTTTTCTCAGACACCCTTAATGCATATTCTTCACATTTTTTATCATTAAAGAATTCATCACGATATATTTTATAGTTCCATTCCTTACCACTTATTGCTCCCCCTAGACAAGCTTCCTTACATATAATACATGACCCACATTTTGATTCTAAAATTGGTGTTCCATAATCCAGTGGTGCATCAGTTAGAACTGATGACAATCTTAATGCAGATCCATGATCATACGTTGTTAATAATGCTGATTTGCCTATCCATCCAAGCCCCGCTTTTGTTGCAACTGTTTTATGCGGCAGTTCAAATGAATTATTTTCTCCAAAATCATGACCTAAACGTTTTTTGGTTTGAGCATATGCATTATATCCTTTTTTTATTAGAAATTTTTCACATAACATTCCAAGATTGTCTAATTTGGAGTTCATTTCAACTAATTCCATAACGTATTCCATTGTTGGAGCATTAGTCATTCTTCTAATAATGTCCTTAGGATATGTTATGTAGAATATTATACCGGAATTATATCCTTCAATTATTGTAACATCACTAATATCTGCAAATCCGACCCGGTCTGCACCATGTTTTAATAATAGTTTCCTTAATTCTCCTGATAAAGACATGAAGTAATATTTATTTATGAAATTATATTAACATTTTTAAATTATTACCATAATTGTCCGATTGATGAGATTAGTAATAATTTTTTTTTGAAAAAATAGATTTGATAACGGCGTTGAAAAGTAAGAATAAGATAATTTGTTATCTTATTCTTTTGCAGCTAAAACTATGTCTTCTGCTTTAATAGTTTTACGACCAGCATGTTTTGCAAATTGGTATGCACGAATTGCTAGGCTTTCTCCTACTTCTTCAAGTGCACCGGCTAGTTCTACTGCTGCTTCATCACTTACTCTTGCTGCACCAGAATTTTTTAAAATTCTTTTGATAGGTGCGATTGGTAATTCTGTCATAAATATCATTATCTCCTTAATTTAATTAATTATAATGTTTGATAGTCTCAATATATAAATGTATCTTAAAATGATAGGAATATTCCAATAATTTTGTTTTTTATTGTCTGTTTTTGAGAAGATTAATTATCTACTTCCATCTAGAAGATATATCCTTAAAAATATATAAAAAAAATATTAATCATAACTAATATTAACACTAACAAATATAATTTAAAATATAAACAATACAATCAATAAGGAGGAAATCATGATGTATAATAAGATATTATTACCTACAGATGGTTCTAAAAATTCTGAAAAAGCAATAAAACATGCACTAACAATAGCAGAATACGAAGATGCAGAAATCATTATTCTTAATGTAGTTGACAGTGTTTACTTAACAGGATTACCAGAAGAAGATTTAATCACAAAATCAGAGATGATCCTTGAAGAGGAAAGTAAAAAAGTTACTTCAAGAGTTGAAGAAATAATCCATGAACTCGAAGAAGAAAAAGGATCAAATGCAAAAGATATTAAATTAAGTACAAGAACAGTTGAAGGTAATGCTGCTGATGTAATACTTAAATTATCTGAAAAAGAAGATATAGATTTAATTGTTATTGCAAGTAGTGGTAAACACATGCTTGACAGATTCCTTCTAGGTAGTGTAACTGAAAAAACAGTCAGACACACAAAAGTTCCAATTCTTGTTATTCCAAATAAGGAATAACTACCTTATTTTTAATTTTTTAAAGCAAAACCACATTTAAATAGGAAAAAAAATATGAATAAAAAACTTATAACTTATACTATTATAACTTATTACTAATACAATTATAACTTATAAATAAACAAAGTATAACAAATAACTTACACACTTATAACAAAACAAGAAAAAAATAAAAACCACAACAAACAAATATAAACACATTATAAATCCTTAAAAAATAGAAAATGTTAAAGAAAAAACAACAAAAGGAGGAAAAAAACTTTGGCATACGAAGGATACCTCAAAGATTTTCTGGAAACATCCAACATAACCGTAGGAGACACAATAAAAGTAACAAAACCAGGAATAACCCACAAAGGAATGTTACTCGAAAAACCAGATTACTCAAATGAGAACACAATAATACTAAAACTAAATAGCGGATACAACATAGGAATAGACATCAAAAACGCAAAAATAGAAAAAATCAGCACAGGAGAAAAACCAAAAATAGAACTAGACCCTGTAGACAAAGAAATAAGCCCCAACAAACAAAACCTATCCATCCTATCCACAGGAGGAACAGTAGCAAGCGTAATCGACTACAAAACCGGAGCAGTACACCCAGCATTCACCGCAGACGACCTGCTAAGAGCAACCCCCGAACTAGTAGACCATGCAAACATAGAAGCAAAAGCAATATTCAACATACTAAGCGAAAACATGACCCCCCAATACTGGAAAGAAACAGCAGAAGCAATATACAACGAAATAAACAACGGAGCAGACGGAATAATAATAGCACACGGAACAGACACAATGCACTACACAGCATCAGCACTAAGCTTCATGATAGACACCCCAGTACCAATAGTACTCACAGGAGCACAAAGAAGCTCAGACAGACCATCAAGCGACGCATTCACAAACCTAATGGCATCAGTAACAGCAGCAAAATCAGACATAGCAGAAGTAACAATATGTATGCACGCAACAGAAGACGACCCACACTGTGACCTACACAGAGGAACACGAGCAAGAAAAATGCACACATCCAGACGAGACACATTCAACAGCATAAACATGAACCCACTAGCAAAAATAGAAAACAACAAAATAACAATAAACGACAAAGAAATAAAATACACAAAAAGAAACGAAACAGAACTAAACCTAAACAATAACCTAGCAGACAAAGTAGCATTAATAAAAATGTATCCTGGAATAAACCCAGAAATCATAGACCTATACGTTGACAAAGGATACGATGGAATAGTAATAGAAGGAACAGGACTAGGCCACTGCAGTGACGACGTAATTGATAAAATATCAAGAGCAACAAACGAAAACATACCAGTAGTAATGACATCACAATGCCTCTACGGAAGAACCAACATGAACGTATACAGTAGTGGAAGAAGATTACTACACGAAAATGTCATACCAGTAAGTGACATGCTACCCGAAACAGCATACACCAAACTATTATGGGCAGCAGGCCAAACCGACAACATAACCGAAATACGCAACATAATGCAAAAAAATCTTAAAGGGGAACTAAGTACAACAATATCCCAGAATTATTTTATAAAAAACTAGAAGGAATGAAAATATGCCAGAAGATAAATTTGATTATAAAAAACTAGGATTAATGATGGGATTAGAAATACACCAACAATTAGACAGTCAAACAAAACTATTCTGCAGATGCCCAAATTCTTTAACAGACAAACAACCAGAACGAAAAATATACCGCCGATTAAGACCAACACAGAGTGAACTAGGAGAAATAGACAGAGCAGCATACGAAGAATCACAAAGAAACCTACAATTCGTATACGAAGCATACAACCACCACACATGCCTAGTGGAAGCAGATGAAGAACCACCAGCAAAACTAAACCAAGAAGCAGTAGACATATCAATCATACTTGCAAGCCTAATGAACATGAAAGTAGTGGATGAATTCCACACAATGCGTAAACAAGTAATTGATGGAAGTAACACCAGCGGATTCCAAAGAACAGGTATCCTCGCAACCGACGGATACGTTGAAACAGAATTCGGTAACGTAACCATAGAAACACTAGGATTAGAAGAAGATGCAGCACGTCGTATAGGAGAAGAAGAAGGAAAAATAGTATTCAGACTAGACAGACTAGGAATACCTTTAGCAGAAATTACAACATCACCCGATATGCACCACCCAGAACAAGTAAAACAAGTAGCATACCAGTTAGGACAAATACTAAGAAGTACTCGTGTAAAAAGAGGACTTGGTACCATAAGACAAGACCTTAACATCTCAATCAGAGAAGGTGCAAGAATAGAAGTAAAAGGAGTGCAAGACCTTGAACTAATGCCTACAATAGTAGAAAATGAGGTTCAAAGACAACTAAACCTAATCGACATAGCAAACACACTAAAAGAAAGAAATGCCGAAGTTGAAACAAAAATATATGATGTAACAGAAGTATTTGAAAACACAGAGTCAAAGGTTGTTAAATCAATACTCGCAGAAGACAACAGTAAAGTATTAGCAATAAGGCTCAGACACTTTGATGGACTTATAGGCAGAGAAGTACAGCCAGGCAAAAGACTTGGAACAGAATTCAGTGAACACGGAAAGAAAATGGGTGTTTCAGGATTATTCCATACAGATGAATTACCAAATTATGGTATAACCCAAGAAGAAGTAGATAAAGTAAAATCCGAACTTGACGTAACCGGAGATGATGCATTCATACTAGTTGCAGGTCCGGAAGAAAAAGCATACAATGCATTACAGGAAGTTATTAAACGAGCAAAACAATCACTGGAAGGTGTTCCTGAGGAAACCAGACGTGCACAGGATAATGGTAATACTGAGTACATGAGACCATTACCAACTGCCAGCAGAATGTATGTTGAAACGGATATTCCAACAGAAGTAATAGACCCTGAAAGAGTAAAACGTATCGCCTCAGATCTTCCAGAACTACCAGTAGTTAAAAAGGAACGTATACAAAAAGAGTATTCTTTAAGTGAAGAGTTAGCAGAACAATTAGTTCAACGTAACAATGCAGATTTATTCGAAGAAATTAAAGCAGAACTCCCAAGTATGGATGCTACCAAGATTGCATCAGATATCGTGTCCACCATCCGTGATTTGAAACGTGACGGACAGGACGTATCATTATTAAATAAGGATGTTCTTGTAGAAATTTTTGCTCTTGTAAATGATGATGTGATTCCTGCTGCTAAGACAGAAGTCATATTCAAAGACGCATGTAATGGAATTAGCCCAGAAGAATCAGTTAAAAAGAATAATTTGGAAAAATTGTCTGATGAAACAATTAGTGCTGGAATTAATGAGATTGTAGAAGAAAACAAGTCTATGATTGTAGAACGTAAGATGGGTGCTATGGGCCCACTTATGGGTAAAGCTATGGCTAAGTTCCAGGGAAAAGCTGACGGTAAGACTGTGAGCAAATTGTTAACCCAGGAAATTCAGAAAATTATAAATTCCTAAAAAAAATAGTTTTTGATGTGTTTATATTTATTCACATCTTTTTTTAATTTCTTTTTTTAGTTCATCCCAGAATACTATTTCCTCACCACAACCAGAGATAAATATTGAATCATATTCTGAATTATTTATAATTTCTATTATTTTGTTTATTCTCTGCTGGAAGTCAAATTCTATAGGAACATATGTTGCATCATAATCATCCTTTAACTGATTATAATATTCCTCAGCTGCATCTAATGATGTTCTACCCGGCATAACAATTAAATTATCAGGATTTAATGCTTTAATTGATTCTGCATGATCTTCAAATATTTCTTCCTCATTAGCATCGGGTGTTGTATATATGAATTGTAAGTTTTCTTGGATAAAATCTTTCATGAATAATGAATTAATTTTTAATGCATCACCATTATCTCCCTGTCCTACTCCTATTACCTTGTTTCCAATATTCCATATTTCAAAACGTCCCGGTGGTACTATGAATTCATAGTTTTCAAAGAATTCCTGTAAACTTTGTTGAATGTTTTCACTTGATGAGAAAACTGAGTATGTGGTTATTGCAGTTAAGCAATTGTATATGTTATGCAATCCTATTAATGGCAATTCTAGTTTTAAAGTGTATTGAATGTTTTTTCCCTGGATATAATTGTATACATCTGCATTTATTGTTAATTTACAATTATTATTGTCTTTAATGTATTCTGTTAATTTAACGTTTAGTTCTGGTTTGCTGAATCCGCAGTCACATGAATAAATTCCTCTATGATTAAAGTAACGTTTTTCATATTTGAGTTTGTTTCCACATTTTGGACATTTGGTTTCCTTTTCTTCGAATATGTCTTCATAATTTTTTAAGTCTAGACCATAGTACATTACTTTATTATCTGATTCCTTGTTTTTTCCTATGAATGTTGTGTATGGATCGTCCCCATTTGTTATTATAACACCATTTTTCATTGACTGTGATAGTAACGTTTTTGCTTTAACATAATTTTCGAATGGGTTTTTAACTCCTGCCACTTGTGTGTGTTCCCTTGATATATTAGTATATGCTACTCCTATTGGTTGGATTGTGTTACAGATTAAGTCTGGAGTTCCATGCTCGATATCTCTTATACCATATTCGAAAACTCCAAATTCTGATTTTTGTTTTAGTAGAGCTGTTGCTAATGAGTATATTGTGTTGTTACCTACACTTGATGATAGGTTATAGTCTTTTGAGAAGAGTTTTATTAGCATTGTTGTGGTGGTTGTTTTACCGTTTGTTCCCGTGACAAGTATTGACCCCCTTTGGATTTGTTTAGAAGCCAAATCTTCTAATCCTTCTTTGCCCGTGACTTTCAGGTATACTAATCCTGGGAAGCTTTGTCCTCCGGTTGGAAGAATTTTCAGAAAGTATGTGGACAAGTTTGCCATATTTTTTGCAATAGCATATTTTATCTTATTAACCATTATTAAACCCCTATACACCTTAATTAAATTATCCTGATAATTTAAATGTTAAAAATAATTTTTTTTTAATGATTATTTTTTTATAAAAAGAACATATCACATTTATAGTATGTTATTATATAGTTTTATTATTATTTAAACTATTATTATTTCAGGGTACCAGATTCGGATAATAATTATTCATATTTAAATAGATATAATATTAATATAGAATTATTGAGAGTACTTGACAAAATTATTTTTGATAGAAAAAAAGTATTACTCCCTTTGGGATAATCCTTTTATATCTTATAAAAATAATGATTGTCTTTGCAAAATCAAACTAACAATTATTACAAAATAATTATGATATAATCATAATTTTTTTTGTAAAATGTTTAAATGGGTTTAATTTTACTTGGAGCGTACTGGACCCACTTATACAGTCGTTCAAAATTGAATTTCTGCTTACATTTACGTATAATATTGGCAGCAGCATTTACATCGGCATTGATAAGTTTTCCTTCACTTGTTTTGTATAGTCCTCTTTTTATTCTTGTTCCTTTGAATTCATAAGATTTGTTATTGTTTGGCCGGTATGTTGGTAGTATGTCGTTGTCTAGGAAGCTGCTTTTGCTGGTGTAGGATTCTTCTTGGATTATTAGTGTTATGTCGTGTATTTTGCATTTGTTTTCTAGTTTTTCTTTGAATTTTTTGAATGCCATATGTGCGAATATTTGATTTTGAGGTGGTCTCATATTGCTTTGGTTTTGAAAATCCTTGTTATATCCGAGAACTATTGTACCAATATCCTGTTTTTCACATATACTTAGTATAAACCGGGTGACGTGATTTAAATAGTTGTTTTGTATTTGTTTAAACTTGGTGTTTATCTTTGTTATTCTTTTGGATTTTTTTAGACCTTGTTTATTTAATATTGATTGGTAATGTGCTATTTTTTTGTTTTTGAAGGCTATTTGATTTTTTAGAAATCTCCCGTCCACAATAAATGGAGTCCCTTCCGTTGTAACCAGTGTTGCAAAATTATTAACACCCAGATCAATACCCATAACATTATCTTTATCCAAACCGAGTGGTTCTTTTTCTATTTGATAAGTAAAGTTTGCCTTAAACATTTTACCATCGTCTATTGGTATTATTTCCACCTGAATAATCTTTTTATCACGTATATCCTCTGGAATTTTAATCCTAGGCCTATACTTCACATCATCTAATTCTTTCTTATATTTCCTACTAAGAGGTAATTCAATAAAACCCTCCGCAAGTTTCTTTTTAGAAGAGGTTATAGACTCTTTCGGTATAATAATATTATGTAAACGATTGTCATGCTTTTTAGGACTATTAACCTCCCGATCAAATTCATTATCAATTTTTTTATTCAATAATACAACATACCCATTAAAAGAACCCACATGCTTTTTAATAGTCGCATTTGCCAAATGAGCTTGAATAAAAGAATAAACATCACCATATTTAGATTTAACTTTATTAATAATGGTTTTATAATTTATTTTTTTATAATGTTTTTCATCACTTTTTTTGATTAAATGGGTTGTTTCTACAGCATAATTTCTTAAATCATTAAGTTTAGATGAAATATCCACTAAAACATTAAACTGCTCCTTAGAAAGCCCACGAACCAGAATACTCTTAGTCAAATACAAATTATCATCAACACACATAACAAATAACTAAAAAAAAAATTCACCCCAATTTCAACTTTTATAAAAAAATCATAAAAGAGTAAACAATAACATAAAATATAAAATATACTTATAATTTATAAAATTATTGAATAAACTTATGATTTTATAATAATATTCTATACAAACACATATATAAATGTAATCCAGACATGATAACAAATAAAAGGGGGGAACTGATAACTAATATAAAACCCATAATCAAATAAATATAATAATAAACAAAAAAAAATGTCAAAATGAAAAAAGTATTACAAAAACAAATAAAAAGATAATTTTGTCAAATACTAATTGAATAAAAAAAAAATTGTAGAAAGTGAGATTATGTATGATGTTATTATTATTGGAGCAGGTCCAGCTGGACTTACTGCAGGAATTTATGCTGGACGTGCAGGATTAGATGCTCTTATCATTGATCAGGGACAGAGTGGGGGTACTGCAAATACTGCTCCATTAGTTGAGAATTATCCTGGTTTTGATAAGATTCCGGGTGATGAGTTGATGAAAAATGTTTCCCAACAGGCAGGTTTATACTGTGATATTGAAGAGTTAACGATTGTTCAGGAAATAGTGAAAAGTTCTGATAATTCTTATGAAGTGGTTACTCATAAGGGTTCTTTTACTTCCAAGTATGTTATCTTGGCTACTGGTTGTGAACATAGAACTTTGGATGTTCCTGGTGTTGCCGAGTTTACTGGCAGGGGTGTGTCCTATTGTGCGGTTTGTGATGGTAATTTCTTTGTTGATCGTGAGGTGATTATTGTTGGTGGAGGAAACAGTGCTGCTACTGAGGCATTGTACTTGAATCGTATTGGTGTTAAGTGCAGTATTGTTCATAGGCGTGACAAGTTAAGGTGTGATGTTAAGCTTCAGGAAGATCTTGAAAAGAACAATGTGCCTATTTATTGGGATAGTGAGCTTAAGGAAATCAGGGGCGAAATGATGGTTGAGGAAGCAGTTATTATAAACAAAAAGACTGGCAAGGAAACAACACTCAAAGTCAATGGAGTCTTTATTGCTGTGGGCAATATTCCAAATAATAAGTTAGCACTAGATTATGGAATTAAATGTAATGAGTACGGATATATCATAACTGATGAAAATATGAAAACCAGTGATGACAACATTTATGCAGTTGGTGATGTAACAGGCGGAATAAAACAGATAGTTGTAGCAGCAGGCCAGGGTGCAATAGCCAGTGACAGCATCCAATACTTATTAATATGATTAACATGACAAACAAAGAGTTACAAGAAGAAATAATAAATGATTTAAAAAATGACTTCCCAGAAATAGAAATTGAAACAGAAAATGACAACATTATAATAAGAGCAGATACAAACACATTATGGGAAATATTTGAAATATTATACAAAGGATTAGATAATGTTGAATTTAATATGGATAAAGATAAAGATAGCCATATAATTATAAAAACATGAAAAAACGATTAACGAGGTGATGCAATGAAAAATAGGGCAGAAAGCAAATATTTAACAGATGAACAGATAAGACAACAAATAATACAAAACAGGGTAGAGGCAAAAGTTCTTGTAATATCACCAGTAGGATACCCAGTAGAAAGTAATTTCATTGAATCCCCACAAATAGAAGTGTCCAACAAGGAATTATTTGAATTATATGCCAAAGAACAGTGGAATGGATACAAAGTACATAAAAATCAGTACATATTTGACCAAAAACTGATGCCTGACTTTGCATTTCAGGTAGTGGAAGTAAGACCAGATAATTCATATATAACAAACAATACTTCAATTCTTGTCTTATCACCAGAAACAAAGGTAGAACTGGTTAAAACAAGCACTGATATTAAAATTGATGATGTTATAGGTCAACAGAAAGCTAAAGATAAAACTAGGATTATAACAAAATATTTGGAAGAACCTGAACGATTTAATGGATGGGCACCTAAAAATATATTGTTTTATGGTATGCCCGGAACAGGAAAAACCATGCTTGCACAGGCACTGGCAAATGAGTTGAACATTAATATTCAGATGATTAAAGCAACCAGTCTTATTGGTAGTCATGTTGGTGATGGTGCTTCTCAGATACATGAGTTATATAAACAGGCAAGGATTAAGAAGCCTACATTGATTTTTATTGATGAGATTGATGCTATAGCTTTGGAGAGAAAATATCAGTCATTGCGTGGTGATGTGACAGAGATTGTTAATGCTCTTCTTACTGAAATGGATGGTATAGAAGATAATGATAATGTTATTACAATTTGTGCTACTAATAATCCGGCATTGTTAGATTATGCTGTTAGAAGTCGTTTTGAAGAGGAGATTGAATTTACATTACCTGATGATAAGGATAGATTGAAAATTTTGGAAAACAATGTTAAGATATTACCTTTGGAATGTGCTTTTAATATAGATAGTGTTATTGAGAAGACTAAGGGTTTGTCTGGTAGGGATATTAAACAGAAGGTTTTGAAAACTGCTCTTCATAAGGCTATTACTGAGTCCAAGGATGTTATTGGTGATGAGGATATTGATTATGCTATTAAGGAGTGTAGGAAGGAATTTGTGAATTCTGATACTATGTTTACATAATTCTGTTTTTCTATTTTTTTTATAGAATTTAGTTATAAGTTATTAGATTTTAGTTTTTATTAAATAACTTAAAAGTTATAAGTTATTAAAGATAAGTTATAATTATATAAAAAAGTAAGAAAGAATTCCAAAAAATCCTAAAAGAAATGAACAAAAAAAGAACAAATAAAAAAATAATAATAAAATTTTAGAAAATAATAGAAAAAATAATAAAATATTAAACAATATCCAACAATCAAAAATAGTTATAAATACTATGAAAACCAAATATATAAGTAGTGAGAACGGAAAGGGTTTTCCTACTTGAAAAACCCTGAAAAAAACCGCCCTCAAAACAACCCCCAAAAACCAAAAAAAAGGGTACAAAAAAATAATTACAATAAAAGGAGATAAAATATATGTCATATGTTGACGAAGTAATTGACAAAATTACAAAAGAAAACCCAGGTGAACCTGAATTTCACCAAACACTAAACGAAGTATACAAATCAATAGAAGTAGTAGTAGACGCAAACGAAGAACAATACAGAAAAGACGCACTTCTAGAAAGACTAGCAAACCCTGAAAGACAAATAAAATTCAGAGTACCATGGGTAGACGACGAAGGCCAAGTACAAGTAAACACCGGATACAGAGTACAATTCAACAGCGCAATCGGACCATACAAAGGCGGACTAAGATTCCACCCATCAGTAAACATAGGAATCATAAAATTCCTCGGATTCGAACAAATATTCAAAAACTCACTCACAGGACTACCAATAGGCGGAGGAAAAGGAGGATCAAACTTCGACCCTAAAGGAAAATCAGACCGCGAAGTAATGGCATTCTGTCAAAGCTTCATGAACGAACTATACAGACACATCGGCCAAGACCAAGACGTACCAGCAGGAGACATAGGAGTAGGTGGCCGTGAAGTAGGATACCTATACGGACAATACAAAAGACTCACCAAACAATACGAAGGAGTACTAACCGGAAAAGGACTAACCTTCGGAGGATCACTCGCAAGAACAGAAGCAACCGGATACGGACTACTATACTTCGCACAAGAAATGCTAAAAGCAAACGGCGAAACACTAGACGGAAAAACCGTAACAGTATCAGGTTCAGGAAACGTAGCAACATATGCAATAGAAAAAGCACAACAACTAGGAGCAAAAGTAGTAACAGCATCCGACTCAACCGGATGGGTATACGACCCAGAAGGAATAGACGTAGCATTACTCAAAGACATCAAAGAAGTAAGAAGACTCAGAATGAGCGACTACGCAGCAGAAAGACCATCCGCAGAATACCATGAAGGAAAAGGAGTATGGACAATAGAAGCAGACGTAGCACTCCCATGCGCAACACAAAACGAAGTAGACATAGACGACGCTAAAAACATAGTAAACAACAACTACTTCGCACTATCCGAAGGAGCAAACATGCCAACAACACTCGAAGCAACAAAATACCTACAAGACAACGGCGTACTCTTCGGCCCAGCAAAAGCAGCAAACGCTGGAGGAGTAGCAGTATCAGCACTAGAAATGAGCCAAAACTCAGAAAGACTATCATGGACATTCGAAGAAGTAGACAACAAACTCGCAAACATCATGAAAAACATCTTCAAACAAATCCAAGACAGCTGTGCAAAATACGAACAAGGCAACGACTACGTTGCAGGTGCAAACATTGCAGGATTCGAAAAAGTTGCAGAAGCAATGCAAGGACAAGGAATCGTATAGATTCACTCACCACTCACCTCCTCTTTCACATACAAATACTCATTATATAAAAAAAATTAATTATATTTAAACACATATTCATCCAAACCAATAATGAAAAATAATAAGTTATAATTTATTAAAGTATAATTTATAATAAAACTAAAGTTTTACACAACAAAAAATATGACCAAAAAACTTGAACAAAAAATTATAACTACATCAAAAAATATTTTAACATAACAAAAAAAATGCCATAAATAAATATAATAATGATTAGGGTATTATTGTTTCTAATTCTACACAACAGATAGAAAAAAATTAACGATGCAATTAATATTTCATTCATAAGATTTGCATTATTATGAACATTTTAGTAATAGTTTTTACATAATTATTATATAATTATGAATTTTATATTAAAAAGGTGATTATTTGTCAACATTTAAATCGTTAGAGGAAGCTCGTGAAAATTTCAAAGAGGATAAGTTTGCAACTAATATGGGTGCAAGGATTGATGAATTAACAGAAGAGTATGCTGTTTGTAGTTTAGAATTGAATGATAGTCATAGAAATGCCTATGGTGGAGTTATGGGTGGGGTGATTTTTACTCTGGCTGATTTTGCTTTTGCTGTTTTATCTAATCATATTCATTCTTTGACAGTTGCTCAGAGTGTTAATATTAATTATTTGAGTGCTGCTAAGGGTGATAAATTAATTGCTAGGGCTACTTGTAGAAAAAGTGGTCGTACTACTTCTATTATTAATGTGGATATTAGTGATGATACGGGTCGTGATGTTGCCGTGTTTATTGGTAATGGGTTTAAACTTTAATCATTACATTCCCCCTTTTTGAGTTTGTTTTATTTTTTTTCCAAGAGTTTATGATAAGTTTTTAGTTATAAGTTTTTAGATTTAAGTTATAATATATATGATTAGTATAATTAACATCCTAAATCAAAAATATAAATTAAGAAAGAAAAATGTAAAGGAAATATTTTTTATGAGTAAAAAGGGTTCAGTAGAAGAAAGAGACTTAGTCAATAAATTATGGGATGCAGGTTTTGCCGCCATGCGTGCACCAGCCAGTGGAGGTGCAACAAAAAGACCATTACCAGATGTTCTTGCAGGTAACGGCAAAATATATCTGGCAATAGAAGTAAAATCCACCAGACAAGACCACATATACATTGACAATGAGAAAATAAGCAACCTACAAGAATTTTGCAACATATTTGGTGCCACACCCTATATTGGTGCTAAGTTTATCCGTAAACCTTGGAGATTTGTTAAAATAGAAGATTTACATATTACCCGTAGCGAAAATTATAGAGTCAATACAGATCTTGCTTTCAGCAAAGGTTTAGATTTTGAAGAAATAATAGGTGGTACTAAGCAGACTCGTTTAATTTAATTATTAATTTTTTTATTATAATAAGTTATAAGTAACTAAGTTAAAAATAATAATTACATAAGTTATAAAATATATAAAAAACATGGAAAAAAAAACATGTCAACACAAAAAACAAATAATAAGGAAGTACTAATATTTCACAATACTTCCTGCAGCATCACGCCTGTACTTTCCAAACTCAGAAAGTTGACTTAACTGTTTTTTATCAAATACTGGTCCTTCTACGCATACTCTGTAACCTGTATCGTCTATACAGCATTGTCCACATATTCCTAGACCGCATTTCATGTATCGGTCTAATGCTAATTGACAGTCTACATCATATTTTTGACTTAATTCTAGTAGTTTATATGACATTATTTCTGGTCCACAGCCCACGATTATGTCGTATTCTCCGGTTTGAAGCATTTGTTCTGCTAGTTCTGTGCTGAATCCTTTAAATCCTTGGCTTCCATCATCGGTACATTCATGTACTTTTATGTTTTCTTTTTCAAATTTTTCAACGAAGACTAATTCTTCTTTACAGCTTGCAGCAGATATTAGGTCAACATTATCATAGAAGGATAGTAATGGTGCTAGTGATGCTATTCCTGATCCTCCACCTACGGCTAGTATCTTCTTATAATCTGATAATTCGTATCCGTGGCCGTATGGTCCTCTGATTCCTATTTTGTCGCCGACATCTATGTTTTCATACATGTTTTCTGTGAATGGTCCTGCTTTTCTTACTGTTATACCCATTTGATTGTTTTCTTTGTCTATTACTGATATTGTCATTGGTTTTTCTGTGTTTAAGTCCCATACCATTACGAATTGTCCTGGATGTATGTCTTCTGTTATTTGGAATGGGAATATGAATGTTTTTACTGTTGGTGTTTCGATTATTGTTTCTTTTATTGTCACTACTTTTGGTACTTCATCATCATATACATTTTGAATCATCCTAAAAACACTCCTTATAGTTCATGTGATAATCCTATTATCTCGGTTATGTTGTTATATCCGTTTTCTTCTAGGAATATGCTTAGGTCGTCGGTTATGTTTTTGAATATTTCCGGGCCATCATACATTATTGATGTTCCTATTTGCAGTAGGCTTGCTCCTGCATACATGAATTCAAGCACATCCCTGTAATCTTTTATTCCACCGACTCCGAATATTGGTATGTCGACTGTTTTATATGTGTTGTATACGCATTTTAGTGCTATTGGCTTTATCATTGGCCCTGCTATTCCTCCGAGTACGTTGTTGAGTATTGGTTTTGCTGTCTGGTAGTCTATTCTTAGTCCTGGTCCTACACTATTTATTAGTGTTAGTGCGTCTGCTCCTGCTTCTTCGCTTGCTTTTGCTATTTTTGTTATGTCTGTTACGTTTGGTGTTAGTTTAACTATTATTGGTACGTCTTTTATTGCATCTTTTACGCTGCTTACTATGTTGTATGTCATTTCGGGGTCTTCGCCTATGTTTGATCCGAATCCACATTTTGCGTGTGGGCATGAAACGTTTAATTCGAATGCGTCAACTAGTTTTTTTGTTTGTTCTGCTACTTCACAGAATACTTCTTCACTATCACCATATATTGATGCTATTACTGGTGTTTCGTCTCGTATTTCTTCTAGTTCCATTAGTTCTTCCTTTTTTGCTTCGACTCCTGGGCTTGCTAGTCCTACTGAATTTATTACTCCTCCCTCTATTTTTACGATTGTCGGGTTTTCGTATCCATCGTTTGCTTCTAAGCTAAATGATTTTGTTACTATTCCACCGGCTCCTGCTCGTGCTACCATTTTCATACTGCTGGCAGTTGTTCCGAGGATTCCTGCTGCTAAAAATAGTGGGTTTTTCAGTTTCATTCCAAGAATATTAGATTTTAACATGATATTTCCTATTCCATTTTTTTTATTAGTATAATTTTTGTTTTTTAAAGTTAATTAATATTAATTAATAATACTAAAAATATTATACATGAAAGCTTTTATTACAACAACTAGTTTTGGATTTATTGCCCTGGATGAAGAATTTAGTATTGTTGATAAATTCTTGTTTGATGAAAGGCAGGTTGAATTCTTAGAGAAAGTTGAAAAGAGGGAGTTAACTGATGAAGAAGTTGAATTGATTGGACGTTTACTTGAAGATTATGATGAGGTTATCATTGAAACTAATAAGAGTAAGTCAGTTTATGATGCTTTATTTGATCAGGGAAATGTTTTTGTTGAGAATTTCACGGGTCATGGAGATTATGTTAGGGCGAATTTTGATGAAATTATTTCTTCGTTGACTGATGTTGATATAGGAAAGAGTCTTAACAGTTCTTATAATATTTTAGCTTCTCGTAAAATACGGGAGTCTGTTAAAACTAATGATGTTATGATTGTTGAGACGATTAATTCGTTAGATGAAATTGAGGAAAGTAGTGGAAAGCTGATTGAACGTTTACGTGAATGGTGTACTCCTATTCTTCCGGAGCTGGATAAGCTTCATAATCATGAGTTGTATTCCAGGATTATTGCCGAGTATACTAGTCGTGAGAATATTATTGAATCGAATGTTTTGGACAATACTCATGTTAGTTTAAATCCTGATTATAGTGTTGATATTGGTGAAGCTGATTTGATGATTATCCGGTCTTTTGCTAAGAGTGTGTATAGTTTGTATGAAACTAGGAATACTTTGGAAGAGTTTATTGATTCTAAGATTAGGGAGGTTGCTCCGAATATGTATGATGTTGCTGGGGCTAATCTTAGTGCCAAGCTTATTGCTCATACTAATGGTCTTGAGAATTTAGCTAAGCTTCCTAGTAGTACTGTTCAGATTATTGGTGCTGAGAAAGCTATTTTTAGGCATTTGAAGACTGGTGAAAATCCTCCTAAGCATGGTTTGATTTTCCAGCACCCTCTTATTCGTGGTTCTAACTGGTGGGTTAGGGGTAAATTGGCTCGTGCTGTAGCTGGTAAGATTACTATTGCGGCTCGTAAGGATGCTTTTAGTGGTGATTATGATCCAGGTTTACGTGTTGAGCTTGAGGAAAGAATTGATGAGATTAAGAAGGCACATCCTTTTCCTGAACGTAAGAAGAATAAGAAGGATGATTCTGGTGATAATGGTCGTAAGAAGAAGGGTAAGAAAGAGCGTGGAAAGAAGAAGAAACGTAATAAGAAGAAGTTAAGAAAAGGAGAATATACTTATTAAGATGAGGAGTTGAATATTATGCAGGTAATTGAGATTGGTGAAAATGTTTATCAGATTGATAACAGTATTGCTACTGTTAATTTGACTCCTGGGATTCAGGTGTATCAGGAAAAATTGATTGAATATGAGGGTAAGGAGTTACGTATCTGGAATCCTAGGCGTTCTAAGTTAGCTGCTGCTATTGTTAAGGGTTTGCATACTTTTCCGTTTAAGCATGATTCTAAGGTGTTGTATCTTGGTGCTTCTGCGGGTACTACTCCTTCGCATATTTCTGATATTTGTGTTGATGGTCGTGTGTATTCTGTTGAGTTTAGTCCTACTATGATGAGGGATTTTCTGGACGTGTCAGGTAATCGTGAGAATTTGTTTGCTATTCTTAATGATGCTACTCGTCCTCATAATTATCAGCACCTTGTTGAGAAGGTTGATGTTGTTTATAGTGATGTTGCTCAGGCTACTCAGACACAGTTGTTCCTGGATAATTTCAGACTATTTGGAAAAGATGATTGTGTTGGAATATTAATGATTAAAGCTAGAAGTATTGATGTTACCCGTAAACCAAATGATATTTTTAAAGAAGAAAAGAAACGTTTAAAAGAAGGTGGCCTGAAAGTTATTGAAGAAATAAAACTAGACCCATATGAGAAGGATCATATAGCATTTATTTGTGAAAAAAATTTCTAAAAAAAAGTATGAAAAAATTAGAAAAGGATTATAACATAGAACATACCTTCTCAACAATCCTTTTAGATATGTTCTCCTTAGTATCAAGACAATACTTCTCATAACCATCACGATCAACCAGGTAAACCTCATTATTATCAGAACCAGGCCCACCATCCTCAACCAATATATCATTAGCAACAATAATATCAGTACCATAATTATTCATACGATTAACCGCCTTTTCTATGAGAAACTCCTCACTAACACCAGCCTCGGCCTTAAAGCCAACCACAAAAGTGTCAGGATTCAAAACTTTAATCTGTTTTAAAAGCTTAGGCAACCTAGTAAAATGCACAGTAACATCATCATCCGATGAAATCTTATTTTCACAAACATCACCCACCGAAAAATCAGATATAGCAGCTGCCGAAACATAAACATCAGAACAGACAACTTTTTCTTTTAAAACATCCATCATTTCACGAGTAGACTCAACATCAATCCGGTGAAAAAGCTTAGGAACATGAGTTCTTATAAGACCACAGATAAGTGTGACATTTGCTCCCTGCCGGTAGGCTTCCTTAGCAATTTCAACACCCATCTTACCAGAACTTCTATTGGTTATACCCCTCATAGCATCCATAGCTTCAAAGGTAGCACCAGTAGATACTAAAACATTCTTACCAGCAAGCTTCTGATTACCAGTTAATCTTTCAACTTCCAGGACAATATCATGCCTTGATGGAAACTTAGCCTTACGTTCAGATTCATTAGGCTCCATAAAATAGACATGCTCATTATCTTCCTTAATCTTCTCAACATTATCACTGATTGCTTCATACATTGATATGTGCATTGAAGGAACAAATAAGATGGGAGTATCATAACCACTAGCAGTTAAGAGCAATGTTGTGACTGTTGTATCTGCAATTTTATGTGCAAACTTGCTGATAGTGTTTGCAGTTGCTGGAGCTACTAGTATCAAGTCTGCCTGTGCTCTTGTTACATGTTCCACATAACCAGTAATCTTGGTTATTACAGGATTTTTTGTGGCAAACTCCATGGAGAGTGGAGTTATGATCTCTGTGGCGGCTTCTGTCATGAAGCATTCCACTTCATATCCATGTCTTTTTAATTCATGAACTAATTTTAAATCTTCTGTAGCGGCTATGCTGCCTGTTATACATAATATTATCTTCATCTTATCGCCTTATTATGAAAAGAACCTGTTTACTTGTTCCATGAATGTTGATGCTAATGAACCATCATATGTTGGGTCGTTTTTTAGTTTGAATGTTCCCATTATTAAGTCATAACTGGACCTTTGTGATTCGTATGATTCCAGTGGTGCTGAGAAGAGTACTACATACATTTTTCCGTTGCTCATTTTTATCCATGTTGCAACATGTTCTTTTTGTGTTCCATCTGCCTCGTTTACAAGGTATCTGTGTACTATTACTGACTGGTTGTTTATTGTGGTTTTTACTTCCTGGATATTCACATAGTTCGGTGATTTAACCAGATTTTTATTATTGTTACTGCATGCTTCCTGTATGTCTGCTCCAAGTTCTAATGGTACTTGCTGTACTACTGCTGATATTTTAGGATTTTGTTTATCTGCTACTGCTCCTATTGATCCTTCTGCTACGCTGTTTACTACTTGCCAGCTTTCAGGGTATTGGAATGTAATACCGTTTGATTCGAATGTTTCTCCGGATTTGAACAGGTCGTCTGTTATGCATCCAGATAATGAAACTACTATTACTATCAGTATTGGTATTAGTATTATTGTTTTGTTTATTTTCATGTATTACACCCCCCTAATTACCGGAACTTGAACTTGAACCTGAACCTGAGCTACTCGAACTTGATCTTGAACTAGAACCTGAGCTGCCCGAACTTGATCTACCACTACTTCCATAGCTACTGCTGCTTGATGAACTAGAACTACTTGAAGATGACTTCTTATAGTTAGAATATGATTTCTTAGAATATGTCTTAGTCTTATTATAAGTTATATTTGCAGTATTATTAGTCATATTTGAAGCATTTAATGTTGTTGAATCTGCTGAAAAAGCAGTGTCTGATACTGTTACATTAGGTGAAGTGTTTGCTTGAGAATTATTTATAGCAGTAATTCCCGCAATTATTCCAATACCAAATGCCAACAATAAGAACAGTATGATAAATGCCCTCTTGGTTGTGCTACTGAACATGTTAGCACGCTGTATCTGTCCATAATCTTTTCCTTCACTTTTAGAGTACTGGTCTACAAATTCATCATATAACTCTTCTTTTTTAGCCTTTTTTTCTTTTATGAGTGAAGGTTTGAATCCTTTAGATTCCTGAAGTTTCGATACTGTTTCCTTGTTACCTAATTTTCTTTCATAACGTATACGTAGTGTATCATATTCATCTAATGTTATGTTTCCTTTATTTTTTTCTTCTTCCAATTCTTTTAATTTTCTTTCTATATTATGTCGAGAGCTTCCTCTTGCTATGCTAATTCCCCCCAACAGTTATAGTTGAATAAGAACCTAGTACCTTAAGGATACTGACTTCTTCTTCAATTGCAGATAATGTTCTGTTTATATGAGGCTCATTTATATGTCCCTGCATATCAATAAAAAACAAGTATTTGCCCATGCCCTTTTTTGAAGGTCTGGATTCAATTCGAGTAAGGTTTATGTTTTCCTGAGCAAAAAGTCGTAACACTTCATAAAGTCCTCCGGGCTTATCTCCTTTTAATAAGATAATTATTGATGTTTTATCATGTCCTGTGACTTCTTCTTGAGATTTTTTTGAAATTATTACGAAACGTGTAATGTTATTATCATAATCCTGAATGTTTTTATCTATTATTTCTAGATTATATTTCTCTGATAATATTTCATTACCTATTACTGCGGCGGTGGATAATTCTGTTACATAACGAGCAGCATTTGCCGTGCTTGACATTGCATGAACTTGTTTGTTTATGTTGTTTATATAATGTCTGCATTGAGCTAGTGCTTGTTGATGAGAACAGATTACGAATATGTCATCCAAGGTTTTTCCTTTCTGTGCTAAAAGATTCTGTTTTATTGGTAATTCTAATTCTTTGTATATCTTCAGATTATATTGTGTTAAAGCATCTAGTGTTACGAGTACTGATCCTTCTGTTGAATTTTCAATTGGCACTACTGCTTCGTCTATTTCATCATTTTCTAATGATTCGAAGATATGAATTATATTATCATAGGGCACTATTTCAGTATCCTTATCTATAACTTTTAGTACGGCTTCATGGGAAAATGTGCCTTCTGGTCCCAGGTATCCTACTTGTTTATTTTTTTTCATTATTATATAATATGTTTAAATATCTTGTTAATGTTTGTGAAAAAATAGGGTGTACATTTTTTTTGCTTGGAGGTTAATGCTAATGAAAATATAAAAATATTAAAAGAGGAAATAAAACTATTTTTAGTAGTTTCCTCTTTTTCTGTTGTAGTCATAGATGTATTTGAGTATGTCTGTTTTTGAAACAATACCCTGTACCTTGTTTTTGTCATCAGATACTGGCATTCCACTGAATTCTTTTTCAATCATTATTTTTGCAACTTCTGCTATTGAAGCATCTTTTGTGGTTGTTTCAATTGTCTGTGACATTACTTCCTGTATGAAGAGGTTTCTTATCTGTGAGTGCTGATATTTTTCAGGTACTCGTTTTTTGAAGTCTATGATTGTTTTTGCCATGTCTTTTGCTGTGAATATGCCTATGATGATTCCATTGTTTACTACAACTAGTCTTGCAATGTCGTTATCTATCATTAATCTTCTTGCATGTACTAATCTTTCATCTGGATTAATGGTTATTACACGTTTTGTCATTACGTCTTTGATTGGTGTTTCTGAGTATGCGTCGGTGTTTGCTTCTTTGAGGAAGTCTGTTTTTGTCACCATACCTACTATTTTGTCACCATCAGTTATTGGTATTCCACCTATATGGTTTTCCACCATCTTTTTAAGAACTTGTACTTTTGATTCTTCAACATTTGCTGTTATTACTTCATCGGTCATGATTGTTGAAATTCTCATGTGTGAAAGTGGAACTTCTTCGTATTTTGCTGAAGCAATTTTTGTTGCCATGTCTTTTTCTGTTATGATTCCTACAAGTTCGTCTGTTTTTGGAGAAATGACTGGTAATCTTGAAATTTTATGTTTACTCATCAGTTTTAAAGCATCATTTATTGTTTGATCTTTACGTACTGTGATAATATCTTTAGCCATTACTTTATCTATTGTCATTTAAATCAACTCCATTTATTTTTTAAACAATATAATTAATTCTATGGTTTTCTAGATATAAATAAATATTTCTTAGTTTTGAATATTTTTGTAGAAAATCTTTATTTATTATTGGATTACTGATTTTAGTAAGTCTCTTATTGTTATTATTCCGACCAGTTTTCCTGTTTCATCGTCTGTTACTGTTAAACCTCTGATATTGTCTTTGAACATTTTATCTGCTACTTGGTCTAGTTTATCATATTTGGATACGCTTATAACATCTTTAACCATTAATTCTTCGATGGATACGTTTACCACATCATCTCCTTCATTTGAGAATAGTTTTGCGAATAGTTTGTGTTCTCCGATGTATTTAAGAATGTCTGATGCTGTTACAAATCCTAGTAATTTTTCTTCTTTACTGGCTGATTTTACATCTTCCCCTACTATTGGTATTCTTCTTATGGAGTTTCTTACCATTATTTTTGTTATTGCTTCTATTTTTGTTCCTGGAGTTGTTGTTATTAGGTTGGTTGCCATTACATCCTGTACTTCAACTGAGGATATTAGTGTTTGTAATTTTTTTACTACATCTCCTTCTGTTACCATTCCAACTATTTCTTCTTCACTGTTTATTATTGGGAATCCGCCTATGTCTTCTTCTAACATTAGTGTTGCTGCATCTATTATTGTGTCCTTGTTTGTCATGGTTTTTACGCCGGTTGTCATGATTTCTTTTATTGGTGCGTTGATTGCTGATAGGAAGTTTCCTTTATGTTTTTCTGTTATTAGATTGTATTTTTTTCCTCCTCCAAAGAAATCTAGTATATCCATTGTGGTTACGATTCCTAAGAGTTTTCCTGTTCCTGGATCAGTTATAGGTACTCTTCTTATATCTTTTTGACTCATAAGGTTTGCTATTTCAATTATTGTTGAGCTTTGTGAAGCAGTTACAACGTCCTTATATGCTATTTTCATGATGTCGCCGTCATTTTCTGCTTTTTTAGTTTGTAAGTCTAGGTTATCGTATGTTTTTAATTTTTTGATTAATTTATTTTTCATTGTTTTGTCTCTCCTTGTGTTTTGGTTTAATTTTTATAATATAATTGAAATTTGTTTTATACTAATATTTTTTTTTTAATCATCTGAGTCATCTATACAATCAGAGCAGATGTATTTTCCGTCAATTTCTTCTAGTTGACCGTATACACCACAGTTTTCACATACTCCTTCGTCGAGGTTTTCATCGTAATCTATTGAATAACTTGCACCGTCTTGGTAATTCTTATCATCTATACTTTTTTGTTCTATGAATATTTCGATAAGTTCTGGTGATACTCGGACTATGTCTGTGAGTGTTATTATTCCTTTGAATTCTTCTTTGTCAAAGACTAATAATACTTTGCGATTGTTTTTAATCATTAATGAAGAAGCTTCATATAATGTTGAGTCTATGTCTGTTTCCACATATTTGTCCATTACCATTCCCGCAGTTATGTCCTGTGGTGAAATATTTTTTGATACAACCTTTGAAATAATACTGTTGGTTGTTACTATTCCCTCTACTTTGTCATCTTCTATAACCACGGAACTAATATCGTTTTTAGTCATTATGTCTGCAATATCGGATATTGCTGTGTCACTTGTTGCTGTTATTACATCGTATGTTACAGCATCTTTAATACTAAAATTGTTATCCATTTCTAATTCCATGTTTATCACTACTCCGAGTTAAAAATTTTTTAGTAACATAATTATTATTATGTTGTTTATAATATACTTATTCTTTTATTATGTGGAGTGTTTTTAGTGTATTATTTAATTTTTTTGTGTGCGAACTATTTTTTCTGGTTTTATGTTTGGTTTAGGTGTGTACTGTTTATTTTTGTATAATCTGCTTGTTTTTTATGTTAAATGATTAATTAAGGGTTTTGATTAAGGGAAATTTTTTAGAGTGGTGAGAAAATTTTAAATAGTATAAAAACCTAATAGTATGAAGTTTGAATTTAGTTGTATTGGAAATTATCGGCTTATCTTATTTGTTAGTGTGTTATTGTGAGTAACTGGTGTTGAGGGTTGTGTGTTCTGGGAAAAAAATAGTTAATATATGGTGGGTGGTTATGTTATTCTATTTCCATGTATTTGTGGATTTGGGGGATTATTGCTACTTTGAAATGTTTTCCTATTGTTTCGGATATTTTGAATAGGTTTTCTTTATTTTTCCATAGTGACATTGGACTTACTGGTTGCACTATTATCTCCACATTGCTACTTACCCCGGGTATTAAATCCTTCAAAATATCTTCAATAATCTGGGTGGAAGTTGTTGGAGATACAACTATTTTAATATAATATTGAATATTATTGTCTTCCATTATTTGTATGGATTTTAACTCATTATCATATACATTTAACCATTCATCTTCACTGTTAAAATGTTCCGGTAATTTAATATCCATCGAAACAATATCAATGACATCACACAACTTTGCCAAATTATCCGGCAAAGAAGCATTAGTTTCGAGCATGGCCCTGTAACCATATTCGCTGAGAAAATCATGAATATAATCACAGTGAAGCAAAGGCTCGCCACCAGTAATTTCAAGGGAATCAACATCAACAGTCATAAGACTCTGAATTTCTTCATTTAATTCCTCAAAGGAATAATACCTTCCAACATCCACATTTTTACTATCCTGGGTATCACAGTACTTACAATCAATATTACATCCGGCAAAACGAATAAATATCTGACGTTTACCAATCAATAAACCTTCACCCTGAATACTGGAAAATATTTCAATTATTTTAGATTTAATAAGAATAACCCCAATTATTTGTTAAGAATATGACGATAAGTAGCTCCCTGACCGATACCTTCATTGACGCGTACTTCTATATATTCCAGGGTATCCATATCACTAAGTTCTTCAACAATCTTATCAGTAATATAAACAGATAATGATTCTGCAGTAGTAGAAGGTATTGGCAGTAATAGTGCATCCTGTTTTGGAAGCTTATATTCCAGACAGTCCAGGACTGTGAATTCCACCGATTTATCATTATCAAGGGTAATTTCCAAATCAGGACTATCCACTGGTATCAGTACTCTGTGATCTAGTGACTTGCAGATTTTCCTAGCAATACTCTTTAAAATTTTGAAGTCTATTACGAAGCCGAATTTTCCACTTCTTTCTCCGGACACTTCCACATCCACTATGTAACTGTGTCCATGTATTTTTCCGCATGATTCGTGTCCTATTACCATGTGTGCTGCTGAAAATCTTAAATTTGCATGAATTCCATCTAAATTTACTTTCATATCATTTATCCTCCTAGAATACTTTTGTTTTTGTAATGTCTTTATCTATTGTTTCTATCATTTCTATATAAGCTTGTGCTATTTCATCCTGTAGGTTGTGAATGTCGTTATGGCTTAGATTATTATCTTCTAAGGCTGATGTTTGAACATCATCAGGTGTTCCTTTTGTTGTAATGTTTAATGCAAAGTGCATTTTCATGCTGCTGATTGATGCTGTGGCTATGGATACTGATAGTTTTTTATTGTCTATGAATATGTCATCTCCGTCTTGTGTGGTTTTGATTCCGTAATTTAGTAGTTTGTCTCTTGTTATCATTACTAGGATTCTTTGTCTGTGGTATGCTAGTTTCAGGTTTCCTGGTTGTTCGTCGAAGTGTTCTACTATGAAGTTTAGCATGTTGTCTCCTTTAATATCTAGGCCTACATCTTCATAGTCTATTAGGTTATCGCCTAGTATGTTCATTGGTCCTATCCATGATACTATTGTTGAATCTTTTACTTTAAATTCCTGAAATGCCCATGATGGATTTATTTGACTTCCATCATATTCGTTTCCATCTTCCCATTTTAAGTACTGCATTTTATCACTCATTATTTACTTATATTTTTAGGATGTATTAATTTTAATGATAATTGATCAATGCTATCAAGTTAAGGATTTCTTCTTTTTAATATCTTATTTTTCTATTTAATCACCATTTTTAACTTTATTTTTACTTAATTCTTCATATTATATTATTATACTTTATACTACTAATTGTTTTTTATTTATATCTATTTTTAAGTATTAATTATAGTTAATTTTATATATTACTTATTATATAGTTTTATTTAAGTAATTAGATATGTTAATAGTTTTTATTTGATGTATTGTCAAGTTTTTGTTATTTATATTTGTTTTTGGTGTGATTTATTATGTGTTTCATGTCTTTTGTTTCTGATTAGATAGTGTCAACACTTGTGGGTATGAATTTCATATTACAATATAGTTACAAAAGTATGAAGTTAAATTTGATGTTATAAATTTGTTTTTTATCGCCCCTTGTGGGCGTGCTTCAAAAAATAAGTGATAATTAGGTTTATATAGTAAAAAGGAGAGATATTATATTATGAAATCCCAAAATACCTCTCCTATTAATAATTATGACGACAAACAATATAAACTTGACGATTATTTTGATGAACTACCTAAGCAATGTAGCCGAAAAGAATATATAGAAGATAAAATTGAAAAATTAAATTCCAATTTAACGATCTTTAAACTTAATGATACGTATCATTTAAAACAGAAACATGTTTATTGTCCTGAATGTTATTCTAAAGATATAAATGAAAAAGGATATTACTCTAGAGGAATATTATTAATGGATTATGGTCTTGTTGATTGTAAAATTAAACGATACAAATGTAAACATTGTGGAAACGATTTTTCAGCAGATATTTCTTCTATTGTAAAACCTAATTTTACAGTATCAAATGAAGTATTAGACATTGTAGAAACATATTACTCAATTGACTTCACAAATGTCAGAAAAATCAGAGAATTCTTTGAAAAAGTTCATGGAATTAAGATATCCCATCAAGAAATTCAAGACATCTTAGTCGATTATCATATTCATTTTAATCCAAATATTAAAGAATATTCAGGATATTATGCATTTGATGCTTTATGGATAAAAATAAAAGAAATCAGTGATAAATACGTGTTTTTATTAGCATTAGTTGATGTGTGTCATGATACTATTGTAGCTTATAAAGTTGTTGAACATGAAACAGAAGAAGAAGTACTAAAATTTCTCAAAGAAGCCACATCAAATCAAGAACGAAAAGCCATTACAACAGACTTAAAACCCGAATACATGTCTCCCATCAATGCTTTAGGATTTAAACATCAATTTTGTAAATTCCATTTTAAACAAAATAACAATAGAATTATCAGAAAATATGTTAAAGATAACAATCTACCTGAAGAAAAAATAAAAGAATATAAAAAGTTTTTACCAGAATTATATGAAATATATGATGTAAAAACTCAAACAGAAGTAGCAAAAATCGTAAAAAACTTGAAAAAGAAAATAAATGACTTTCCCGAAGTTATTCAATACATAATTAATGAAAAATCAGCACCGTATTTTAAAAACTTAACATATTTCCTTGAAAATGCAAAAATCGAAAGCACAAGCAATATCCTAGAAAGAATATTTGAAGATCTTGCTCCAAAGCATGTGAAAAAATGTTATAAAACTATAAAAGGATTTTTATCAAGATTTAACTTAAAATTAAAGCGATGGGATGAGAGAAATGCGATTTACTGAAATGATGTTAAAATACCCACACATCTTGACACCACCTCTGATTATCTGGAAAAAATTAATAAGTATTGTTGTAGAAAATATGTATTAGATGATGTTCATTTTACTCGTAAGCGTAAAATTGGGATGGATGATTTGATTCTTCATCTTATTACCAATAAAAACCGTGCTAATGTTGTAGAATGTTTATCTTTTTATAAAGAACTTAAACAGGATGATTTTGTGACTATTACTCCTCAAGCTTTTAGTGAAAAACGACAATATTTGGATCCAAGAGTATTTGTTGATATGAATTCTGATTTGATGTCTGATATTTATAATCAAAGTGATGAATTAAAGGAATATAAAGAATATTGGGTATTTGGTTGTGATACAAGTGTTATTGATTGTCCTAATACACCTTTAACTAAAAAAGAATGGGATGTTCCAAAAGATAATCCTATCCACGAATATCGTAGTAGAGCAAGAATTTCTGCCATTACTGATGATTTAAATCATTTTATTCTATCTTCAGAAATAGTTCCTAAAAATACATCAGAAGTAGAGTTAGCAATAAACCACATAAACGATTTAAAAGATAAGATAACTCTCAATAAGAGTATAACAGTATATGACCGAGGATATAACAGTACAAAACTAATATTATATCACTTGATTAACAAATCAAACTTCATAATAAGATTAAAAAAGGACACCTATAAAAATCAACGAGCAAAAATGCTATCAGATGATGAAAACATAGAAATCAAAGTCAAAAAAATTCATAAAAAAGATTTAACACCTGAAGAAAAAATAATTGCTAAAAGTATAGGAAACCCACAAATAAGAGTAGTGAACATACCAGTAACAAGATCCAATGGAGAAACATACATAGAATCATTAATAACCAATCTTCCACAAGAAAAATTTACCCCAGAAGACCTTAAAAGATTATATGGAACCAGATGGGAAACAGAAATCAATTTCGACAGATTAAAAAACAGATTAGACATAGAAAACTTCTCAGGACAAAAGAAAATAACTATACAACAAGACTTTTACAGCCACATATTCATTTTCAACATACTAATGGCAACATACAATGACGCCACACAACAAATAAACCGAAAATCACGAAAAGAAGTACAAGAAAAACTAGAATACAAACCAAACTTAAACACAATAATAGGACTAATAAGAAAATACCTATTAAAACTAGTATTCGAAGATAAAGCAACACGGACAAAAATAATAAAGCACATAACAGAAATAGCATCCAAAAGTTTAGTCACAACAAAAATAAGCCCACCCCCAAACACCAACAACAGACTAGCACAAGACCCAACAAACAAACACCCCGGAAACAACAGAAAACCATAAAAAAACAAAATGAAAAAAAAGTTACTTCAACACAAAATCCTTAACTTGATAGCATTGATAATTGATAGTGGGGGGGGGGTGGATGTTTTGTTTTATGGTGGGGGAGTTTAGTATGTGATGATAAATTTTGAAAAATAAATAGTGTGTAATGTACATATAGTATGTGTGAAATAAAAGTTTATGACACCAAAATATAATTTATTAAAATAACATTAAATTTACTGATATTTATGCCATTAACATTGAATATAAATAAGGCAGTGATGCATTAAATTAATGTTTGTATTGGAGGGAAAAAAATAAAAGTATTATAAAGTTTCATTAACCCTATCAATATCAAACTTAGCAGTACTTGCAATAGCCATAACAGCCATAACACCAGCCTGAACAGGATCAGTAACAACCAAATCAGCATGATCCCTTACTGAACCCACCATATTTAAACTAATAACCTTTACGCCATAATTCTCTTTAATTTCATCAATAGCATCCACAATAGAACCACCCATCAATGAACCTGCAAGTACCAGTCCACTTACGCGTGGAAGACTGCCAACAGCACGTACCGCTTCTGCTAATTTTTGTTCACCTGCCAGTGGTATGGTATCAATACTTATACGTTCACCCCTAATATTATGACGATCAGCCTCTGTTATAGCACCAAGCGCTACCTGAGACACCTGTGCCCCACCGCCGATTATGATGATACGCTTCCCCCATACCTGATCCATTGAGGGTGACTTGCTTATTTCTTTAACCTCTGATAGATTATTCAGCTCATTAATTACATTATCCAAAGACTCTACTTCTTCAATTTCCATGTAAATATGTGCATTATCTATAGAATCTTTGTGCATATGTGTATAAACAATATTTATATTGTTTTGAGCTATAAAATCTGTTATTTTTCTTAGAACTCCTGGTTTATCGATAGTTTTTATGTTTATTGCATTTACCATTTTTATCACCATAAAAATAAAGATTTGAATCAATTATGACTAATTATTCCTAGTTAATGTTTTGTAGAAAATATTTATAATATTTATTTCATCTCTTTTAATTCAGCCATGAAAAAATAATAAAAAATATTTTAATGAAAATAAAGCAATCTTTATATACTACGTTATTAAATATAATAACTGTGGAACAAAACCACAATAAGAATAACAATTAAAGTAAGGGTATTGTTATTAAGATTAAAAATTAATAAATTTAGACCCCTAAAATATATATTCAAGTAAAAATAAGGAAAATATTCACCATTTGATGAATTCTTGAATGACAATATCCTTTGCACATCCCACAAGAATATACAAAACTTGACATTCTTTTTTTTATAAATTTTTAAAATGCTTTAAAAAACAGTAGAACATAAAACATTACTTAATAAAAAATAATTCTCAATAAAAATAGTAAAATTAATTAAAAATAGGAAATGAATCCTCTTTTAATAGCTATCCATACGGAAAACTTTCATAACTTTTCCAAAAAAGCCCATTTCTTCTTGTTTTTTGACTTTCTTAGGAATAGCATTGTTTGGTAGTCTTACCTCATATCCACAATTTGGACATAAAACTTTGTCTCCTCCACAACCACAAGTACAATCAAGTAATTCTTCCTTGGATTCGTCAAATTCGTGTCCACATAATCTACATGATATCATATTATTAGCCTCATGTTATTTTTTAAATACTTCTTTAAGTTTTTTTAAGAATGATTCTTCATCAAATTCTTGTTGGCGTAGCTCTTTAGGAACTGGAACATCATGTCCACAGTTAGGACATAATACATTACTTCCATGACAATCTCCAAATCCACACTTAAAGTCACATGGTCCCACAGTTTTTTCATCAAACTTGTTACCACATAACATGCATTGTATCATATTTTTTTATCCTCCCATTTTATTTCTTGTTTTTATTAGGATATTTTTTAGTATTAACTCCAATAATCATGAAAAAACACCTCCCCATAAATTCTTCTAAAAAAAAGATGTAATAGTATAAAGTGTTATACTATTTATTTATATCCAAGTAATAATCCTCCTTGGAAAACAATGAGTGAAAGCACGTAAGCAATGACCAGACATATACCTATTGATGCAAACATCCATTTCCATGAGTTGGATTCTTCCTTGATAGCACCGATTGCTGCGAAACATGCAGGGTATAATAAAGTGAATACCATGAATGAAATTGCTGATAATGGTGTGAACATCTGAGAGAGTACACCTGAAATTCCTTGTTCATCATCTTCTGCTAGTGAGAATAATGTACCGAATGTTGATACTACAATTTCTTTTGCCATTAATCCGAATACTAAAGCTACTGCTGCTTGCCAGAATCCGAATCCTAATGGACCAAATAGTGGTGCTAATATGCTACCAAACATACCGATTAGGCTGTTTGCTGAACCGTATTCTACTCCAGGTGGTAGGTTTGCTAATATCCATACAAGTACGGATGTACCTAATATGATTGTACCTGCTTTTTTGATGAATAAGAATCCTCTTTCCCACATGTGTAATACTGCACTTTTTAGTGTAGGTATTCTGTATGGTGGAAGTTCCATGATAAATGGTGATGATTCTTCTGAGAATACTGAGCTTTTAAGTACTTTAGCTACTATTATTGCTACAATCATACCTAATATGTAGAGTCCGAATGTTACTACTGTTTGTTGGAATGGATCAGAGAAGAATGCTGCTGTGAATAATGCGTATATTGGCACTCTTGCACTACATGATATGAATGGTATTGCTAACATTGTGGATATTCTGTCACTTTCGTTTGATAATGTTCTTGTTGACATGATAGCAGTTACTCCACATCCAAATCCTAATATCATTGGAATAAATGCTTTTCCTGATAATCCCATTACTTTGTGCATTGCTCTGTCTATTACGAATGCTGCTCTTGCCAGGTATCCTATGTCTTCTATTAGACTTAGTAGGAAGAACAGTATGAAAATGATTGGTACGAATGTTAGTACTCCACCTACTCCACCGATTACTGCATCTATGAGTAATGATGAGACTAGTCCTTCACCGAATATTTGGAATAAGTATTCGCTTAATATTCCCCATCCTTGATCTATTAGGTCTTGGAATGGTGCTCCTATTGTGTATGTGATTTGGAATATTAAGAATATTACGATGAAAAATATTGGAAGTCCTAAGTATTTGTTTGTTACTATTTTATCTATTTTATCGGTAATTGATTCTTTTTCGCCTGTTGGTTTTTTTACTGATTGTTTTAGGATTTTGTCTATTTCTGCGTATCTTGCATCAATGAATGTGTCGTCTACATTGTCATTGAATTTGTTTTCTAGTTCTTTTCTTATTTCTGTTACTTTTCGTAGGTTTTGTTTGTCTGATGATTGTTCGGCTAAGTCTAGGACTTCGTCGTCGCCTTCGAGTAATTTTACTGCTGTCCAGCTGTCTGGTGCAGATCCTACTTTTAAGTGTGGGAATAGTTCTTTTACTTGTTTGATTTGTTCGTCTAGTTCAAATCCATAGGTTAGGTTTGCTGAGTTGTCGGATGGATTTTTTGCTGCTTTTATTGATGCTTTTACTAGGTCGTCTAGTCCTGTTCCTTCTCTTGCATCAACTACTACTACTGGTATTCCCAGTGCTTTTTCTAATTTTTTTATGTCTATTTTGAACCCTGCTTCTTCAGCGTAGTTTAACATGTTTAATGCGAGTATGGTGTTTGCACCAGTTTCCATTATTTGTAATGTTAAGTATAAGTTTCTTTGTATGTTTTCTGCGTCTATTACGTTTATTACTGCGTCGTTTTCTTCGTGTATGATTGCGTCTCTTGAAACTTGTTCTTCTACTGAGTATGGGGTTAAACTGTAATTTCCTGGTAAATCTATTACTTCAATATCATAGTTATCAAATGTAAAACTACCAGATTTTAGTTCTACTGTTTTACCTGGCCAGTTTCCTACGTGTTGTTTCATACCTGTTAGTTGGTTGAATACTGTACTTTTTCCTACGTTAGGGTTTCCGGCAAGTAAAAATTTTAATTTCTCCATGTCATACCTCTTAACTAACTTATCAATTTAGGCTTGCCTAAATTGAGTTGTATTTTATTACAACTTAAAATTTAAAATGAAAATAAATATTAACCCTTTAGTTAATAATAAATAAAAAGATACAATTAATTAGATTTATTCTAATTCAATTGCCTGAGCTTCTTCTTTTCTTAAAGCCAAAGAAAAACCTTGAATTCTAATTTCAACAGGATATCCTAATGGTGCTTTCCTTTCTAATTTTACTGGAATTCCATTAATTAAACCCATTTCCCTGAGATGTTTACCAAGAGTTCCTTTTACTCTGTGTTTTCTAACAATTCCTGTTTCTCCTGGTTTTAAGTCATCTACTGTTTTTGCCATGAAATGCCTCCTATAAATAATATAAGTTTATCTATGATATTTTACCATCAAAAAAAAATATTTAACACGATAATTAGGTCAATGAAATAATTTTTTTTAAACACATAATTAGTAATACCTAATTAGGTATACCTAAGTTTTTCATAGTATATAAAGTTTTGGTGAATAAAAATTTATAACAACAAAAAAAAGTAACAAAAATAATAAAAAATTGAAAAAATAATAAAAAAAACACTAAAAAAAAATTGTAGAAGGTAATTAGTTACCTTCTAAAGCTTTTCTTTCTTCATCTAATTTATGTTTAGCCATTTGGAAGAGAACTAAGTAATCAGAATCATCCATAACAGGAATAACTTCTAAACCTAATGCTTCATGTTCTTCAATCCAATCATCATTAAGAACAGGAACTTCTAATTTAATTGGTTCATCGCTATGATTAACAACAATTAAGTTTCTGAAAGTAGTTCTAAGTTCTACAATGTATCCACCTAAACCTATTATATGATGTTCACGTAATACTATTTTCATGTTATCACCTTATAATAATACAGTTGTTAAAACAGCTGTTACAACTCCCACTACTGCGATCATACTTGTAGCAATGACTGTAGGATAGAATTCACGGTTAGTGAATAATGGTGCGAAAGCACTGGTTACAGCAATTGCCATTGTGATGATAATTGAACAAATAATAGGTATTATTATTGAAATATTCAAAGGATTTAGAGCAAAGAATGGTGGCATACCTAAGAATAATGTTGAATAAATACATGCTCCAACAAATATTAAGGAAGCGTGAGCCATTGTATAAATTGCTCTTGATTTTGACATATATTCCATAATAGGACCTTGAATTACATCAGAGTGACCTTCCAAGTATGCGAAAGGATTTGAATTTAATATAATTAAGAATCCTATGAAGAATACTATTGAACCAATTATACCTGGTAGAGTGAATAAGAAAGCACCGTTAACTTGTTGGAATCTTACGATTTCAATTAAGTCAATACTTCCAGCCATTATTACAGGTATAAATAATGCTATATAGAATGGTAAACTACCAAATGAAACAAGTCTTAATGACCTATTTGCACTTATTGTTTCTAAGAATGATTGTTTAGCACCTCTATGTTTTCCACCTTTTGCTTGGTCAGGGAAAGGCATTGTTTTAGACATAAGTGACTGTGAGAATGAACTCATGAATAAATATAATACTTCTTCCACTTTTAATAAACCTACAACTGCTACTATACTAGCAAATGGACCCCATGCTGCCATTACAGGAGGCATTAATATAAGGAATAATGCTGCTACTACAATCAATGTTACAATAGGTAATGCGTTGTATACTCTTGGCATAACTGCTGATGGTTTTAAAGCTTTTTTATAAAAGAACTTTAATGTAGTGTATATACCAGGACTAGTAAGTTGAGGTCCAATCCTTTGTTGTACCCTAGCTTCTGATTTCTTTTCAATACCTGGTAACCATAAAGCTACGAAACCAGCAATTATGAAAGTAACGACTACATAAATGATTGATGTTAATAAATCCATTGTCTGATCTCCTATAATTTAATTATTTGTATAGCTCTATCAGTACAAGTGAAACATGGATCACAAGAAACGATTGCAAGCTGAGCATCCTGTACTGGGTGACCAATACATGATTCTTGCATAGCACCAATGTTAGACATTGATGGTGTTCTTATAATACTGTGTCTTACTTTTCCATCTTCTAAACCATATGAATGGTAACATACACCACGAGGTACTTCTATGTAACTTTTATATACTGGAGAGTCAACCATTTCCCAATCCCTATTTACAACAGGTCCTTTAGGTAAGTCTCTGATAACTTGTCTAATAATTTTAGTTGCTTCAAAGATTTCTGTAGCTCTCATTAAAATGTTAGCTGCTACGTCTCCACCATCTTGAGTTATTACATCAAATTCAATGCCTTCATATTCTGGCATTTTTGTTCTGTAATCATATTCGTATCCTGTTGCCCTTAATGTTGGTCCGGTAACATGTAAATCTAATGCTTGTTTTTGTGATAATTGACCTGTACCAACAATACGGTGCATTACCATAGGGTCTGAAACAAACCTTTCAGCAAAGTCTCCAACTTTTTCATCGATGTAATCCATTACATCAAGAATTCTTTGTTGTTCTTTTAAGTTTAAGTCTGCTCTAGGTCTTACTCCACCGAGTACAGATATACCGTATTGTACCCTGTTTCCACCCATCATGTATAATAGTTCCATTACAGATTCCCTGATGTAGAAAATTCTCATTGCGAATGTTTCATGGTTTAATACTTCGGAACCGTGTCCTAAGTAAAGCATGTGACTGTGAAGTCTTTCAAGTTCCTGAGCTAATACTCTTAAGTATCTTGCTCTTTCAGGTATTTCTATACCGAGTGCACCTTCACCAGCACGACATGAGTTGAATATGTGTCCATTTGAACAGATACCACATACTTTTTCTGTTAAAGCATTTGCTTTTTCTACTGGTAATCCTTCCATGATTCTTTCAATACCTCTATGGTTTAAACCTACAGTAATCTCAGCATCCTTAACTATTTCGTCTTCTACGAATAGTCTTACTCTGTAAGGTTCTAATGCTGCTGGATGTACTGTACCCATATCGATTTCTGTTTCAAAAACTTGTCTTTCTACTTCGTTACAAGTTGTTGCTCCATCTATTTTTGTAACCATATATAAATACTCCTTACAAATTTTTTAATCTTTTAAGCCATTAATGATAGGAATAACTGATGCTACACCAGCCACTACATCTTTAGCTCTTACTGCACATCCAGGGATTTTTGCATCTACTGGTATTACGTTTTCTACTGGTCCTTCGATTTCTTCGGATGGTATTTCTCCGTGAATATTTTTGTAAACTCCACCGGTTAGTGCACATGCTCCTACTGCAACAACTAATTTTGGATTAGGTATTGATTCGTAGATTTTTATCAGTGGTTCTTTTGTCCAGTGAGTTACAGGACCACTTACTACAAGAACATCAGCTTCTCTTGGGTTCCAAGTTAAGTATACGTTATACTGTTCTAGATCGAATTTTGGAGATAAAACTGCGTTAACTATTTCAATATCACAACCGTTACAACCACCAGTATATACGAGCATTACGTGGATGGATTTTGATCGTGAGGTTCCTTTAAGTCCCATATTAATCCCCCTTATTCCTCTACAGCTTCACTTGAATCAGCTGCTGATTCTTCTTGAGCTTTTAGTTTTTCGTTCATTTCTTTTCTCTTTTGGATAATTGAATCATCAGTTAAATATTGTGCGATATATTTAATTTTTGCATCTGGTATTTCACTAGGATCCAAAAGCATACTGTTTACATCTTTACTACATTTATTACCAACGTGATTTGGATGTATTGTTGCTGCTACTCCAAATAATGCGAAGATAGGACAGAAATCGTGACAGTGGTAACAGTGAACACAATCAAGTTCATTGATTTCTGGTACTGCTGTTTTAACTATTCCGTCTGCAATTTCTACTGGTTCTATTGGAGTCATTACAATAGCTTTTGTAGGACATACATTTGAACATCCACCACAACCAATACATTCAACTTCTGCAACTAAAGGTGCTGGTTTAACATTTCCGGTTAATACATCGTTACGGAATTGCATGTCAGTTACACGGTCACTTGCAAAGATTAATCTTTTGAGGTTGGTATAAATTCCATTTAAAAATATTTTTCCTAAACTCATATTTGTGCCTCGAAATCTCTTTGTATTTTAATTGCTCTTGCTGGACATGCAGTCTTACAAGCTCCACAGTAGATACATCTGTCCTGGTTAATATTCAGGTTACCTTCTTCGTCAGCAGTGATTGCTTTGAATACACATGCATCTACACAACGATTACAGCCAACACATAAGTTGTTGTTTATCATTGAGTATCCACTTGAAATTTTCATTTTAAGTGGTGTGGTTTTTGGTATTGCACTTACAGGGCAGTGCATTGCACATTTTTCACAAAGTACACATTTGTCAAAGTTTACATTTACTCCGTCATCGGTTACAGTAATTGCATCTTTTGGACATACTTCTTCACATATTCCACATTTTAGACATTGTGGTGCAACTTCACCGTTCCATGTAGCGCTTGCAAATTTACGTGCATCGTATTTACATTCGCTTACACATCCTCCACACATTACACATACTCCTTCAAGTGTAATTTTAGAATCTGGTACGAATTCTAGTACGCCTTGAGGACATGCGTTTGTACATGGTGCGTGTTCGAAGTCTGTTGCACATGCTGCTTCTCCGTTTTCGTTTCCGCATAGTGTGCATAAGTCAACATCGAATCTGATTCTTTTGTTAACTATTTGTAATGCTTCTGTTGGACATGCGTCTGCACATAGTTCACAGTCTACACATGCTATCATTCTTGTATCATTTTCAACGTCATATTCTGGTTGATTGATTTCAAGTTGTAAGTGTTTTGCTGTGATTGCATCGTTTGGACATTCAATTAGACATTTGTAACATAATGCACATTTTCCCATGTCGACTTTGTATGGGCCGCCTTCTTCTACTGGTCCTATTGCGTCTCTTGGACAGACATCTATACATAAGTCACATTTTGTACAGACACCTGGTTCTATGTATGAGAATTTAATTGAATTTGATGGACAGAAGTATGCACATCTTCCACATTCTATACAGTCTTCATGGATGGTTCCCACGTATAGTCTGCTTGCAGAGTCTTTTTCTGTTGGTACTGCCTTTTTAGGTGCTGGCATTCTTGCATCGTTTTTACATGCTGGTACACATACTCCACAGTTGGAACACATTCCCATGATTTTTCCATCTTTAACTGTAATTACATCTACTGGACAAACGTTGATACACATTCCACATAAGTTACATTTAGTTCTGTCTACTACATAACCACCAAACTTGTTTTTAAATATAGCTTTGTTTGGACATACACGTTCACATTTTCCACAAGTTATACAGCTAACTACTTTTCCGTCTACTAATTTTATTGCATCAGTAGGGCAAGCATCTACACAATCACCTGAGCCATCACATTTTCCTGGATTTGATAAAAACATTCTCTATTACCCCACTTAAGCTTTAATTTTAGTTCCTATTAATCCTCTTCCAATAATTGCTCCGATTACACCCATTACAAATCCTGGTCCTAATGGTAATCCACCATAGTATGGGAATGTTCCTAACCAGAATGCTACTAGTAATGCACCGATTATTATTGCTATCCAAGAGGATGTGTTTAATTTTATTCCATTAGTTGGAGTTTTATGCATCATTGCTCCAGCTATAATCCCTATTATTAAAGCACAAATTGTTGGCCCGGTGTATAACATACCGAATAAATTAGGACCTACTGATTGTAAGAATGGTACTGTTGTTTCTAAAACCATTAAAACTCCTCCTAATCAATTTCCTCGTTATCTATGTAATCTCCTGCAAATTTAGTTACTCCGTAGAAGAGTATTACTAAAGTTGTTAATCCGATAAATACTTTTACACCGATTGCGATGTTAAGGTATGGGATTATTCCTGCGTGTAATGCGTCAGGATAGTTTAACATAGATTGTAATCCTGCTGGTACTAATCCGTAAATGTTTGTACCTACATTGTAAAGGAATGAGCCACCAGCAAATAATCCTACTAATCCTAGGCATATGTAAAGTAATGCTCCGCAACTTTCCACTAGGGACATTCTTGCGTGGGATAAGTTGAATGGATTATCTTTTAGTCCGTAAGCAAGTATACATAATATTGCTCCAGAAGCCATCATAGCTCCACCTTGGAAACCTCCACCAGGTGTTATGTGACCACCGAGTATTGTCATTATACCATAGCCCATCATAATAAATGATACGGGGTATGCGATTAATTTAAGAAGATCACTCATCATCGTCACCTCCAAGGTTTACTTTTCCTCTGCCGAATACTAACATTGTGGTTACTACTGCACTTACTAAGATAAATGCTTCTCCAAGGGTATCGAATCCTCTGAAATCGAATACAATGTTTGTTACTAGGTTTGGTGCTATTGATACACCAAGTCCTTGGTATATGTAGTTGATACCAGGGAAGATCATTCCACTGAAGTTAACCATTGAGTTTAAGAATATTGCTGAGAATGCTGCTATAGCTAATATTAGTGCTATGTCTCTTATTGAAGCCTGCATCTAGAATACCCCCCAGTAGAATACTATTGCAAATATTGCTAATGTTAATACTGCGTAGAACATCATGTTGTTGAAATCATCACTATGTTCTTTGTACAATTTAGGCATTATTGGTGTTGCGAACATGAATAATAACATTAATGCTACTACTACAACAATCATTAATGCTGGACTGACAAGTCTTATTGTTAATGCAGCTATTAGTAAGGATGCCATTAACACTAATTCTGCAGACAGGATTGATGATGTTTTTGATCCGTTTACTAATGTTTTTTCTGGATCTTGCCCAAATGTACTTTTTAAAGTTTCTACGAATTTGTCGTACATATTCATCTTATCACCTTACTATAATGCAAATGCTGTTAGTGCTAATACACCTAATCTATTTACTACTAAACCAGGGAAGAGACCTATGATTAAACATACGATTAAGAACACTACCATTACTGCTACTGTTGTTTTTGGTATTGGTGCAGATGATATTTCTAGATCGTCAGGTTTTTCTCTGAGGAATATTGCGTATGCCATTTTGAGGAATGCGAGGAATGTTACAATACTTAATATTATCATTATTACTGCTAATTCTGGGATTCCTGCTGCGATTGCTGCTTGACATAATAAGTATTTACTTTGGAATACGTTGAATGGAGGTACTCCTGCCATTGCGAATCCTGCAAGTACTGTTAGTAATGCTGCTGTTGGCATGGTTGGTAATAATCCACCAAGTTTACTAATTTTACTTGTTCTGGTTTTGTATAATACTAATCCGAATCCTATGAATAGGAATGAAGTTACTACTAATTCGTTTACTGCTTGGAATAATCCTGCTGTAATACTGAGTGGTGTTGCTAATCCAATACCTACTCCTATGTAACCGAGTTCTCCTACTGCTAAGTATGCGATGATACGTTTGTAGTCATCTTGTACCATAGCCATACATATACCTAAGATCATTGCAACTACGCTTACTGCGAGCATTGCCATTTGTGCTGTAGGTAAGTATCCGAAGATTCTTATGATTACTAATCCTATTGCGATACATGCTATTACGGAGAATGATTGTAATAACATTGATCCGCTAGGTAATCCTTTTGAATAGATTTCTGATTTAATTGCGTTGAATGGTGGTAATCCTGTTGCGTATAACCATCCATAAATTAACATACCTGCTGCAAATAATAATACTGGGTTTGTAGGGTCTACGAGTCCACTGTGTATCATCATTACTATATCGGTAATGTTTACGTTACCTGTTAATCCGAGGATTAATGCTATACCTAAGAGCATGAAGGATCCTCCAACTTCTCCAAGTAACATGTATTTTAAACCAGTTTCATAGTTTCCTTTTACTCTTGATACTAGTATAAGTCCTACTTGTACTAATGCTGCAATTTCAAAGAATACGTATAAGTTGAATATATCGTCTGTTAATACGAATGCCATTAATGCTGCTGATAGCATGAATAACATGTATAAGTATACACCGGATGTTTTCTTTGTTTCAGCAATTGATATGAATACTGCACACATTGCTACTAGTCCTAGTATGAAGAGTATTACTTGTTGTCCTGGACCGAATGCGTATGTAATTGCTGGGTGGAATAATTGAAGGAATGCTCCTTTACCTGTTATTAAGGTGTTTATTGCACTTGGTATTGTTGCTGTTAATCCACCGTTTATTAGAGGTTTGTATCCACCAAAGAAGTGGTTTCCGTATACTGCGATTATTGGAATTATTGGTAGACATATTGCTCCAATGTATCCGAAAAATTTGGTAACACCGCTGTGCTCATGTAATAAGTTTACTAATACAGCACATATTATTGGAATAATTACCATTAATGGTATAAATATTGTTCCATCCATTAGCAATTACCCCCTTTGGTTGTATTTATAGCACTATTCATTGTTTTCCTCTCCTAATTTTTTATCGTTTAAAAGAGCGGTCGCACTAAGTGTTCCATGTCTTTTGTATAAAACTACAGAAAGTGCTAGCATTACTGCAAGTGTACTTGCACCAATTACGATACTGGTAAGTACTAATGCAAATGGTAATGGATATGATGCTTGACCTAAAAAGCTGTTTACATCCATATTTTGTAAGAACATATATGGAATTCCGTTTGCTCTGTAACCTAATGCGATTAATAATAGGTTTACACCGTCTCCAATAAATGCTGCTCCTATAATTTTCTTAAGAACATTGTCTAGGTAGACTAATGCTATTAATCCGATAATCATTAAAAGTGCTGCTGTGAGTAATGCACCTAATTGAACAATTTCTACTGCCATTAGGAATCACCTTCCACTTCATCGGTTACAGGAGGTTCTCTAGTTTTTAATACTGAAAGACCAACTAGTGTTGGGACGATAGCTGCTCCTACTACAGCTTGTGTTAATGCTACATCTGGAGCTAATAATATTTGATGAATAGCTGCTATTGCAAATCCAGTTACACTGGTTAAAACTGCCATTTTAAGTAAATCTTTTTGTATTAAACATACAATAGCTCCTAATATTGCGAAAACATATAATGCGATAGGTACAGCATTTTGTACTAAAATATTTACATCTATCATTTTAATGCTCTCCTTGTTCTCCACGGTAATGTCCACTTGCTATAGCGTGTGTTGCGAATGGTGCTAGTATAAAGTATACTACTCCTAATGCTGGTTCTCCAATTAATATTAAGATTAATACACTGACCATATCAACTATACCTAAAATTTCTAATCTTCCAAATACAGCGTATTGTAATGCATCATCTGTATTTGATAATAATCCTTTTGCGGTAATTAATACGATAATACCTAGTATAATAAAGACTATTCCTAAAATGATTGAAATTGGATCACCCATAGTTAAGGAAAGACTTAATCCTGCATCTGCCATTATATTTCGCCTCCACCTAAAACTGTAGCGGCTGCAATTGTTCCAACTGGGCTTAATATAATTAATGCAAATGCTATATCTCTACAGAATGTAACTCCTGTTAATGAGGTTACCATTGTAAGTACTACTGCAAGAGCAATTGTGAATCCTGCTACCCCAGCTAATGCTGAACCAGTAGTTTTTCTTGCTGCTATTCTTAAAGTAGCAAACATGTAGATAACTAGACATAACATTAGGAACAATTCAGATATTGTTAAAAAATCCATCTCATCACCCTATGCTTATTCTAACATTTTCTTAATTGTTGACTCAAGAGGTATGATGTCCTCACGTGAACGAGGAGTTAATGCAGATACTGTTAATACACCAGTTTCTTGGTTCATATCAATTGTGATTGTACCAGGTGTTAAGGTGATTGTGTTGGATAGTATTGCAAGAGATACTGGACGTTTAAGGTCTGGTATGATCTCCACTACCACAGGATCTACTTCACCCTTGAGACAGCAACTAGCAGTGCTTAGTACTGCCTTAATTATTTCGACTACTAATCTTACGAAAAATTCAATTCCGTAGATTATTCTACTTAAAAACATAAATTAAACTCCGTTTTTATATATTGAACATCATCCATAACATTATTATAGAATTCTCAGAGAATCATATACCATATAATCTCCAAGCCATCCCCCATTGTTCACCTGGGTTAATCTGACTCCTATTTCAAGCCAAATGTTAAGTTAAATTAATTAGCTACAAAAACTCCATACTTAAAAAAGAAAAACTTCACATTCAAGTATATAGTATGAATATATTTATGAGAAACTACATATTTAATTGTTATGAATTATGTTTAGGCTAACTTAAAAAATACAAATAATTATAGACAAAATGTAACAAAAAAATAGAAACAAACAAAAAAAGAAAAAAAGGAATTTAAATGATATAATTGAGGAAAGGCCGGAAAGTAAACAGTATATGACCAAACTCATTCACATAAGCAACTGCCAAAAACAGCCATATGCCAATAAAAACAAAAGCCAAACCCCTATGATACTCCCTGTCAGATAATGGCCAGAAAACTGCAAGACCAGACGGAGTCATCAAATCCAATATAAGATGACTGGAAGCACCAAGAAACAACATAATAAATATTAACCTCCAATCAATAACACTAATATTAACAGGTGCCAGGAAAAGACAAACCGCCAACAATATCTCATAATAAGTAAGAACCCTCCTACTGACCACAAAATAACCAAGAAGTGACAACATCACAAAAATGGCAAGATTATTAGGCATCACATAATTAGCATAATCCGCCAAACTAATAACCACGGGAAGAAAACCCATCATCATAAACAAGAAAAGAAAACATATGACCGTCACACCAATCAGCGAATGAGTTAAACCCCTATGCTTAGAATAATAAAAAGTAACAGCAAGCAATATTATGATTAAACCAGACAATACCGAACCTTGAAGAATAAAAAGCAACAATGAAATTATTATACCAACAAGGAACATAGAATTAACCTTATACTTATTATGCTTATGATCCATATCAGGAATAGAAGCACCAATAAGTGCAAAAAACAAATAAAAGAAGCTTGGAATAAACGGTAATGCTAAAATAATTCCAGCTAATGCATGAGTCTTGTATGATGGCATATCTTCAACCCTCCCACTTTAAGTTAAATGAATATATTAGTTAATATTATATTACACCAAAATAATTTAAAAAACTAATTATTTGACTATAAGAAAAATCAACACTACCCACATCAATAAAGCCACACCGTGAAACACTCTCACAAGTAACAGCCGGAACACCCCTAATGTTTGATTCATCCTCAACAGCACCCCTTAAAACAGATCCCGCATCACCCACCGGCAAAATCCTGGATGAAGTATCCCTACAAATCCTTTGCGCTATCCTAACACTCTGAATAAGAGGCCTTACCGAACAGAATACTGAAGCAAAACCAGGCTTTTTACCAGGATCAGTAGTATGACAATCACAAAGAGCAGTTACATTATTATCCACAGCATAATCAACTATACTCCTAGTAACACCACACCTATGAGCATTACGATTCATATCCAAAGAATTAAACTCCCTAATATTAAGCATTGTAGACTCCGGAATAGAAAAAGGCATTATATGAAGTTTACATTTAAGATTAATATTACCCATAATAATTTCATTCATCAAACATACCAATGCAGCCTGTGAAGATAATTCATCACCATGAACCCCACCAACCAACATCAAATCATAACGACCAGAACCAGTTGTGAAAACTATGGAACCATCAAGTGTTCTATCAACACACCCCACCAATTCACTGTTTTTCCTGAAACCACTATTAATAAAATAACGATTCAAATGAGTATTAGCTAAAACATTACCACCAGTAGACGAATCTATAGAAATAAAATCAAAATTAGACATGAAAAAAACCCATCCTATTACTAAATGGTATGTTTAAAAAAATATTTAAAAGTAACACACAGGAAATAATACCCAGAAAAAAAAATATAATCTGTAAACTATAATTTTCCCAAAAAAAAGATACTGGTATGAAGTACCACTAGTGTACCCCACACCTCACTACAAAAAAAGTAATAATCGGTTAAGATAACAAAAATCATGCTAAAGTAACATTACTAGTCTTCTTATACGCATTATAATTTTTGTTACCATTATATGCTAGTGTTAAGGATATTTTCTTAGTAGTGACTGGTTTTGTTATTGTGTATGTTCCTTCGGTGTTTGTTTTTGCAGTGTATGTTTTGTTGTTGATTGTGATTTTTACGTTACTGTTCATCAATACCTTATTGTTAGCATCCACCAGTTTACCTGTTATAGTAGCCTTTGCATTACTGTAACTGCTACCGGTTAATGTAACTTTAACGTTCTGTTTTGCAACTTTGAATGATGTCTTAGCAGTAGCCTTCTTATAATTCTTATTACCCTTATAGGACACTGAGACATTATTTACACCAATACTGGTTGCTTTTAGTGTTAAAGTGTACACTCCCTTGTTATTGGTTTTTGCAGTGTATGCTTTACCATTAATGTTAATATTTACTAGTGTGTTCATAATAACTTTACCATTAGCATCAGTTAACTTACCAGTAACCTTGACAGTGTTTTTGTACTTTGTACTGGTAATCTTGTTTACTGTGATTTTCAGTCCCTGCTTATAGACTTTGAAAGTTTTCTTAGCAGAAACCCCGTTATAATTCTTATTACCATTATAAGATACTGTTACATTATTAGTGCCCACAGTCTTAGCAGCCACCGTGTATGTGAATTTACCGCCAGCAACAGTCTTAACCTTAACAGTCTTACCATTAATGTTCAAGTTCAAAAGAGTATTAGCAATAAGTTTACCATTAGCATCACTTAAAACACCCGTAATTTTTACTTTATCACCATAATATACAGATTTAATACTATCAAGTTTTAGTACAAGATTCTGACGTGCCACCTTAAATGTAGTAGTGTTCTCAGCATAATTATAATTATTATCAGCATCAAAAGACACAACAACACTATTATCACCAACAACAGAAGCACGAACAGTTAAATTATATACTCCATCTTTATCAGTGGTGACTTTCTGAGCAATACCACCAACACTCACACTAACAGGACTAGAAGCAATAACATTACCATCACAATCACTAAGCTTACCAGAAATAGTGACGTTCTGACCAAACTTAGCACCAGGAATACTATTAACTGTTATAACAGCATCCTTAGCCATGTTATCTTCCAATTGTTTAAGAATAGCATCCAACTTATCATTCAACTGCTTATTCTGGTCCTGTAATGCTTTGTTTTGTTCTTGTAATGCCTTGTTAGCATCAGTTAAATTCTTAGCAGTACTGTCTAATTTATCATTTAACTCTTTGTTTTGTTCTTGTAAGTCCTTGTTTTGTTGTGTTAAATTATTTTTAGTATCATTTAACTGTTCTGATAAATCCTCATTATCTTTTGTTAAGTTATCAAGTTGTCCCTGTAAGTTCTTGTTCTGTTCTGTTAGGTTAGCTGTTTGATTAGCTAACTGTTCTTTAAGCTCATTATTAGCCTGAGTAATATTATCTAATTGTTCACTAGTTTTATTGTTTTGTTCCTGTAATTGTTCTAGTTGTTCTCGTAGTTTATCATTTTCTTTCTGTAAGTCATCTAACCTGTTTAGTACTTCGTTCATTTCACGATCAGTATCACGGATAGTAACATCCTTACTAGCACTACTTCCATAAACATCAACCGTACCGTCGAATGTTACGGTGAGACTGTTTACACCAAGGCATGGAGTGTAAGTGTAAGTATATTCACCATCATTATTAGTAGTTACAATTACTTTAGAACCGTTAAGGTTTAATGTAAGATTAGCACCACCAATAGGAGTATTCTTACTGTCCACAAGTTTACCAGTGATAACTAACTCTTCACCATACAACGGACTATTAGTCTCCAATGTAACAGTACTGTTTAACATCTGAGTAATTTTCACATTACGCACAAAATCATTATAATAATAACTGCCCGTAAAGTTAGCAACAAGATACTCGTCACTGTACCCCTCAGGAAGAGCAACATTAGATATGAATTTACCATTACTTACCCTACCAGAAGCTAACTCCTGACCATCCAAAGTAGACAATACAATCCTACCATCAGTAACATTCACTCCTAAGTTATCACTTAAAGTTAACTCAACATCTGCAACATTACCATCCACACTTACCATAGGAGTCACGAGAACATCAGCCTTACTAGTATTCAAAGTGATAGTGGTAGAGTTTGTATTGTATGCATCAGTACTTGGGAAACTAACTGTAATCTTACCTGAATCTAACCATTCCTTAGTAACCATTTCATCTAATGTTGCAATACCATCAACCGTTTCAACTGTGTAACTTGAACGTCCAACAGTGAAAGTAACATTAGTATCACTTACAGGATTACCATTCTGATTAAGGAAAGTAGCAGCAACTGTTGCTTTCTCGTTAAGTTTTGCAGTGAATTCATCAACAGTTATTGTTACATTGGATTTAACTACGTCAACATTTACTTTAGTTACATTGTCATTGTATTTAATCCCATCATAATACCATACTTTAATAGGATAATTTCCAATAACATATGATGGTAATGTAACAGTTGTTTGACCATTAACTAAATCTTTCTTATCAATAAAGTATCCATCATAATAAACTTCAACATAACCACTAGTAACAAGCATATTGTTATCAATATCATTAACTGTAACTGTAATTACTGGTGTATCATCAGCAAAGTACTGACTTTCACAACCAATACTTATCTGAGTACTATATGCAGGATTGTTATCCTCAACAATATTGTCACCACCAGTGACACTATAATCACCAAATGATGAACTGGCAATCAAAGTATTATATCTAACATTATTATTGTTTGAATCATCATCAAAGATTATAGTATATTCAGCAGTAGTGTTTACTGTGTTATTTTCAAAAGTGTTAATTCTTGAGTTAACTATGTTAATTGAATTGGCAGAATTGAAAATGTTATTATTGAATATGTTATTACTAGTTGAATTTAATGTAACTTTACCATTAAAAGTACAACCATCAAATATAATATAACTTTGATTAACAATTAAATCCTTATTGAAAGTACAATTATAGAAAGCTATATTACCAGTTTCAAAAATAACATCCCCATCAAATGTGATACTATTAAAGTTAGTTTCTTCAGAACCTGCAAGTAAATACACATTAGAAGTTAAACTAATATCACTCATATCTGTTAAATTTAACGCCTTGTTAATATACATGTCATTTAGATTAGAAGTATATATTAAGATATTAGATGATGAATTAACAGTATTTAAAAGATTACCATTATTATCAAATACTTGATTAATTTTTACAGAAGTGAAAAGAATATACGTGTTATCTTTTGGATATTCATTCATTACAATAGAATCTATGTTAGTAAAATCTTCAGAGTTAACATATCTTGAGATTGATTGAACTGTTGAATTAATCAATAATAAATAGTTTCTTATTCCAGGTCCTTTACCTGTTGGACCAACTTCGTATGGTATTATTGAGTTTTTAACAGTTAAAAAAACTCCTGATACGCCGAAGTTAAATGTTGAAAGGAAAGTAGAATTCTCTATTACTAAGTCAACTGACCAATCGTTCCAATCTTCATCAAGACTACTAATCTCATATTCTTTATCACTTAAATTAAATACTAAAATATCACCATCTTTAAAAACATCTGCTTTAAACATATACTCTTCAAACCAATCATCATAAGTGAAATATTCTTCAACATTACTATCATTTATATAGAACACCCTTGGCATTTTTACCTCTTCATTGTTGCCTTCAGATGTAAATTCAGTACTGTTACTTATAGCATCTTCACCATAACCATTATTACTAAGTAACTTGTTATTAGTTAGAGTATTATTTTCACCAGTTATTTTTACTGCATATTCTTCATCAGAGTATATTTCATTGTTATTTAATGTATTGTTATTACCGGTAACTGAAACTTGATTTGCAGTATTATTTTCAAATTTAACATTATTGTTTATTGTTACTGTATCTTTGAATGTGTTGTTGTATACTGTTGCTTGGTTAATTGTTGTTTTTGTGTAAAAAGTATTATTTGTTACTATTCCTGGGAAAGATATTTCTGCAGGTGTATGTGCTCCTTCAACCGCATTATAATCAGAATATGTTATAATATTGTTTTTAAAGGTTATTGAATCAACTTCTGTTACCACCCCATATTCAGCTTCTGCATATTGATTTTTTAGTGGGATAGATGTGTCAATATAATTGTTTTCTATTATATGTCCTTTACCTGATAATGCTAAACCATAACATGTTCCATAACCATACGTGTAAAATGAACGGATTGTGTTATTTCGAATTGTTATGTTAGTAGAAGAACCCCCACCATACGTGGTGATATATAATAAATTTCCTATTATTCCTTCACTTCCATCTCCTTCAATGGTGTTGTTTTCAATAAAACAATTTTGTGAACCGGTAATTACTACATTACTGTGTCCACCATTTGCAAAAGTTTTAAAAAAACTGTTAGCAACAGTAATATTATTCGAATTATCACGGATAGTAAATGATCCAACACCAAAACCTATATTTGATTCACAAATTGCAGTAATATTATCAATATGTACATTTTCAGTATTGCTTATATTAATCCTAGTATTATGAAAAGTTATTCCAGTAATATTAGTTCCAGCACTTCCTTCCGTTAATTGGAAAATACCATTAGTATAACTACCGGAAGTATCAGTAGAATGTGTATCCAAATCAATGTAAGCATCACCACTAGATGAAATAATATTTAACGGTTTATTAATATTTAAAGCATATCTTGGATTATCTAATTTACCTTGAATGTCAATAGTATCCCCTTCAGTTACATTTTCATTAAATTTACCATCAGTAATATATTCATCAAAGTTGTTTGAGTTTAGTGTGATTGTTTGTGCTTCTTTTTTTATATTATTTTTCTTATTTTTTGTAATGATTTTTTCATTAACACTGCTTGTTATTTCATTATCATTTTTAGATTTCTCTGTAAGATTAATTGTATTATTACTTTTTGTTGTGTACTTTTTAGTATGTGTTACTTGATCTGAATTATCACTGTCTACAGTATTAAGTGTAGTTTGATCAATATTAACACTTTGTATTGCTACTTCATTTACAGTATCTTCAGATACTTCTGTTGCCATTGTTACTGACATACATAGTATTAGTAGCATTCCTAGTAGAATAGTCTTGAAAAACTTACTATTCAAGATGATTTCCTCCATTATTTTTTTAATGAATGATTATAAGTTCATTTTTAATTAATTTTTTATTATAATCATTGTGGAATTTCTTGTATTCTTGAATAAATGTGGTTTTGGTATTTGTGGGAATGTTTGATGAGTTTATGTAATTTTAATAATTGGGTTATTATTGAGTTTGTGTGTCTTATGTAATCTTAGTTTATATTTTTTTGTATTTTTTTGATTTATTCTTGAATATTCATTCCATAACTTAATAATATAGGAGAAAAAGAATAGTAATTGTATTAATTTAGGAAAATATTATATTTTGGGTTTTATATATTTTCTAAGATTAATATGGATTATAGTGACAATATTTTTTTATACATGTTTCATTTTGCAAATTTCTGTAATGTTTATTGTCACTATATATTAATACTAGTTCTCGTTCTTCATTATTAAGTTAATATTATATTTGTCGCCCCCCCCCCCCCTTTAAACTATCGAAATTATTGTAAATCATAAAACTAGCCTATATTTATTCTTTTTGGTTAAAAATATTCCATGATTTTTCCTTTTTTATTATAATTTTGTATTAGTGGATTATTGAATAAACTGTTATTTTTTATCAATTTTTTCTTAATATTAAGTATTATGGTTGAGTATTTAGTGTAAAGTTTGTATGATTAAGGTAAGTGTGCTTAATTTTATCATTTTGTTATATCTTTATAACAATATATCTTATAATGTAAGAGTTAATTGTATATTTCTTTTTCCTGAAAAGTCTTAATTAACAAGTGACTATTAATTGTTCTAGAAAATTGATTTACTGAGAAATGGTTATATTTAAGAGTTATTGGTTATATTTTGTTTTATCTGGATTATTGCGTGTTATATTAATTATCTTGTTTTTATGAGTAAGATTTTTATTAATATATAACTTAAAATAATTATAGTAGTATATGTTCATTATGTATGTTCAATTGAATGAAAATTACTAAATATTATGTAATTTGGAAGGGTGGTACTGTTGTTAGATTATATTGATTATGATAGGGAAAGTCCTTTTGTGCCTGGAAAACCTGCTCCTCCTGATTTGTTCATAGGACGTAGAAATACCATTACAAAAATTTTAAGAAATATACCTAAAGTTAAAAAAGGGAATACACAACATTTTTTTTTAACAGGAAAAAGAAGAATGGGCAAAACCTCAGTAACAGAGTATATTAAAAGATATGTTAAAAATAATTATGATATATTCGGAGCTTACGTATCTAATAAAGGTAATAATTCAGTAGAAACATTAACTTCCATGATTATTGAATCTATTTTTAATGAAATGCCTCAAGATTCCTTGGCAAAAAAAGTTAAAAAATGCTTTGGAGATCATGTTGAAAGTATTGAAGTTAAAGGTAATAAAATTAATATTAAAGCTGATGATTTACTGGAAAAATCATTTAAGGATAAATTTCCTGAACATCTATCCGAAATATATGAAAGAGAATTATCCGAGGAATATGCTGGTTTACTGATTATTATAGATGATATAAAATGGATTATCTGAATCAAAAGAGTTCGTAGATTGGTATAAGAAATTTGCTGATACAATAGCTGTGAACTATGATAATTTACCATTATATTTCTTACTAGCAGGGTATCCTGAAAAATTTGAAAATATGGTTCAACAAGAAGAATCATTCGGAAGTATATTTCACTATGATTACATTGATGCTTTAACAGATGAGGAAGTATCTTCATTTTTTGAAAGCTTGTTTAACCAGGAAGGATATGAGATTAAAAAAGAAGCTTTAAACTACATGGTTAAATATTCATCAGGATTACCCTTATTAATGCAGCAAATAGGAGACTCAATATTTTGGGAATGTGAAACAACATTTATTGATGAAAATATTGCAATAAATGGTATTTTTAAAGCTGCTGATGAAATTGGAAATAAACAGATAAAACCTGTTCTAAGTCAAATTCAAAGTGAAAATTATGAACCCTTACTCGAAAAACTAGTTGAATTAGAACTTAGTTCATTTAAACGATCAGAACTAATTAAAATAATGAAAAATACATCAGAAAATGTGATAAAAAATTTCTTATATAAAATGGTGGATTTAGGCATATTTGAACAGGTAGGTCATAAAAATAGTGGCTTATATAAATTTAGTAACACATTATATTATATGTATTTTTTAATCAAGAAATTTAAAAAAGATCAAATGAGATAATAAGTTCACATACCCTTCTACACACATCCCTTTTTTGTATAAATTTTATTCAAATATTGCTGAAAGAGAAAAATAAGCATATATTTCAATAAAACAAGAACTATCTTTCAACATTAAAAAGATTAGGAAAATTTAATCCAAACTAAAACATGATATTTTTAAATAAACTTATTAGGGAGAATTATTTAAGTAAATAATTGTACTTAAATAAAGAGACTTAATGTAATTTTATATAAGAATAGGGATTATGAAAATATATTATATTAAATAAAATATTTCAAGACAATACATTCTAATATGGCTTGTCGAAGGAATGTTTCCCATAACCAATTAGTTTTTAAGTATATTTAAATAGGATAACATATATTAAGTTAATATAAAACATTATATTTTTAGAGGTGAAATATTATGGCTGAAGGTAGAATGATTACTATTCAATCCAATTTATGTCCCTTTATTGTTGATGTTCCTAGTTATGTGAAGGATAATAATAAAGTAGATGTTGTAGATATTAAATTACAAATTTTACTAAAAAAATGTATTGACTTGTTAAACAACCCCTTAATTTCAAATACTACAATTGATGAAAATGAAAAATATTTCTTCGAATCAGTAATAAATATGTCCGATTACATTATGAATAATGATAAAACAGATCAAAATGTGACTTTTCTTTATGATCTATTAATATCCTTTTTTGATTTTGTTGAAAAAATAATACAACATCATAACAAGTTAATAAAACAGGATAGGTATACCCAATTATTTGATGAATACAATTCATTATTAATATCCCAAGAAGAGCTATTTAACAAAGAAATAATTTGTGAAGATCCTGAACCATCAGAAGAGTATTTTAACAAACTTGATACTGAAAATAAAGAGTATACTTCTTTTGAAAGTTTTGATGAATTAAAACAATATATTGATGGTGAATAAAAATATGAAGATTTATTATGGTAATTTAGCTTTATCATTTTTCAAGAAAAAAAATAAAATGTTAATTAATAGAATTCTAAAGAAAATAAAATATATTAGTCAAAATCCTTATGAAAATTTTCCAGTTTTAAAAGGGAAAATAAACAATTAAAAAAAGTGAGAGTTGGACAATATAGAATAATTTTTGAAATAACTGAGGAGAGTCTTATTATTAAAGATATTAATCATAGAAGAAATATCTATGAAAAATATTAATCATAACCATAGTCATATCATATCAAGTGTATATTTAAGTAAAGTATTATGAGAACCATTTATCCATAGGGTTAACTATTCATCAGAAAAATGTGATAAAAAAATTTCTTATATAAAATGGTGGATAATGGCATATTTGAACAGGTAGGTCATAAAAATAGTGGCTTATATAAATTTAGTAACACATTATATTACAGGCATTTCTTGATCAAGAAATTTAAAAAAGAGTAAATGACATAATAAGTACACATACCCTTCTACACACATCTTTTTTTATAATTTTTTTCAAGTATTGTTGAAAGAGAAAATTGAGATATATGAAAAAGTTATTTAATCAATTCTTTTGCTTTGTGTATAAATTCTTCGGTTTGTTATAATTTTAAAGTGATAGTCTTTATTTAATAAATTAGAACAAATCTTTAATTAAAAAGGAGTTTTATAAAATATTTTATTGGAAAAATATTTTATTCAATAGAATGAATAAAAAACATACCTATTTTATTCTATGAAATGAATAAAAATTTATTTATAAAATAAAAAAAAAGTAAATGATTAATTACTTAAATATATACATACTTTTTCGAGAAAAGAAGAATTAAATAAATTTGATAAATTAAAAATATTATATAATAAATGTTATAATAACTTTTTAGATAAAAATTATTATATACATAATATATTTTTAAACCTGAACCCAATATTAAAACATGCTTATTTTAAATTAAGGAGAATGTTGTGTATGGGATATAAATTATGTTTTCATCTTTTATTATAGAATCTGTTTTATCTGAGATTATTATTCCAATATCAGCATTATACTTTTTAATTGCTGATTTGATTTGTTTTTTATTTTTTTTACCTATTCCCACTTCTATGGGTACTGGTTTGTTTGTTAAATCTTTGATTATGAAGTCTACTCCCCCTTTTTTAGGATCATAATATATTTCTATACTGTCTCCGTGTTGTTTTATTAATTTAAAAAGTGTTGATGCTATATAATTTTCCAGTAAAATTCCAAGGTATTGTTTGTAATTGCTGGCCACATCTCCTTTCATTAAGAAAAAAGATGCTTTTATTTGTGTGGACAGAAAATAATATTCTTTTGATTTTTTTTCTCGTTTAGATGTTGAACCATATGCTTCAATAGGGAATATGAGTTGTGTTTTTTCTAATATTTCCAGTATATTTTTAACTGTATTTTTATCTATATCTAAGTTGCTTGCTAGGTTATTATTGGATAGTGTTCCAGGTTTTTGTTTTGCAATGATATTTATTAAGCTTAATGCAGAAGTTATTGTTTTAGTATTGAAAGAATCAATTAATAGCATGTCTCTTTCTATTACCCTGTCTTTTATTTCTGAAGTCTCTTTAATGAGATCTATATGTTTTTTATATAACCCGAAGGGTAAATCACCGTATTGTATGAAAGTTTCCCATTCTTTTTTCAAGTCATTTGGCAATTTTTGAGCTATGTTAATTTGAAATGCTTTTTCTATTTTTGTGATTTTATGTGTATTTGGTGAAAATAACATTTCATATATTGTTTCTTCCATATTATAAGAAAAATCTAAATTGTATTTTATATTAAGGTATTCCTGGAAGTTTAAGGGATATATTTCTTTTTTAATAGAACGTCTTGCCATATCTGCATTCATTTCTAAATTTAATGCATTTGATCCTGTGAATATTGTAAAGACATTTACATTTTCATCAAAGACTATTTTTCCTGCAGATGCCCAATTAGGATCATATTGTGATTCATCTACAAAAATAAATAATGCTTCATCGGTGAATTGGTATTTTTCGTTTATTATCTTTATAAAAACATCAAAGAATTTCAGTAAGTTTAGATTAGGTTCATCTTTTAATCTTTCTAAATCTAAGTATAGTACTTTTGTTGATTCAATATTTTTAGTATTTATAAGATAATCATATAATTGGTATAATATTGTTGTTTTTCCTACTCCCCTAAGTCCCGGCATTACAAAGAATTTATCAGTATTTATTTCATTTAAGAAGTTATCAATGTATTCTTTCATTTCGAAATATTCTTTTCTTTGTCTTAGATATTTATATTCGTATTTTAATTTTGATTCTATTAATTTTGGATTGCTATTTATAAGATTTAATATGTAAGTTCTAATTTCAAATTCATCCATATTATACCACCTATTATTATTGTTTGTTATTACACAATAAAATAATTTAGTGAAAAAAATCACCAAAAATATTAACAATTAGTGAAAAAAATCACCAAAAAAATATTGTTATCGCCAAAAATCTAATTTTAGATAATACAGTCCTCAAGCAAATTTCCATAAAATTACTCTTTTTCTGCATTTTAATAGGATTCAATTTGAAAATAAAATATCCAATAAACCATTAAATTGCTTCTTAGAAAGCCCACGAACAAGAATACTCTTAGTCAAACACAAATTATCATCAACACACATAACAAATAACTAAAAAAAAATTCACCCCTTATTATTCCACTTTTATAAAAAAAAATCATAAAAGAGTAAACAATAACATAAAATATAAAATATACTTATAATTTATAAAATTATTGAATAAACTTATGATTTTATAATAATATTCTATACAAATACATATATAAATGTAATCCAGACATGATAACAAATAAAAGGGGGGAACTGATAACTAATATAAATCCCATAATTAAATACATATAAAATAAACAAAAAAATGTCAAAATGATAAAAAGTATTACAAAAAGACAAAAAAAGATAATTTTGTCAGATACTCATACTTTAAAAAATTTAAAATTGCGCATTGATTAACCGATTCATAAGGTGTTCTGGTTTGTATTATTTATTATTATAGTATGGCAAATGTTTTTGATGGTATGTATATTATGTTATCCTTTTTTTCTATTTTTTGTGATGTATTTGATATTATTATCCCATATTCTGCATTATATGTGTCTATTGCTGTTGTAATCTGTTTTTTATCCTTTTTTCCTTTTCCTACTTCTATTGGTATTGCATTATTGAATTCTTCTTTTATTATGAAATCTACATTGATTTTATTTGAATCATAGAATAAATTATAATATCCATAACTTTTTTCGCATATTTCATGTAGTTTTGATGCAGTCATGTTTTCTAATAATATTCCTTCATATTTTTCTTTGTTTCTATAGTTATGCCCAGTTTTTTTAGATAATACATGTTTGATACTACTGGTTGCAAAATAGTATTTCCACGGTTTCCTACTTTTTCTAGAAGAGTTACCATATGCTTCACAATGAAAAATTAGATGAGTGGTTTCCAGTACTTTTAATATGTTTTCAACATTTGTTGCTGATGTTTTTAAATATTTGGATATTTTATTGTAGGATACATCTGCTGATTCCTGTAATGAAAGGTATCTTAATATTCTATTGGCATTTATCTGATTTTCTAATGTGAAATTTTTAATTTGAATCATGTCCGTGTTGATTACTTTATTTGTCATTTCTTCAATTTTATTGATTATTAGGTTATTGTCTTCTTCATTATAGTATGCGGGGAAACCGCCATATAAGAGGTAATCGTACCAGTCATTTCCAGAGTAGTTTTGATTTTTCAGTATTGTGTTTGTTCCTTTTTCTTCAATTTTTTTGGCTTCTTCTATTTTAGCATTAAATAATAACTCTTTTAATGCTTTTTTTGTTTGATCAATTTCTATTCCATATTTTAGTTTTAAGTGGTGTGCATATGTTAATGGTGGAATAGCTTGTTTACATGTTCTTCTGGCTGTATCTGCATTATATTCTAAGTTTAGAGCTGATGAACCTGTAAATATCATGAATATGTTTGGTGTTTTATCATATAATATTTTTCCTGCTATTGCCCAATTTTTATCATATTGTGCTTCGTCTATTAATAAGTAAATTTTCTTGTTTAGAGTACTTATACTCGTATTATGGAAATTGTTTATGTATTGTTCAATTAAGTTAACTATGTTGCAGTCTGTTATATAATTTAGGTTTTCAGTAGAAAAATATAATATGTTATGATGGGGTATGTTTTTTGTATAAAATAAATATTCATATATTTGATATAGGAGTGTGGTCTTCCCTACTCCTCTAATCCCAGGCATTACTATAAGTCGGTTTATGCTTTCTTTTTCTTGAAATTGGTCAATGTATTTGATTATTTGATAATATTCGTTTCGGTGGGTAAACTTATGGTTATTGTTTTTGGTTAATCTTTTAACATATTCGGGCATTATATTTATTTGTTCTTCTAGAAAATTATTTAATATGTCCTCTTTATTTTTTGTCATATGTATTTCTCTCAATAATGTTTTCTTAAAAAGAATAATTTATAAAAATATTTGTTTAAAACAATATTTTTTTTACAAAAATATTTTTATAAAATTCATACTATGATACACAAATATTTGTGTAAAGTATTATATATAATTTATAATCAGGATGTCCATCAAAACTTATTTCCTCATCAAATAAGTTCAAATTTATTATATGATACTTTTATAATTGTACTTAATTACATATTCATTTTAAAACACCAATTGGTATGACTTTAACACCATCTTCTCGTGTATATGCCATTTGTCCCCCTGTGATAACTGCTAAAAAACTAGGTTCTTCCAATTCTATTTTATTATTTTTAACACTCTCTTTAATTAATCTTTTTAATTTTAATAAGTTTTGTGCACCCTTATCTATTTCTTTATTTCCTAATTTGAATTCTATCAGAGCATATCTGCCATCATTTAAATATATAACTGCATCAGCTTCAAGTCCACCATCATCATTATAGTATAATATTTCCCCACCTACTTTGCTAGAATATACTAATAAGTCCCGTATGCATAGATTTTCAAATATGAATCCAAATGTTTCAAAGTCTTTTAATAATTTTTCAGGTGTTAGATTAAGACTTGCTACGGCTATTGATGGATCAATAAATTCTTTTTTGTATGATTTTCGGATAGTGTTAACTGACCTGATATTTGGAGACCATGCAGGAATATTTTGTATAACATATAATTTTTCTAGTGCATCAATGTATGAATTATATGTAGGTAATGAAATGTCACCGTATTCTGTTTTAACATCTTTCATAAGTGTTTTCTTAGTTGCTAATGTTGATATATTTCGAGAATATGATTTTAGGATTGCTTTTACTCTTTGTGGGCTACGTTTAATTCCATCAATTTCTGACACGTCAGTGTTACAGATTATGTCAATATAATCAGATACTATTGCTAGTTGGTATTTTTTATTTTTTTTTGTTAATGATTCCGGCCATCCACCTCGACAAGTTGCAAATATTAATTCCTTAATTGTTAAATTTGACGTGATTCCATCTATGTTTAATGTATTATTATTAAATAAATCCATTAAGGATATTTTTCCGGTTGATTCTCCACTTTCGTACAAACTCATAGGGCGCATGACTATTCTTTTAATTCTACCTGCTCCGGAATGCATTATTTTATTTTCATCTACTATTGTTGAACCAGTCAATATGTACAGGCCATCTTCATCAGATTCATCAACTAAATATCTGACTGTGTCCCATAGTTCTGGTGCCATTTGCCATTCATCTATTAATAATGGTTTTTCATCATTTAATAATTCTATTGGATTTGTGTCTGCAAGTTTTAAATATGATTTACCATATATTGGATGTTGTAATTCTCTTATGCTTTTTGATTGTTGTTTTGCTGTTGTGGTTTTACCGCACCATTTTGGACCAGTGATTAATACTGCACCCATATATTCTAATGATTCTTTTAGTTCTTGATCAGTGTACCTGGGCAGATATTTTTTCATAATATCACATCTATTTCGTACTTTTCATCCTATTTATTTTATACTTTTCACCACATTTATTTTATACTTTTCATCAAGAATATATATTCATCATAGAAAGTAGGTCGAAGATGAAAGAAGGAAAGATGTTTCAATCTTTCAAACAAGCAATTGGAATTACTTTAACCCCATCCTTACGAGTATATGCAAAACCACTACCTGTTATTACAGCTAAAAAACTTGGTTCAGGGATATGTGTTTCTCCTTTTTCTTTTTTATCAATGATTATTGACTTTAATTTAAGTAAATTCTTTGCACCTTTATCAATTTCCCTAGTTCCAAGTTTGAATTCAATCAAAGCATAGTTTCCATCATCTAACTCCAAAACACAATCAGCTTCTAAACCATATTTATCATTATAATAACGAACAACCCCATCCAAACTAGTGGAATAAACTCTTAAATCCCTTACACATAATGTTTCAAATATAAATCCTAATGTTTCAAAGTCATTTAATAACTTTTCAGGACTTAAATTTAAGCTTGCCACAGCAATTGATGGATCTATAAATTCTTTTTTATGTGTTTTTCTCATTGCTGAAGCAGAACGGATATTGGGAGTCCATGCTTCAACATTATAAATCAAGAATATTTTTTTAAATGCCTCCAAATATCTGTAATATGTTTTTTCATCAATAGATCGGAAATTAGCTGTTATATCCTTAAGAATTGTTTTATCTGTAGCTAAAGTTGATATGTTCCTAGCATAAGATTTTAATATTTGTTTTGCTATATTTGAATCCCTTTTAACCCCATCTACCCGTGAAATATCACTATTACATATGACATCAATATACGATTTTGCTACACGCAATTTACTTTTTCTTTTATTTTTAGTTGTGATTATAGGCCAACCTCCACGACAAATAGCAAATATTAATTCTTCAAATGATAAATTAGAAGTTATACCATCAATATTTAAATCCGGGTTATGGAATAGGTCCTTTAAGGATATTAAACCATTTGATTCTCTGCTTTCATATAAACTCATCGGCATCATTAACATCCTATGAATTCTACCTGCTCCTGAATGTTGTATTTCTTCTTCATTAACAACTGTTGAACCGGTTAGAATATAATTACCCATTGTTCCCAAATCATCAACACTATTGCGTACCATATCCCAAATCATAGGAATTACTTGCCATTCATCAATCAATCTTGGTTTGTCTCCATCAAGCAGTTTTTGGGGATTAAATTCTGCAATTTGATAATAATATTCTTTTCGATTTGACTCAAGTTTTATGATACTTTTAGCTTGTTGTTTGGCAGATGTTGTTTTTCCACACCATTTTGGACCAACAATTAAAATAGCACCCATATCTTCAAGATACTCCTCTATTTCTTTATCAATAATTCTTGGATAATATTCATTCAATTATTAAACACCCCTTTTAAAATAATAATTAGTTATATATTTGTCATTTTGATGATGATATTTTCATAGATTAAATTTAACATTTTACATACATATATTTAACAATTATACATAGATATATTTAACCATTTAAATACTCTTATTTGACTATATCTTGTTTTTGAGAAGATTTTAAAAATTTAATCCCAAAATTTTACCAAAAACAATCCCAAAATTTTACCAAAAACAATCCCAAAATTTTACCAAAAACAATCCCAAAATTTTACCAAAAACAATCCCAAAATTTTACCAAAAACAATCCCAAAATTTTACCAAAAACAATCCCAAAATTTTACCAAAAACAATCCCAAAATTTTACTTGAAACAGTATCCCAATATATAAAAAACAATTTTAGAATAAACAAAACAATCAGACATTAACATCAACAGGAGAACATTGACAAAAAACTAATAATTAGTTTAATGAAAGTAAATCAATAATTGAACTGTATGCTTTAATTATATCCAATATTCTAGTAATAAAAAACTATGAATAGAGAATATTTAGATATAATATGAAAAGAGATTGAGTTATAGGAGATAATTATAAACTTCATCATAAATATGACTTAAACTAATTTGTATTTTTTTCGTTATAGTACAGTATAACGAAACACAATTTTTAAAAAAATAATTAAAAAAATAAAAAATATTATAATAAATAACGAGAATAATAGAAAAAAAAGTAATACTTAAATAATAAATTTAATAAAAGTAATAGTAGTGATTATTTAAATCATTATCCTGACAGGATTTTACATAGCTGGAAGTAATAGATTGTTAGAACTAAACTTGGAGAACGTAAAACTAACTTACACTCCAATTTTTTTTTATAAAAATATTTCTAAATGGTGTCTATACCATGAAAAAAGAGCATTGCTATGCCACTATAAAAATGACCCAGCCGTAAAAATGCTTAATGGAAGCTTATTTTCTTTCTTCCATTTCCTGTCCAAGGAGGTGAATAATATGTTCAAAGAAATAGTACTAATATTAATAGTACTAAATCTTGGAGCATTTGAGTTCTTCTTAAGACTCATTTGTTTTAAGATAAACATGTTTTCATTCCAACTCTAATAAAATATGAAAACATTTAACAGTGGAAAGCAAAAAGCTCATATTGGCTAGATGCCACATATACCACGTTACATAATAATATGTAACCTCTGGTATATAAACCTTTAACTATTTTTAAAACAAGAGGAAAATATGATTAACCCTATTTATTTAGAGAAAAATAAACTTATTTATTTAATAATCTACCAAAAAAATTTTACTCTAATAATATTATGAAAAATAGAAATTTAATAAAAACTAATAGTAGTGATTAATTAAATCATCATCCTGACAGGATTTTACATAACTGGAAGTAGTAAATTGTTAGAACTAAACTTGGAGAACGTAAAACTAACTTACACTCCAATTTTTTTTTATAAAAATATTTCTAAATGGTGTCTATACCATGAAAAAAGAGCATTGCTATGCCACTATAAAAATGACCCAGCCGTAAAAATGCTTAATGGAAGCTTATTTTCTTTCTTCCATTTCCTGTCCAAGGAGGTGAAAATATGTTCAAAGAAATAGTACTACTATCAATAGTACTAAATCTTGGAGCATTTGAGTTCTTCTTAAGACTCATCTGTTTTAAGATCAACATGTTTTCATCACATTTCTAAACCAATATGAAAACATTTAACAGTGAAAAGCAAAAAGCTCATACGGGCCAATTGCCATATACCCTGTCACATAATAATATGTAACCTCTGGTATATAAACCTTTAACTATTTTTAAAAACAAGCAAAAAACATGATTAACCATAATTATTATAAGTAATATAACAAAAATTTATCCTAATGAAATTATATGAAAAATTTCCAGTTTACATCATATAAGATTATACTCTCTTCTTATCAGCACCATTTATGGGAATAGTTCCAAATCAGAATTCATATATAATCATTAAACTTATTAAAAAATAACAATATAATATATATTAAGAATAAATCCTAATTTAATAAATTAATAATAAAAAATTTTAATTAAAACAATAAAACCAGGAAAGGTGAAATGATGGAAAAATGTGTACTAGCATTTAGTGGAGGATTAGACACATCAGTATGTGTAAAACTCCTAGAAGAAAAATATGATATGGAAGTTATAACAGCTTGTGTAGATGTAGGTCAACCAGAAGATGAAATAAAAAGACCACAAGAAGCTGCAGAAAAAATAGGTTCAAGTAAACATTATACAATTGATGCAAAAGATGAATTTGCAAAAGATTACGCATTCAGATGTATAAAAACAAATGCATTATATGAAGGATATCCACTCAGTACAGCATTTGCAAGACCACTTATTGCTAAAAAAATTGTTGAAATCGCAGAAAAAGAAAATGCTACAACAATTGCTCATGGCTGTACAGGTAAAGGAAATGATCAGTTCAGATTTGAAGCAACAATCCGTTCAGAATCAGACTTCAACATTGTTGCACCTGTAAGAGATTATAATCTAACACGTACTGAAGAACAGGAATATGCAAGAGAACATGGAATACCATTACCATCCGAGAAAATTTACAGTATCGATGAAAACATTTGGGGAAGATCCATTGAGGGAGGATTACTGGAAGATCCTGCTACACCAGGTCCTGAAGATATTTATGCTTGGACTAAATCAACAATAGATGCACCTGATGAACCACAAATTGTGAAAATAGAATTTGTGAATGGTGAACCAGTAAAACTTGATGATGAAGAATTAAATCCTGTAAGTTTAATCAGAAAAGCAAATGAAATTGCTGGTGAACATGGTATTGGAAGAATTGACATGATTGAAGACAGAATAATTGGTCTTAAATCACGTGAAAACTATGAAACACCTGGTGCAATATTATTAATTACTGCTCATTCTGCATTAGAAAAACTCATATTCAGTCGTGAAGAAATCAAGTTCTGTGAAAGATTAAGTGAAAAATATGCAGAACTTGTTTATAATGGTTTATGGAATGAGCCATTAAGAGAAGATTTAGATGTGATTAATGATCATATGCAAAAAAGAGTTAATGGTGTTGTAGAAGTAAGATTACATAAAGGTTCCATGAAAGTTATCACTAAACAATCACCATGTGCATTATACAATGAAGAAACTGTATCCTTTGATGATAAAGAGTTAATTGATCAAAGAGAAATGATTGGTATGGTTAAATACCATGACATTCAAGGTGCAGAATATCATAAAGTTTGTAAAAGAAACTAAGTTCTCACATTTTTAATCCCCAACTATTTTTTTTAATTTTTTTTTGTTACAAAGTTTTTGAGTTATTTTCCAATAGTAACGGAAACATATTTCTGATTAGTATTAGAAAATTAATAAAAAAACATCATTTTATTAATGAATTATATAAAATAAATAGCAGATATGAAATAGAATATTATTAAATGTTTAATATTATTAATATTAACAAAGTATATTAATTAATAATGATAAATCATGATATATAAAGTGAATAAAATTCACAAAAAAATATTTTAAAATATTTATATAAACAGGAGAAAATAAAATGAATGATTTATTTGATTTAAAAGGACAAGTAGCATTAGTAAGTGGAGCATCATCCGGTATTGGAGTAGACATGGCAAAAGCATACGCAAGATACGGAGCAAACATCGTAGTAACCGGAAGAAGAAAAGAAAGATTAGATCAAGTAGCAGAAGAAATCAAAGAAATCGGAGTAGACTGCATAGGAGTAGTATGTGACGTAACAGACACAGAAAGTGTAGACAACTGTGTAAAAGAAGTAATGGACCACTTCGGAAGAATCGACATCCTCCACAACAACGCAGGATACGGAGCAACCAAAGAAGCAGAACTCTTAACAGACGATGAATGGAACAAAACAGTAGACGTAGACCTCACAGGTACATTCAAAATGTCAAGAGCAGTAGCACGTGAAGCAATGATACCACAAAAATACGGACGTATCATAAACACCGCATCAATGTTCGGATTAGTAGGAACAATGGCAACACCAACCTCACCATACGCAGCAGCAAAAGGTGGAGTAGTAAACCTCACAAGACAATTAGCAGCTGAATGGGCAAAATACAACATCACCGTAAACGCAATCTGTCCAGGTACATTCCCAACAGAATTAACCCGTTCAACAATCGACAACGACGAATACAAAGCATATACAAAAACAGTAGTACCAGTAGGAAGATCCGGTGTTGACGGAGAACTAGATTCAACAGTAGTATACTTAGCATCACCTAAATCAAGTTACGTAACTGGTCAAGCTATCGCAGTAGATGGTGGATACACCTGTATATAAGTAGGATTCTCCTCTTATATTAATTTTTTTTTAATAAACTAAGCTCCAAAAAAAAACTAGAACAAATACTAATTCTAAAAAAAAATAATCATAAAAAAAATAGTTAAAAAAGATAGATTTTAAAATCTACTAGTTAATAAGACCCTGTTGTCTTAAATATTCAGTGAAAGAAACTTTTTCTTCACCAGAATCTTCAGATTCATCTACAGTATCTTCAACTTCCTCTTCAGCAGTTTCTTCAACCTCTTCTTCAGCAGCTGCTTCAACTTCCTCACCAGTAGTTTCTTCAACCTCTTCTTCAGCAATTTCTTCAACTTCTTCGTTTTCTGGTTCAGAAGGTTCTTCTTCTATTTTTCCTTCTGCCTTGAGTTCATCAATTTTTTCAAGTATTTCTTCAGCTGCCTGAGCTATAGGGTCAGTTACCTGGGATACTGGTGGTGCATATGAGAATTCCATTGATACAACATCATCACATGTGAGTTTTTGTGACATTATTGCTGTCATTGTATCTACTCTTTCTGCTACTGCTTCCTGGCCGAACATTTGACATCCAATTATTGTTCCATCTGTTTTTGCTATGAGTTTGATGTGTAATGGTTTACTTCCAGGATAGTATCTTGCTCTGCTTAGTGAGTCAATACTGCTTATAACAACATCTATGCCTTTTTTCTCTGCTTCTTGTTGTGTGATTCCTACTGCTCCCATTTCCATGTTACCAATTTGTGATACTGTTGAGTTTAGTACTGGTTGGAAGTCTATTTCGTGTCCTGCTAGGTTTTTTGCAAGGATTATTCCCTGTCTTACTGCGGTTGTTCCTAGTGGTGAGAGGGTTATTTCTCCTGTAATTGCATTTGTTACTTCCACACAATCTCCTGCAGCGTATACGTTTGGTACGGTTGTTTCCATGTGTGGGGTTACTTTTATTGCGAATTGTCCTAGTTCACATCCTATGCTTTCTGCTAGTTCTGTTTGTGGTCTTACCCCGGTGGATAGTATTACCATATCTGCTGGTTTTTCTTCTCCATCTATTGTTACTGATTCTACTTTTGTTTCCCCGTTTATTGATTGTACTGCTGATCCTGTTAGTATTTCTATGTTGTTGCTTTGTAGGTGTTCTTGGAATTTGTCTGACATTTCTTGGTCGAATGATCTTGGGAATAATTGTGGCATCATTTCAGCGATGGTTACGTTGATTCCTTTGTTTGCTAGTTCTGATCCTAGTTCTAATCCGATTGCTCCTCCACCGACTAGTGTTACGTTTTTACAGTTTTGTGAGTATGCTAGGATTTCTTCTCCGTCTTCTACTGTTCTGACTTTGAATACTCCTTCCAGGTCTTTTCCTGGTATTGGTGGTATTAATGGTTTTCCTCCTGTTGCGATTACGAGTTTATCGTATTTGAGGTTTTGTTTGTTTCCTTTTTTGTCTTCGTAGGTTAGTTCTGTGATGTCATTGTTGATTTCGACTACCTGGGTTTCTGTGAATATTTTTATGTTTTTTCTCAGGTAGTCTGTTGGTTTGTGCATTATGATATCTTCGAATGTGTCTATGTGTCCACCTATTACGTATGGTATTGCACATGGAGAGTATGCTACATGTTTTTGTGTTGTAAATACTATTATTTGTGATTCTTCATCATATTTTCTTATATTTGATGCGGCAGTTAATCCTGATGCTCCTGCCCCGATTATTACTATATTCAAGGGATTCACCTGTGTACAAAATTCTATTGTTAATATATATTTAATTTATAATTATTATATTTTGGTTTGTTTTTGTTTGTTTTTTTATTAATTGTTTAATTTTCTATTATTCTAACAGTCCTCTTATTGTTTGTGCGAATTCAGATTCAACTATGCTTTTTGCTCCTAGTGTTTTTGAATGCGCATCTAGTTCTGTTACTACATTGTCAAAGCCCATTTGTCTTAAGGGTTCAACTAGTCGTGGCCCGTCTGTTACTGCTATTGTTTCTCCGGGTACATTGGTTACTTCTACTGCGTGTGGTACTCCTAGTATTATTGTCAGGTCTGGCTTTATGTTGTTTAGTATTTCTTCTGCTTTTATTCCTGTTACTGGGTATTCATCGAGTCCTCCTGTGATGTGGTCTGGTTTTTTGTAGATTGTGTTGTTTACTGTTTGTGCATGATGTTTTATGTATGGTAATCCTATGTTTTCATCAGTGTTTGCTATGATTATTGGCTGGTTTTCGGGTGAATGTTTTGTCCAGTTTATTGTCATTATGTCTGCGAATAGGTAGCTTGTCTCTTTTTTAGCATTCAGTACTATTGCAACCTTTTTTCCTTCTTTTATTGTGTTTATGACTTTTTTTGCTATTGTTACTTTGTTGTCTCCGTAGTCTGGTTGTATGTATGTTCCCTTTGCCATTCCTCGTGTTTTTTCTAGTTCTGTTGCTTTTTGCAGCATTTCTGATTGTCTGTCTACTTCTTCTTGGCTGATTATTCCTGCTGTATTTGCTGCTTTAAGTGCTTGAATTGCTCCTGCTGTGTTGTCTCCTGCTTCGTATCCTCCGTGTGTTTCTACTATGATTATGTTAGCATTTATGCCTGCTTCTTGGGCGTTGTTTTTCATGTTTTCGCCTATGATCATACTGGCACATGTTCCTACTATTCCTATTGTTTCTGGGTGGAATGTTTCTTCTACTTCTCTTATTGTTTCCACTAGTTTTTCTCCTGCTCCGAATATGAAGTCGTTTTCGTTCATTGCTGTTGTTATTACTCTTATTCCTTCATCTTCGAGTAGTCTTCCTGTTCTGAAGCAGCATCCTGCTGGTCCGTGCATTATTATTACATCTACTTCAAGGTCTCTTAGCGTGTATAGTGCTGCTGCTATTGGGCTTGGTCGTGGATGTATCATAACATTTCACCTTCTTTTAGTCTGTATTGTCCTACACTACTGTATTTTACGTTTTCATATTTTTCTGAGTCTAGTATTGGCAGTGCTGTTATTATTACTTTTTCTATTTTTTCTGGGTCGAGTTGTCTGTATTCTGGTGTGTCTGTCATTACTATTATACAATCTGCATTGTATGCTTCTTCTAGTGTTATTTTTTTGGCGTTGTGTTCTTCTATGATTTCTGCTGGTATTTTATCATCATGCACCCATACTTCCACGTCTCGGCTTACAAAGTCATCTATTAGTGTGAGTGATGCATTGTCTTTTTGTGTTTGTAATGTTTCATCCTCTGTTACTCCTAGTATTGCTACTGTTGTTTCGAACATTGCCAGGTGTTCTTTGAGGTATAGTTCTTTTTCTGCCATGTATGCCATGTGGTATGCTACGTAATTGTTTGTGTTTCGTGCTGTTTCTGATAGTTGTGATGGTTCTCCGTATTCGTTGGCTATTTTGTTTACTTCGTCTGCGTCTCTTGTTACTTCATTTTTTAGTATTGGTTTTGGGTAGAGTAGGTGTATGTCTTCTCCGGTGTTTGCCACGTCTATTGCTTCGATTAGGTCTATTGTTATTGCCTCTGATAGTATTGCCATTTGGTTGGATAGTGCTACTAGTGTGTCTTTGTATGCGTTTTGTAGTATTGGTATGAATTCTGCTGTTTGTATGTGTTTTACTGTTGTTATTTGTTCAGGTAATGTTTTGTATAGTTGTGTTGTTTTTTCTTGGCATTGTTCGTTTTTTCCGGCTATTATTCTCTGGTTGTTGTTGATTACTGTTGTGTATGCTAGTTTTATGTCTGGGATTAAACCGTATTCATCTATTATTTTGGACATTTTCAGAACGGTTCTTGGTGGTACTTTTGTGTCAAATATTAGCAGTACTTCATCTAGTACTGTGTCTTGTAGTTTGGTGCATGCTTCTTCTAGTTTTTTTGTATTGTATTCACCGTTTATTATGCAGTTTTGTGTGAAAATTACTGCATCGACCTGGGAGAATGTTGACATGTCGCTTGTCTTTTCTAGTGTTGTGTTTATTGTGGAGTTTTCATCGTATACTAGGATTTCTGAGTTTAGTTTTTCGTATTGTTCCAGGTTTGTTTCGTTATCTGGGTAAATTAATGTTTTCATGTTTAATTCACCTTATTTGTTTGCTATTATGCTTATGATGTCTGATTGTTTTAGTTCTTGTTCACTGGATATTCTCATGTTTCGTCTTGCATCGATTGCATGTGTGAATCCGTCGCCTATATCTGTGTGTATGCAGTATGCTAGGTCTCGTGGGTTGGATCCTTTTGGTACTAGAAGTGCGTCTGGGAGTATGTTTCCTTTCTGGTCGGAGTATTTGTGTTCATCCTCTACTGGGTATACTACTATGTTTTCTAGTGTTTCATATACTGCTTTGTTGATTGTTTCTTGTATTCCCGTGGATCCATACTTTTTAAGAACGTTCTCGTCTATGTATTGTAGTGCCATTTTCTGTTTATCTGATAGTTTAGTGTCATCTATTATTTCGAAGTGGTCTTCTCCTGACACGTATTTTATTAGTCCTGCTTTTTGTGCATTTACTAGTGCTAGTTCTGATTCTGCACTTGTTGGGATGACCTGATCATACTGTTCTTTTAGTCTTCGAATGTTTTCTTCGGCTTGTGGTGTATCTATTTTGTTGGCTACGATGATGATTGGCTTTGCTGATTCAAGTATTTTATCTATGAATTTAAGCATGTCTTCTTGTTCCCATTTATCGTATTCATCATTCATTATACGTTCTGCTTCGAGTACGTCATCTAATAGTACTCCTGCTCCGGTTAGTTGTTCAGAGATTACTTTTGCAAAGTTTAAGTGTTCGCTCATTACTTTTCTTATGAGTCTTGGCCAGTTTCTTTCGAGTATGGAGTACACCCACATTGTTACCTCGTGTTTTAAGAAGTTCACATCATCCAGGGGGTCATGTGTTCCTGCTTCACACGGATTTCCTTCAGCATCTGTTCCTCCTGAAGCGTCTATTATATGTATTAATGCTCTTGCTTGACTAAGGTCGTCAAGGAATTTGTTTCCTAAACCTTTTCCTTCATAAGCTCCAGGAACTAATCCTGCAACATCTATCAGTTCTACTGGAATATATCTTATTCCGTCTTCACATTTGCCTGTTCTTGGGTTGCATGTTAATTCTAATTCTTTACATGGACATTCAGCTGTCACGTATGCTATTGCAGCATTTGCATCTATTGTTGTGAATGGATAGTTTGCTACTTCTGCCTCGGATAGTGTTGCTGAATTAAAAAATGATGATTTTCCCACATTTGGTTTTCCAGTTACAGCGATTTGTAACATATCATTACTCCTATAAGTTGTTAAAATAATTAAAGAATATGTTAAAATAATTATTTTCGATAAATAAATTCATTAATATATTATTAATATATGTTTTTTTTAGATAATTAATTTAATCAAAAAAATAGAATAAGATGTGGAATTGTTAAAATAAATAAAAAATAGAATAGGTTAAATGATTACTACACACATGTAGCCAAAGTCCATATTCTTAGCTTCGCCAAGCGTTACTTGAACTATTTGTTCATCAGGATAACTTAATTTTTCACATATTGTTATTTCATGTTCTGGACTGTAACCATGATCTATAAGATATTCTGCGAGTTCACTTATGTGCCTATTTGGCAATACAATGTTTGGCCTTGTATTATCTAGTTTTTCCAGCAAATCCTCAGTTGGTGCTCTTCCACCATGTATTGTTAAAAGATTTGCAGTATCCCAAGGTATCTGTACTTTAGCAGCAGCTAACTGAACAGAACTAATACCCGGTATTACATTAACCTTTGTTTTTGGAGATAACTTTTGCATAGTTTTAAGCATTCCACTAAAACCAGGATCACCCGTTGATAATACAGATACTTTTAATCCATCATCAAGATAAGAAACTGCCATTTTAACAGTTTTTGGAATATCTCTTGGCTCTAATACAACCATTTTAGCATCAACATAATCAAATAAGTCAAGAGACCTTTGACTACCAACCAATACATCTGAATTTTCAATAGTTTCAATAGCACCCAATGTTAAATATTCACGGTCCCCAGGACCAATACCTACAATATTCATTTTATTCATAACAGAATCACCAACTTACTAATTTAGTTTTAAGTATTAATAATATATTTGAAGTAACAATGTAATATATTTTCTAAATATATATACCTAATTTTAAGAAGAAATAAGAATGGTTAAAAAAAAAATGAAAAAAAAGAATTAAATATTAAATCATTTGAAGGATTGCTGGAAGCATTCCATAGAGTATGAGAACTAATAGTATAGCTATTAATATGTAACTGAAAGTTCTTACAATGAATTGTACTTTTTCATCACTTATTTCATGATTATGTAAGAAGTCCAGTAAGTTGTTAAATCTTCTGCTTATCCAGCATCTGACACTTAATGGTAATGGCCTTGTCCACCAGTTAAGAGTATTGTTAAAATCTTTTCGTCTATCTTCTCTTATCCTGTAACCTACTATTTCTTCCAGTATTAAACCACCATCTAATGGTTTCATAGGTAGTAAGTTAAATGTTCCCACTGCAAAGTTTAACAGGAATACAAGATAGAACAGTTCCCTTAGTTGTGTTAGTATCCATGGGATAAATGTTCCATATTTACTATTTGCTTCCGGGGTTACTATTACATGCTCTTTTGATCTGACACCAATATAGGCTCTGCTGTTATTGTTAGGATTTTCTCTTGCAACTACATGATACGTTCCAGTATCTGTTGTGATTGTAACGTTTTCACCTATCTTGTTTTTGTCCATTATTTTCATGTAGCTTTTTGTATTAACTACTGATTGGTTATTAACCTGTTTTATTATCATCCCATTGGATAATACTCCTTCAGATGGACTTGCCGGCACTACACTTGTTATTTCCATACCATCTGTTGTGTAGAAGTCTCCCGCCGTTATAAGTCCGCCTACAAGTAGCATTAATACTATTCCTATTACTGCTAGTCCCATGTTAAACATTGGACCTGCAAAGTATACTCTTAGTTTACTTATTCCATTAACTTTTTTAAGTTCTTCCTCGTTCGGTTCTACGAATGCTCCAGGGATTATTAGAAACAAGAGTAATCCTACTGAGTCTATGGCTACGTTTTCTACTCTTGCCAGTACTCCATGTCCTCCTTCATGTATTATGAGTACTGTTGCTAATGCAAGCATTCCAGTACCGAATGGTATGTAAAGGGGAGATCCTGGAACATCTACTCCAGGCAGTATAAGTGATACTGTTGGCATTTCAAACATTAATTGTAATGACCAAACGAGTGATACCAGCATCAGAATCATTAGGAAGAACCCTACTGGTATTCCAATGTTCATATATGCTTTCCAGAATCTTGGAGCCTTTTTTGCTATTTTATCGATAATATCATGTAATCGTTCTGTTTTAAGCATTAACACTATTCCTTCAACGGTAATATTGTATTTGCCTTTAAGTAGGAATGCTAATACCCATATTATTATGAATCCTATTACATAATACCATAGTGCGTTCATTACTTTAACCTTCCAGAGGGTGGGCATTTATTTTTATGCCATTTGATTTTCTATTGTGGTTGTGTTTGCTTCTACTAACTTGTCTACTTCGATGTTAACTATTTCTTCAGATGAATTGTTTATGATGAAGTTTCCACTTGTAACTTCCCCAATAACGGAGAATGCTATGTTATCTTCTTTTAACACTTCTTCTATTGTGTTTATTTTATCCTGTTTTACTGTGATTATGAATCTGCTGTTTGATTCTGAGAATAGTTTTTCATCCTGTGTTAATTCCACATTTGATGGTATGTCTGATATGTTGACTGTTACTGATTTGTCTGATTTTATTGTCATTAATGCTAGTGCTGTTATTAATCCTCCCTTGGATATGTCATGTACTGCTGTTATTTCATCATTGTATTCGTTGATTAATTTTTGTATTTCCATGGATACTTCATAGTTTTCTTCTAATCTTATTTCTGGTGGGTATCCCTGTACTACGTCATGTATTTCTTTGTAGTATTGTGATCCGTCTAGTTCTGGGTAAGTGTTTCCTATGAGTATTACTGCATCTTTTTCTTCTTTGAGTGTCATTGTTTTTATGTGTTTGTTGTCAAGTACTCCTACAGTTCCTACAATTGGTGATGGATTTACTGTTACTCCTTCTGTTTCATTGTAGAAGCTTACGTTTCCGCTGATGAATGCTGTGTTGAATTTGTTTGCCACATCACTCATACCTGTTACTGCTTGTTTGAATTGCCAGAAGACTTCAGGTTTTTCTGGGTTTCCAAAGTTTAAGCAGTCTACTAATGCTATTGGTCTTGCTCCCATACTTATTGCATTATTTATAGATTCCAGTACGGCTGCTGCTGCTCCCTGGTATGGGTCTAGTAGTACGTGTGTACTGTTACAGTCTGTTCCTATTGTGAATGATGTGTCATTGTCTACTTTTATTACTGCTGCGTCGTCACCAGGTTTTACTACTGTTCTTAGTTGTACTTCGTGGTCGTATTGACTGTATACCCATTTTTTGCTTGTTATGTTTTCTGATGCGAGTAGTGTTAATAGTGCTTCTTCTGGGTTTGTTTCTGGTATTGTTACTTCTTTTATGATTTTTTCTGGTTCTTTTGCTTCTCTTTCTATTATTGGTGCATCTGTGAATAGTATGTTTGGTGCATGACAGATTTCTTTGTCTCCATCTTTTATGATGAATTCTCGTTTGTCTATTATTTCTCCTATTACTGCGTGTGATAGGTCGTGTTTTTCACATATTTGTGATGCTTTTTCCACGTCTTCAGGTGAGATTGCAAATACCATACGTTCTTGGGATTCTGATAGCATTATTTCGTATGGTGTCATGTTTTCTTCTCTTAGAGGGATTTTGTTCAGGTCTATTAGTGAACCGTTTCCTCCTTTGTCTGCCATTTCTGATAGGCAGCATGTTAGTCCTCCTCCTCCAAGGTCTTTTACTCCGTGTATGTCTAGTGTTTCTAGTAGTTCGTAGGTTGCTTCCATTACTCTTTTTTTGGTGAATGGGTCTGCTACTTGTACTGCTGGTCTGTCTTCTATTTCTGAGTTGCTTGTTAGTTCTTCGGATGCGAATGTTACTCCGTGTATTCCGTCACGGCCTGTTGTTCCTCCCATTAATAGGTAGACGTCTCCTACTATTGGTGCGCTTCCGTAGACTATTTCGTCTTTTTTTACTAGTCCTGCGCATACTACGTTTACCATTGGGTTGTATTGGAAGTTGTCGTCGAATTCTATTTCTCCTCCTACTGTTGGTACTCCGATTCTGTTTCCGTAGTCGGATATTCCTTTTACCACGTAGTCGAAGATGTATTTGGATCTTTGGTCGCTCATGTGTCCGAATCGTAGTGCGTCTAGGAGTACTACTGGTTTTGCTCCCATACTTATTATGTCTCTTACTATTCCACCTATTCCTGTTCCGGCTCCACCGTATGGTTCTACAGCGGATGGGTGGTTGTGGCTTTCCATTCCTATTGCTAGTGCGTATTCTTCGGTTAGGTTGACTATTCCTGCATCATCCCCTGGTCCTAGTATTACATCTGGTCCATCTGTGGGGAAGTTTTTTAGGATTGGTCTGCTGCTTTTGTAGGAGCAGTGTTCGGAGAACATTACATCCATCATGCCCAGTTCTAGTTCGTTAGGTTCTCGTCCTAGTACTTCTTTTATATATTTTAATTCATCATCAGTTAAAACCATAAACTCATACAACCTTTTACAATTTTTTTTTATTTTGTTTAAAATTTTTTTATTTATTCTTTTATGAATATTTTAAGTTGTTCTTCTTCTATTTTCCATTCTTTAGTGTATCCTTCTGATGAAGTGATATTTTCGAATTCTAGGTTTTCAGTACGTACTTCGTTGGATATGTAGTCCTGGTGTGGTAGTACTGCTTCTTTGAATTCTTTGCTGCATTCTACTATTACTTGTATGTTTGCTTCTACGTTTAGGTCGAGGTCTTTACGCATGTCTTGTATACGACGGATTAGTTCTCTTGCCATTGCTTCGGAGTAGATTTCTGGTGTTACTTCTGTGTCTACGTAGACGCTTCCGTTTTCAAAGTCACAGCTTACGAGGTTTTCTGGTACTTCTTTTTCGAATAGTATTTCTTCTTCGACTAGTGTTATGTCTTTGTCTTCGAAGTGGATTGTGTATTCTCCGTTTTGTGTGACTTCTTCCATTATTTTACTTGCGTCTGTGTCTTCTGCTTCGAAGTATTTTTTTACTCTTCCAAGGTCTCCTCTTAGTTTTGGTCCTAGTATTGCCATGTTTGGTTTTGCTATGATTATTGCATTTTCTAGTTCTGTTTCTATTGTTATTTTCTTGGAGTTTGCTTGTTCGAGGAGTACGTTTTCTAGTGAGTTTATTGCCTGTGTTACTTCATCTTTTTCTGTTACTACTGTTATGTTTTGTACTGGCCATCTTAGTTTGAATCTTGCCACGTCTCTTGCATGTGCACTTGCTTCGATTATGTCACGGATGTGGGTCATGTTTTCTTCTAGTGTTGTGTCGATTTCGTTTTCATCGTATTTCCAGTCTAGCATGTGTACGCTTTCTGGTGCTTCTGTTTCTACTCCTCTTATGAGGTTTTGATATATTTCTTCTGTTACGTGTGGTGCTATTGGTGCAAGTACTCTTATAAGATCTTTTAGTGTGTAGTATAGTGTGTAGTATGCTCCTAGTTTGTCTGGGTCGTCACTTTCTACCCATGTTCTTCCACGTATTAGTCTTACGTACCATCTGCTTAGGTCTTCTAGTACGAATTCTGTGATTTTTTCTGTTGCTCTGTTAAATAGTAGTGATTCTATGTCTTCTCCTACTGATTTTATGAGTGTGTTTATTCTTGATCTTATCCATAGGTCTTCTTGTCTGAATTTTAGGTCTTTTTTGTTGTGTTTTGTTGGGTCGAAGTTGTCTAGGCTCATGTATGTTGTGCTGAAGTAGTATACGTTCCATAGTATGTTGAATAGTTTTGATGAGTTCTGTACTTCGTCCCAGTTGAATTTTAGGTCGTCCCATGGCTTGTTTGCGTCTAGCAGGTAGAATCTTAGTGTGTCTGCTGAGTATTTTTCTATTACTTCTTCTGGGCTTACTACGTTTCCTATGGATTTACTCATTTTTTGTCCTTTGTCGTCGAGTGTGAATCCGTGCATTAATACTTTCTTGTATGGTGCTTTTCCGAATGCTGCTACTCCTAGTCCTAGTTGTGAGTAGAACCATCCTCTTGTTTGGTCGTGTCCTTCTGTTATGAAGTCGTATGGGAACCATTCTTCGAAGTTTTCTGATGGGTCTTGTGGGTAGTGTAGTGCTGCCCATCCTGCTACTCCTGAGTCTATCCATACGTCTAGTACGTCTGGTACTCTGTGCATGTCGTGTCCGCATTCGCATGGTATTGTTATGTTATCTACGTGTGGTCTGTGTACAAAGTCTCCTGTGAGTGTTTGGTCTCCGGATAGGTCTCGTAGTTCTTGTTTTGATCCGACTACTACTTTTTTGTCACATTCTGGACAGGTCCATATTGGTATTGGTATTCCCCAGTATCTTTGTCTGGATATTGTCCAGTCTCTTGCGTTGGATACCCAGTCTTTGAATCTGCTTTCTCCAGCCCATGATGGTACCCATTCTACTTGGTCTACTTGTTCTAGCATTTGGTCTTTGATTTCTGTTACTTTGATAAACCATTGTTTTGTTGCTATGTAGATGATTGGTGTTTTACATCTCCAGCATAATCCTACTCTGTGGTCTATTGTTCCTTCTTTTAGTAGTGCGTTGTGATGGTATAGGTCGTGTGTTATTTCAGGGTTTGCTTCTTTAACGCCTTTGTCTGCATATTTTCCTGCTTCACTGGTGTAGCAACCGTTTTCTCCTACTGGACAGAATACTTCTATGCCATTTTTTACTCCTACTTCGTAGTCTTCTGGTCCGTGTCCTGGTGCTGTGTGTACACATCCTGTACCATCTTCTAGTGTTACGTGTTCTCCGAGTATTATTTTGTGTGGGAATTGTGCTTGTAATGGTACTTCTTCTCTTAGTGGATGGTAGTATTCTGTGTCTTTTAATGATTCTCCGGTGACTGTTTTAAGTGTTTCGTATTCGTTTTCTTCGAATAGTGAGTTGATTAGTCCTGTTGCCATGAGGAGTACTTCTTGGTCTCCGTCTTTGTTTGTTATTTTGATGTAAGAGTATTCGAATTCTGGGTGTACGCTTACTGCCATGTTTGCTGGTATGGTCCATGGTGTGGTTGTCCATATTAGCACGTAGCTTGGTGCGTCGAATTCTTGGTTTACTAGTTTGAATTTTACGTATATTGATGGGTCTTGTTTTTCGTCGTATTCTATTTCTGCGTTTGCTAGTGCGGTTTCACATTGTGGGCACCATGTGATTACTCTTTTGTCTTGTACTAGTAAGTTTCTTTCGTCTGCTTTTTTTAGTGTCCACCAGCATGATTCCATGTAACTGTTGTCGTAGGTTACGTATGGGTCTTCCCAGTCCATCCATATTCCCATGCTTTTGAACTGTTCGGTCATGTCTTCTTTGTTTTTTATTGCGAATTCTTTACATTTTTCTACGAAGTTGTCTATTCCGTATTTTTCTTCGATTTCTTGTTTGCTTTGTATTTCTAGTATTTGTTCTACTTTGTGTTCTATTGGTAATCCGTGTGTGTCCCATCCTGCTTGTCTTCTTAGACTGTATCCGGACATGCTTTTGTATCTTAGGAATGAGTCTTTTATGGTTTTGTTCCATGCTGTTCCTAGGTGTATTCTTCCACTGCAGTATGGTGGTCCGTCTAGGAATGAGTATTTTGGTTTGTTTTCTCTTTGTTTGCTTGTTTTGTTGTATATGTTCTGTTCTTGCCAGAATCTTTGTATTTTATTTTCTAATGCTTTATTATATCCCTGTTCTACCTCATTTATTGGCATACAGTATCTCCTTTTAATTTATTTTTGTATGGGTTTTTTTATCATATTGAGTTTATGGTATTTTTTTTGATGAATTAAACCCCTTTTTTGTTATAATTGTTTCATAATGGTAGATTATGTAACATTATATTAATTTATATTTTTGTCATTACTTACAGTAATATTTACCTATGTTATGGGTGTTGTCAAAATGTGTGGTGAAGTTACCTTTTCCATCATAAAATTGCGTTTCGAGAATCCCATCTTTTAAGCTTCAAATTTAGTCTAGATAAAAATCCACGTAATGTTTTAAATTTATTTTTTAAAGATTTAGGTGCTAAATCACCAAAAATACGTTCAATCCAATTACTAGTACGTTCAATAAAACTATCTTCAAGAAACATAGTTAAATAACGAGAATAAGGACGAATCTTTTTATCAATAATCTCATTAATAACATCCGGAAACTCTTCACGCCTACCAGAGAGATTATCCAATATATCTAAAACTTCAAATCTATTGTTTGATTCATAAATTTGATAAATTTCTTCTAAATATTTTTTATATTCCTTATGAGTCTTTTTTGAGATATTGTTCTCTTTTACATGATTATATAAGTATTTGTTGATGTTTTGTTTGGTGTGGAATTCACAAAATTGGTGTTTGAATCCTAAATCTTGTATTGGTTTTCGATAAGCAATATGTAAGTCAGTTGTAATTGCTTTACGGGGTTGATTAAGAGTAGCATTTCGTAAGAAATTATAAACTTCCGTACTATTTTCTTCTTCAACTATTTTATAATCCACCAATGTTCTATGATGTACATCAAATAATGCAAAGAAATAAACATAATTATCACTAATTTCATCTATTTTAACCCATAAACTATCAAACACATAATATCCAGAATAAGTTTCCAAATTAGACTCATATTTAATAATATAATCGACTATAATGTCCTGTACTTCCTGATAAGATACGCATACATTATGTATTCTTTTCATGATCTCCTGTATTCTGCGAACGGGAGTACCACAAATAGCATAATAATTCTGTATTATCTTCATAATACGCTTGGAAACACTGAATTTTCTATCAACTACACTGCTAATATCTGCAGAAAAACCTTTACCACAATTACGACATTCATAACGTTTAATACGAGCATCAACATTACCAAAAACATTTAAAACAAGCTTTTTAGGATAATAACCATCTTCAACAACATGTTTAGAACCACAATGAGGACAATAACTCCTAAATTGAGTAAAAACAACACCATCTTTAGTTTCAAAAACTTTCAAATTATCCGCAATCCGAGATAGCTTAGATTTCACATAATCCTCAGCACAGGAAACTGGAAGATCATCATCAAAATAATTATCCAAATAATCTACAATCAAATCTTTACAATCAACAGATAATAAATTTACACATTCATCATCAGTATTATCTTTTCTAATAACATCAACCAATGGTTCACTAAAAAAACCGTCAAGTTTAAGTTGATGACCAACATAATTAATAATAGGAGAGTTATTTTGTACTTTCATAATATAATATCTCTCCTTTTTACTATAAAAACTTTATTATCGCTTATTTTTTAAAACACGCCCCAAGGGGCGAATAAAACTAGTAAAAATTAACATTTAAAAAGAATTAAAAAAGTATTACTTTTTTGCTAAAAAGTAACTGAAAATTCATCACCACACATTCTGACTACATCATGTTATGGTAGTGGAGTGTTGTTTATTTTTTATTTGTGAGTAATAGCAAATTGTTTTAAAATAGCTTTTTATTATGTGTTTTTGCTATAAATTGTTTTTTAAAAATAGTGTTTTTGTTTAAAAAAAAATGAGGCATCCTCAGAGTATTTATCTTTCTCTAAGGATTACCTCTTAATTATTTGGATTTTATGTGTTTTAGCATTTAACTTGTTGTAATATCAGTTGTTGTTTCCCTAGCTGCATGATATGATTGTCTTTCACCAGTAACTATCATTACTGAATGAACTTTTTCGCCAGGGGACAATTTTAATCCACTTAAATTAACTTTACCATTTACTATGTTGAAGTATTTGGCTTTACCATTTTCCTGGTAAGTTCTTCCATTAATTTTTATGGCTATTGTACTGTTTCCAACCAGATTATTACCTTTGTAGTCTGTCATTGTTGCTTTTACGCTTAACTTTGTTCCTTTTACGGTTGTTTTTACAAAGTTAATTGTTACATCACTTTTATCTACGTGGAATACTGTTTTGTTTCTAGTGTCTGGGTAGAATGATGGGTTATCATATACTGCTTCTAGGCTGTAGTGTCTGATACTTCCATTTTTGTAGACGCTAGCTGTTCCAGGTTCTACGTAGTAAGTGTATGTTGCAACATTGTTTATTACATCTACATGTATTTGTGAACCGCTTTCATCCTTGATTGTGTTACCGTTTACTTTGAATATCACTGTTCCATCTGTTGATAGGCTTGTTTTATTCTTAGCGTTGTGGGTAACATCTTTTAGGTATGCTTTGAAGATAATGTTATTATCTTGTTTTCCTAGTGTTGGAACGGTTGTCACAGTTAGTGTAGCTCTGCGTTTTTGTATTTGTGCAGTTACCACACTTGACGTGCTTGCCTCGTATTTATAACTACCACTGTATGATGCTGTGAGGTTTTTAACGTTGCGTAGGTAAAGATCTGCTGTGAGTGTCACGGTTACTTTACCATTCACTACTTTGAATTTAAGTGGTGCTGCTTTGCTGTCGAACCTGTAGTCTTCTCTTAATGTTTTACCATTTAGTTTGAATACTAGGTTTCCTCCAGTTATGTTTTTACCGTTTGTATCGGTTACATGTGCAGTTAGGGTAATCTTTTCTCCAACAATTCCACTTATTTCGTCAACTTTTACTTTTGTGTTGTATTTGCTGACTACTTGTGTTGTATTGAGCAATACTTTGTTGTAAGTATCGTTTCCAGAGTATGTTACAGTTACTGGGTTTGTTCCTGCTCTTACGTCTGGTATTGCTGCAGTGTATTTACCGTTACTGTCGGTTTTTACTACTTTGGTAGTGTTTGCATATTTTACAGTAACTTCTGCGTTTGGTATTGGTTTGCCATTGGAATCTTTTAAGGTTCCTGTGACTGTTGTTGTATCATCAACTTTTGCTGGTGTTAACTTATTGGTTGTGATGGTTGTATTTACTTTAGGCACGTCTACCGTGAATGATTTTGTGCTTGGTGTGTAATTGTCGCCATCATATTTTACTTTATAAGTTTGTGTACCAGGAGTTGTTGGAACTGTTACGTTAACTTTTCCATCTTTGACAGGAGCTTTAATAGTTTTGCCGTCAGGAGTGGTTATTGTTACTGTTCCTGTAGATACAGGTTTACCATTTTCATCTGTGATGTTTGCAACTATGTTACTGTTACCTGCATCAACTTTTGGCATTGCAACATCAACGACAACATCAACAGTGTCTACATTAAACTTCTTAGCATTATTAATCAGGTAGTGTTCACCATCACCTGCATATGTTACTGTGACATTGTTTACGCCGGCAGTTGTTGTTGGATTGTTCAATACATAAACACCTTTACTGTTAGTTGTGGTGTTATATTCTTTTCCATTAACTGTTACTTTGATTGGCTTGTTACTTACTGGTTTATTGTTTTCATCCAGCAAAGTTCCAGTAATGTTAACGTTTCCTACTTTTGCCGGACTTGATACATTTAATGTTAATATTGTGTCAAGTTTATCAACTAATAATACTCCAGTATTGTCTGTTGCCCTGTACGTTTCGTTACCAGCATAACTTACTATTATATTATTAATTCCAACTTTTGTAGGTGTTGTTGTTACTGAATATTTACCATTCTTATCTGTTGTAGCATTTAATGTTTTATCTCCTACTTTAACAGTTACTTTTGCGTTTGGAACTGCTTTTCCATATTGATCCACTAATATACCATTGATTGTGGATGGTAATCCTAGTTTAATGGTACTTGGTGTTTCAAATGTTATAGTAGTTATTAATGGACTTACTGTGAAGTTGTACTTGTATTCAACTTTATGTACTTCATCTTCAAATGAAACTGTTATATTGTTGGTTCCAGTTGAATTTGTAGGATATGAGTATGAATATGTTCCGTTTTCATCAGTTTTTACCGGTACGGTTTCACCATTTACTGTTACATTAATTTCAGTATTTGCTATTGGTCTATTGTTTTCATCAACTACTTTACCACTGACATTGAATGTTTCTCCGATTACTACTGGTTTAATAGGATCAGGAATAACTGTAATGTTATGTTTAGGTATTTGTGTTTCTTCGATTTTGCTTGATGAATTTCCATAAACGGTTGTTCCATCATAAACAACATCCAAGTTGTATGTTTTACCAGCTTCTGTTGGTACTGATATTGTAACTGTACCATTTATGACTCTGCCGGTACCAATAACTTTATCACCATCTTTAATTTCAACGGTTCCTTCAGTTACTGGTTTACCTTCACTATCAGTTACTTTTACATCTACTAAGCTTGTTCCAGGTTTTGGAGTAATTTCTGCAACAACATTTGTTTCTTCCTTAGATACGTTGAATGTTGTTTTGTTACTTGTTCCGATTAGGTTATTGTCTCCAATAAATGTTACGGTTACATTGTTTACTCCGGTTAATCCGGTTAAGTAGTTATATGAGTATTCTCCGTTTTCATCAGTGGTTGTTGTGTAGTTTTTACCGTTTACTGTGATTATTACATCAACATCACTTACTTTTAATCCAAATTCATCAGTTAAAGTTCCGTTTATTTTTACTATATCACCTGTTGTGACACTAGTTAATGTTGGAACTGTGATGTTAGTATGGACTGGTTTTACGTTGAATGTTGTGTTCATAGTTAATGGTGCATATGTTTCATCACCTGCAAAGTTAACCACTACTAATTTATCACCTGTAGTGATAGGATTATATGTTACACTGTAATTACCCTTATCTCCTGTTTTTACTTTTGCTATTTCTATACCGTTTACGGTTATAGTTATGTTAGCATTAGTGATTGGATTATTGTTTTCATCGACAAGTAATCCTGTGATATTTGTACTGTTGTGTACAATAGTATCATTCACAGTTTCTAATGATAATTTTGCATCATACTTAGGAACGTCTAATATTATTGTTTTATTAAATGATGTGCTGTTAGTTGTACCATTGTATACTATTGTAATGTTATGTGGTCCAGGTGGTAGTGTAATATTTGTTGTTAGGTTACCGTTTTCGTCAATGGTTCCATTACCTATTACAGTACCGTTTTCATCTGTGATGTTTACAAATCCGCCAGGAATTGCATTACCACCTTCATCGGTAACATTAACTGTAATATTTACTTTACCATTTTCGATGTCACTAACGTTAACTTCCACATGACTGCTGTGTTCTTCTACTATGAATTTACCTGTATTATTGGATTCAATGTATACATCTGTTCCATTGTAGAATACTTTAACTTTGTAGTCTCCAACTGTTGTACCAGTAACATTTAGTGTGTAGAAACCGTTACTATCTGTTGTAGCGGTGTACTTAGTATCATCACCTTCAACTGTGATGTTTATCACTGCATCTTTGATAGGGTTTCCTCTGCCATCAACGAGTGTACCGTTAATTGTAGTGTTACTTCCTACCTTAATTGGACTAATTGTACTTACAGTTAATCCTGTGAACATCTTATCAACTATGAAGTTAGTTGTTCTGTTTACTGCAGTGTAATTATCATTACCAGCAAACTCTACAGTTACATTGTTAAGACCAACAACACTACCAGTTACATTATAACTGTAATAACCTTCCTCGGTTGTTGCGTTATATACGTTTACACCATTGACTGTTATAGTTACGTTTACATCGCTGATAGCTTCACCAGTTTCATCAACAAGACGACCACTAATAGTAGTGTTATTTCCTACAACTATAGGAGTATCGGCTGTAACATTTATTACACTGAATAACTTGTCTACTGTGAAGTTGTACTTGTATTCGAGTGGTTCGTATCCTTCTCCAGTGTAGGATACTGTTACGTTGTTGATGCCTGTGGTGTTTGTTGTGTATGGAAGTTCGTATTTTCCGTTTTCATCTGTTGTAACCGGTTTTGTTTCACCATTAACTGTTATGTTAATTTGTGTGTTTGCTAGTGGTTCGTTGTTTTCGTTTACAATTGTACCAGTTATTTCTGTTTCTGTTCCAAGTTTTGTTGGAACGGTAGCATCTGGTATTACACTGAGTATGTGTTCTGGTATTGTTATGTTGAATTTGTATGATGATTCTTCGTATACGCTTGTCTGGTTGTATACTATTGTGAAGTTGTATTCTCGGCCAGCTTCCAGATCAGATACTGGTATGTATGCTGTTCCGTTGATTACTTGACCAATAGTTATTACTTCACCTTCATCATTTCTTACTTCAACAGGACCATAGGTCACATTTAATCCACTGATTGTCTCGGTAACATTTACTTCAATAATATTAGCACCAACACGAGGACTGGATATATTAGCCCTTGTAGTAGTGTTAATACGTGTTACATTGAAACTAGTACTGTTAACTGTTCCAATAATGTTATTGTCACCAATAAAGGTCACGGTAACATTATTTACGCCAGCAGTACCTGTTGTGTAATTGTAACTGTAATTACCATACTCATCAGTAGTAGCAGTATAGTTTTTACCATTTACTGTTATGATTACTTCAACATTGCTCATGTTAAATCCGAGTTCATCTACAAGAGTACCGTTAATGTTCACAACACCACCAATAGTAATGTTATCAATATCTGATACTGTGATGTTAGTATGAACAGGACCTACATTGAATGTTTTGTTTACACTTAATGGAGCGTATGTATCATCACCAGCAAAGTTAACAATTACCTGTTTTTCACCAACTGTTGTAGCATTATATGTTACACTGTAGTTACCATCTTCACCAGTAATTACTTTAGCTATTTCTAATCCGTCAACGGTTATTGTTATGTTAGCATTAGTGATTGGATTATTGTTTTCATCTACAAGTAATCCTGTGATATTTGTACTGTTGTGTACAATTGTATTGTTGATGTCTTCTAATGATAATTTTGCATCATATTTTGGAACATCTAATCTGATTGTTTTATTATATGATGTGCTGTTAGTTGTACCATTGTATACTATTGTAATGTTATGTGGTCCAGGTGGTAGTGTAATATTTGTTGTTAGGTTACCGTTTTCGTCAATGGTTCCATTTCCTATTACGTTACCGTTTTCATCTGTGATGTTTACAAATCCGCCAGGAATTGCATTACCACCTTCATCGGTAACATTAACTGTAATATTTACTTTACCATTTTCGATGTCACTAACGTTAACTTCTACATTTGTGCTGTGTTCTTCTACTATGAATTTACCTGTATTATTGGATTCAATGTATACTTCGCTTCCATTGTAGAATACTTTGACTTTGTAGTCTCCTACTGTTGTACCAGTAACGTTTAGTGTGTAGTAACCATCATTGTCTGTTGTAGCATTGTACTTATCACTATCTCCGACTGTAATGTTTATCACAGCATCAGTTATACCGTTTCCTCTGCCATCAACGAGACGACCACTAATTGTTGTATTACTGCCCACTTTAACAGGACTGACAGTTGTTACATTCACTGCAGTGAACATCTTATCAACATAGTAATATGTTGTAGTATTTACTGCTGTGTAAGTACTGTTTCCACTATAAACAACAGTTACATTGTTAAGTCCTAGAGTATCAGTCACAACACTTAAAGTATAATTACCTTCACTATCAGTAGTCACGGTATCATTTAGTTCTCCATTTATCCAAACTTCAACACTTGCACCACTAATACTATTACCTTTTTCATCTTTTAACACACCAGTAATCGTGGTAGTATTATTGATTACTATAGGACTTGTAGCATTAGCAGTTATTTGTGTAAATATTGGACTTACAGTGAAATTAAATGAAACACTGCTACCATTATAGGTATCGTTACCATCATAAACGATTGTTACATTATTTATACCAGTAATGTTTGTAGTGTTAGTGTAAGTAAACTTACCATCAACATCAACAGGAACTGTTGCATTTATTCCATTAATACTAATATTCACAGTTGCAGGACCTACAGGATTATTGAATTGATCCACAAGAGTACCATTAACTATGATAGTATCATTAATTTTAACAGCATTAACTGCTCCTGGAATAATTGTAGTGTTAAGTTTTGGTATGTTTTTGGTTGTGGTTGTTGTTGAGTTTTCGTAAATATCTGTTCCATCGTATTTGACTGTGAATGTGTATTCTTTTCCAGCCTCTGTTGGTACGGATATTATTGCTGTACCATTAACTATTTTACCAGTTGCTATGGTTACTGTTCCATCTGTTACTGTTATTGGACCGTCTGTTACGTTCTGTCCAAATTCGTCTGTAACATTTACTGTGATTAAACTTATACCAGCAACTGTGGTGATTACTTCCGCAGTTGTGGTTGTTTTAATTCTTGTTACGTTGAAAGTTGATGTGTTTGTAAATGCACTTATTGTATTGTTTCCTTCGAATGTTACGGTTATGTTGTTTTCTCCTACAACGTGTGCTGTGAGTGTGATGTTGTATCCTCCAGTACTGTTTGTTGTAGTTGTGTAATTTCTACCGTTTACTGTTAGGATAATTTCAGCATCTGCTACTATGTTATTGAATTCATCGGTTACTGTACCGTTTATGTTGGTAGTGTTTCCTATTGTGATGTTTTCAATTTCTGTGATTGTTGCATTTGCTGTTAATTGTCTTGCTTCGAAGGTTTTGTTAACTTCTACTGCTTCGTAGGTTGCATTTCCTTCGTATACTACCCGTACAGTGTTTAGAACTGTGGTTGTTGCATTGTATTCATAATTATATGTTCCATCAGTTACTGTTGCATTTGTTACAAACTTGTTGTTAACATATATTGATACGATAACATTGTCTAAGTTGTTACCATCAGTATCTTTTAATGTACCTGTAATGTTAGTTGTGTTACGTACTATTGTGTTGTTAATATCTTCAAGTGTGAGGTTAATTCCATATTTTGGTACATTCAGTACTATTGTTGTATTGTATGGTGTGCTGTTTGTTGTACCGTTGTATGAAATTGTGATGTTATGTGGTCCAGGTGGTAGTGTAATATTTGTTGTTAGGTTACCGTTTTCGTCAATGGTTCCATTACCAATTACAGTACCGTTTTCATCTGTGATGTTTACAAATCCACCAGGAATTGCATTACCACTCTCATCAGTAACATTAACTGTTATGTTAACTTTACCATTCACAATATCAGATACGTTAATTGCTACATTACTACTGTGTTCTTCTACTATGAATTTACCTGTATTATTGGATTCAATGTATACATCTGTTCCATTGTAGAATACTTTGACTTTGTAGTCTCCAACTGTTGTACCAGTAACATTTAGTGTGTAGTAACCATCATTGTCTGTTGTAGCAGTATACTTAGTATCATCACCTTCAACTGTGATGTTTACCACTGCATCTTTGATAGGGTTTCCTCTGCCATCAACGAGACGACCACTAATAGTAGTGTTAGTTCCTACTTTTATTGGACTAATAGTTGTTACATTCACTGCTGTGAACATCTTATCAACATAGTAATTGGTTGTTGTGTTAACAGGTGTGTAAGTATCATTACCTTTGTAGATAACTGTTACATTATTTAGTCCTAGAGTATCAGTCACAACACTTAAAGTATAATTACCTTCACTATCAGTAGTCACGGTATCATTTAGTTCTCCATTTATCCAAACTTCAACACTTGCACCACTAATACTATTACCTTTTTCATCTTTTAACACACCAGTAATCGTGGTAGTATTATTGATTACTATAGGACTTGTAGCATTAGCAGTTATTTGTGTAAATATTGGACTTACAGTGAAATTAAATGAAACACTGCTACCATTATAGGTATCGTTACCATCATAAACGATTGTTACATTATTTATACCAGTAATGTTTGTAGTGTTAGTGTAAGTAAACTTACCATCAACATCAACAGGAACTGTTGCATTTATTCCATTAATACTAATATTCACAGTTGCAGGACCTACAGGATTATTGAATTGATCCACAAGAGTACCATTAACTATGATAGTATCATTAATTTTAACAGCACTAACTGCTTCAGGAATAATTGTAGTGTTAATTTTAGGTATTGTTACTGTGTATATTGTACTGTTAGCTGAGTACTTGGTTATTCCTTCATATGTTATGTTTAGTGCGTGTTCTCCAGGGTTTAGTACTATTGCTGTTACTAATTCTCCGTTAATAATGATTCCATTACCAAGTTCTTTGTCACCTTCTTTGATAGTGACTTTTCCTGTGGTTACATTATTATTCTTTTCATCAGTAACGTTGATAGTTATGAGATTGTTTCCTGGGCGTGGGTTTGTAATATTTGCAGTTATATTTGTTGGATGTGCTGTTACATTAAACGTGGTACTGTTAGCTGTACTGTTAAATGTGTTGTTTCCAGCATAGTATACTGTAATATTATTTTCGCCTACAACACTTGTTGTGTATTCAATGTAATAGTTTCCATTATCATCAGTAGTGTTTGTATAGTTTACACCATTAATTTCTATGGTTACTGGTGCGTTTGGAATTATGATGTCAAATTCATCAACGAGTGTTCCATTAATTATTACAGGATAGTCAACGGTTATGTTTTCTATGTTTGTAATATTAATGTTTGAGATGATCTTGTTAACTGTGAAGTTTCCTGTTGCTTCTATTCTGGAATGTGTACTGTTTCCTGCAAAGACTACGAGCACTTCTTTGAATCCAGAGGTTGTTGCATTGTATTGACAGGAATAGTTACCATCTTCACCAGTGGTTACATTAGCTATTGCTATTCCATCAACATATATTGTCAAATTTTCTCCAATGATAGGATTATGTTCTGCATCTTCATAGTAGAGGAATCCTGTTATGTTTGTGGAGTTTCTGACTTTTGTATCGTTTATGTCATTTATTGTGATGTTTAAGTTGTATAATGGAACTTCAAGTGTTACAACGGTTCTTGAAGATTTGTATAATTCTTCTGTTCCATTGTAGACTATTATGATGTCCTGTACTCCAGGTTCTAGTGGAACACTTATTTCCACTGTACCATTTTCTCCAACTGTACCATTACCTATTGGTTCACCATCTTCATCATAATAAACAAGTACTGTTCCTTCTGGAATTGGGTCACCGTTTTCATCAGTTACATTTACAAGTATTGTAGCATTACCTGCTTTAACACTTGTTACATTAGTTGTGATGAACACATCAAGTTTATCCACTGTGAATGTCACATAGTCATCCACTGGTTCTTGTGAATAGTTTCCTGCATAACTGAGTGTTATGTTGTTTAATCCAAGTTGTGTTGAATTGTATTCGAAACTGAAACGTCCACGATTATCTGTTTTAACAGTTTTTGTTGTGGATTCGTTACCGTTTAATGTTACATTAAATTCTGTGTTAGCTAGTCCACGTCTTGATTCATCTATCAAGTAACCTATTACTGTAGTGTTTTGTCCAAGTTCCACATTTGTTGCTTCGAGTTGATCGAAGTGTGTGTATATTTTTATGACATTTACTTGGTAAGTGTTATTTGATGAGTAGTACTTGTCTGTACCATTGAATCTGAATGTGATGTTCTGTAATCCTACTTCATTAGCAGTAACGGTATAGTTCACATCACCTAATCCACGTGTACTGGTATTTAATTTTTCAATTCCGTTCATGTATACTGTGATGATTTGACGATCTAATACATTACCATATTCATCAAATAGTATTCCCTTTACAAGTATTTTATCTCCATAGTTAACTGGAGATATTCCTGTGATGTTAATGTGTGTGATGACTTTTTCCACTTTTATTTGATAGGTGTCAAATGATTTCAGATATTTGTTGTCACCAGTGAAATTTACTGTAATGTTGTAAATTCCATCTTTTGCTTGAGTGAAATTAAATTCGTAACTACCATCATAGTCTGTAGTATCATGAGCTACTACTACTCCATTTATTGTTAGGTTAACTATTTTGTTTCCTAGTTTGTTTCCAAATTCATCCTCGAGTATTCCAGTTATAGTGGTTGTGTCACCGACTTTGATTAGTCTGTCAGCACTTACTGAAATATCAGTGACATATGGTTTTACAATAAATGTTGCAGTATCATGACTACCCCAGTATACATTATTTGTTTCAAATACAACCCTTACATCATTTCTTCCTAAAACACTAGTAGTGTAGTTATAATAGTAGTAACCTTCTTCATTGGTTCGTAGGTTGATTGCTTCGGCTGCATTGTTTATATACATTTGTACTGTTGCATTAACTATTGGAGTACCGTTATGTAATACAAGGTATCCTCCTAGTTGAGTTACGTTTCCTACTAAAACAGGAGTTTCAGATGTAACATTTAGCATTGAATCTAATCTTAGTACTTGTATTATGTCCTTAGTATATGAGTTTAAGTAGAATAATGATCCTTTGAATTCAGCGGTAACATTTTTTGTTCCATATGTTGTGTAAAATACTGGTATGCTTATTGTACCGTTTTCATCAGTGATGAATGTGTCTTGATGTTCATGGTCATTAGCTATTATTGATTCGTTAGCTAATGGGTTTCCATCAATATCCTTTAAAGTTATGTTAATTGTTACATTATCATAAACATGTATTGGTGATGGTACTGTTATTGTTGTAATTGTTCTTTGTTTTACTGTTATTTGATGAGTATTACTTGATGAGTTATAATAATCATCCCCATCAAATTTTACGGTTATATTGTTTAATGCAACCTTATCGAAGGATACAAATAATCTTACCGTACCGTTACTGTCTGTTGTTAGATTAGATTCTGTGTAATCTGTTCCATTTATTGTGATTATTAATGTTTTATTTGCTAATTGTTCTCCTTTTTCATCAGATAAAGAGAATAATATGCTTTCTTCTGTTCCAACTGTTGTTCTTTCAATAGTTGATATTGTTACTGTTGTGTTTTTGAAGGAAGTGATTCTTATTGTTCCGGTTTCTGCTTGACTTTCATAGAATACATTATTAGTATTATATAGTGCTCGAATATTGTATCTACCATAATCTGCTTCAAGAACTTCTAACTTATCTGTAACAAGTTCATATTTACCATTAACTACTGTTACATTACCCAGTTCTATTCTTTCACGAAGACCTGTGGTAAAATTAGTATATTCTGCAGTTAATGTCACATTTCCAATGTTTATTGACGGATAACCTTCACTTGTTACGTTTCCTACAATAACTGTTTTTGTATCAAGGTTTTCTGTTACAGCTATACTTGTAACTGTTGCAGCACGGAATACTGTGAATGTTGCCGTAGCCGATGAGGCTGCATGATGTTCATCACCTGCATAACTTACTGATACCTGTACAGTAGTTCGTTCAGGCCATGTCCAAGGAATCTCATAGTATACTTCTCCATTGATAACATTTAGTTCTAGAGGTTCATGTTCCCCTACTGTTAAATTAACCTTTCCAGTTAATGGAGTGTTTCCGTTTTCTTCAAGGTTAATTCGTACAACACTTGTCCTGTTAACATATGTGTTATTAGGACTTACTGCAACCCAAGTAGTATTTTTACCTAATAATAGATGAACAGGTAATGAAGAGTTTCTGTACTTGTAATCTTCAAGACAGTATGCTGTTATAGTCACATTATCATTTGTATTTATGGTGACATTAACAGTATAAGATGCTAGGTCATCAGTTTTAACAACAATAGACTCTATTACCGTACCATTTTTAATTGTGGTTATGTTAATAGTCTTATTTTTAATTAAATTATGATCTATGTCATATAATGTGAATGTAATATTTACATCCCCACCACCAGAAGGTAAAGCAGTAGTATTACTGTGGAAGTGTGTAGGATATCTTTCAATAAAGAGTTGTCCACTTACTTCTGCAGGTATTGCATATTGATCACTTGATTCATGCACTGATGCTACTACTTGTATATGCCCATTTTCATAAGCTTTGAATAAGTAGGTGATATTACCGTTTTCATCTGGTACTTTTACAATTCCTGTTTTGTTTGTTACATTTAATGTTATGTTGAATACTCTGAGTGTACTGTTGTTTCTTGAATCATACAAGGTTACATTTATGTATCCTTCATCATCAGGATGTGAGACATTGTTTGGTAGTGTTAATACCATGTGAGTTGGGATTTTTATTATTTCTATTGTCCCTGTGGTATTAGAGTTAACATGAGAACTGTTACCTTCAAATGATGCATTCATTGGATAATTACCATAAATAGGGAAACTGATATTTTGTATAACTACGTATCCATTTTCACCAGTGTTTCTAGTGTATTTTGTACCATTGATGTAAACTGTTATGTTTGCATTCTTTAGCAGAGTGTTATTCTCGATTTCATATAATGAAACTGTGACATTTATTTTGTCATCAACATATGTCTGATTTATAGGTGAAATAACAATTCTTGTTGGTTTACCCATATGTACCTCAGTTTTAACATTCATGTCCTGATAATGATGACTTAATGATTGATAAACGGCTGTTGCATTAGTTAATGATTTTTTAATTGAAGGTCTGTATATTCTTACACTAGCATTACCATCAATAACTCGTCCTTCACCAATACGATTGAACTCTTCATCGTATAAGTAGACTGTACCATTTCTTACTGTGTCATTATAAATGTTTCTTAAATTAACAGTAACATTAACAAAATATTCCAGTACCTCAAGTGGCACATCTATTAAAACAGGAATATCTATTGTATCATTAAGATAATTGTCAATATAAGTGTTTCCTGTGATACTTTGTGGTTGAACCTCACCTAGAAGCATGTCTCTTGTAAGATCAGTGTTTGAATCAAATAAGTTATTAACAATTGTTGCAGAAACAACACTGTTAAGTATAACATATCCTGTTGGACTTGTTACTTTATTATTTGATACTGTATTATCAGTTAGTGTTAAAACTCCTAGATTTAGTATAACTGATTTTGTTCCAATGTTTGAATCGATTGTTGATTCAGTTATGGTTACATTACCACGATTTTCAAGAACTGCCCCGTCAGGTGCATTGTTTAATGTGAATTCATCATTATTTGCTGTGAAGTTTGCATCTGCAACATTGTATAACACTCCACCACTAGCGGTTGCTGTATCCTTAGTATATATGTTACCAGTGGAATTAATGTTTCCCCTGTTATAGAATACCCCACCATAGTTTGCAGTGTTATCAGTGTATGTGTCACTTCCAAGAACATTTACTGTTGCTCCCTGAGTCACATACATCACTCCACCATCATTTGATGCCCGGTTATGTCCATATGTACTGCCAGTAGTGTTTACTTCAGCATTTCCATCAAGATATAATACTCCACCCTCTGTAGCATTGTTTTGGTTAAACATTGATGATGAAATATTTGCCTTGGAATCGTTTGACACATATATTGCTCCACCCTGTGTTGCTTTATTTGATGAGAAAGTATCATGTTGTGAGTTATATATTACTTCATCAAGATATATTGCTCCACCCTGTGTAGCATTGTTTTGTGTGAAAGTTACTGTTGAAGTATTTAAGTCTGATTTAGTATAAATAGCAGCCCCTTTACTTGCAGTGTTGTTAGTGTATTGACCACTGGATAAGGATACTGTTACTCCTTCATCAATATATAATGCACCATTATCTGCATTATTTTTAATGAACTGGTTTCCATTAGTGATTAACTGGCTGCCTTTTTGTGCATATATTGCACTACCATTTGTAGCATTACCATTTTTATAGATACCGTTTGTAGAATTAAGAACTACTGTATCATTCAGGTATATTGCTCCACCAAGTGTTGCCTTGTTTGAATCAAATGTTGTACTTGTTTTAACTGTTACAGTATTGTTTGCTTGTGCATATATTGCACCACCCATACTTGCATTGTTATTTATGAACTCGTCAGCACTTGTGGTAATATTACTCTGATTACCCAAGTATACTGCTCCTCCAAGAATTGCACTGTTATTCACGTATTTTACATCACGTGATGAAGTTATTACAACATTTTCTTCGGTAAATATTGCTCCACCATTTTGGCCTGCAGTATTTCCATCAACTTCTATTTGTTGAATAACTATGTTCCTATCGGAACAGGCGTATATTGCACCACCATTCTCCAAAGCAGTATTGTTGTAGTAATTGTTTCCTCTTCCACTAAAGGTACCATTATCTATTAATGCTCCACCATTTGTAGCACTGTTTGCTATGAAAGTGTTGGAATTGGCTGATACTGTTGCATTGTTATATAATACACCAGCACTGGTTGCATTATTATTTTTGAAAATATTGCCTTCTGATGTAATCATACCATTATTGAATACTACTCCACCAATTGTAGCATTATTTTCTTCAAAAGTACTGTCCCTTGCAGTTAAAGTACCATTATTGTATATTGCACCCCCTATAGGTGCTGTGTTATTAATATTAGTACCTGATCTTTTTATGATTGTACCATTTTCAGAGTTGAATGTGGCACCACCATATAATGTTGCAGTATTGTTAATTAACTTATTGTTAATACTCTCTATAGTACCATTTAGGTTGTAGATTGCTCCACCAATCTGTGCGGTGTTGTTTAGGTAGATTTCATCTTCTGTATCAACCATACCTGCTTCAACATATAATACTCCACCATATTCTAGTGCTTTGTTGTCTGTATAATTTGATCCTTCTGATTCAATTGCCCTATTTGTCTGGTTTACATAGAATACTCCACCACGAGTAGCCGTGTTATTATATGAATGGTCATAATTTGTGTCAAATTTACCATTGTTTTCTATGTAGAATACTCCACCTAGGGTAGCATTGTTATTTCTGAATACACCCCTACCCGATATTAATTCTGCCCTATTTGTAAGGTAAACCACACCACCATTTTCTGCAGTGTTATTTTCATAAATATCATCAGATCCTACGAAATTAGAATCAGCTCCTGTAAGGAATAATGCACCACCATTGGTAGCACTTAAATTATAGTAGCCGCTATTAATTGATGTTATTGTACCTTCTGAATAAACTGCAGCACCATTCACAGCACTGTTGTTGTTGAATGTTTCATTATTCAATTGGATGCCAGCATTTACACCAACAGCTAATGCTCCACCATTATTTGCAGTGTTATTTTCGTATTTGTTTCCAGTTAAACGACCTTCAACACCAGCTTTGATAAGTATAGCTCCACCACTTGTTGCTGAGTTATTAACAAAAGTGTTGTTTTCTATGATTAAATCTAGAGCTCTGTTAACTGCTATTGCTGCTCCACTTGTAGCATTGTTGTTACTGAATGTGTTGTTAATTATTGTCCTTATTTGACCATAATTTGTATTATAAATGTATATTGCTCCTTCGTTTGCTGCAGTGTTGTTGATGAAAGTGTTATTTTCTAGATATAAACTTTCACCTTGAGCCATATAAATAGCACTATCCATTCCATTATTATTTAGTGAGGTACCATTGATGAAGTTAGTATTGGTAATTTTTACATTACCCTGTGCATCATAAACAATTGCTGCTCCCTTAGGACTTTTGGAATCTATGAAAGTAACATTATCTATTGTGAGGTTTGCATAGTCAGTTCCTACCCTAATAGCTCCACCGTCACTAGCTGCTGTAGAATTTATAAATACTGAATCAATGATTGTTAAATCACCCCTATGAATCAGTATTGCTCCTCCTTGGTTAGCCGATGAATTTATAAATGTACAATTGGAGATATAAACGGTTGGTTTATGAATTCCATATATAACTCCTCCCATTACGTTATTATTAGAAGGATAACAATTTTGAAAAGTTAAATTTGTAACATTTAATGTAAAGAAAATACCAGTATCTCTGTTTCCACCAACATGTAAAAACCTATTCTTATTTTTACCATCAATTATAGCACCGTTACCTATAATTGTAAGATTTCTTAAAGCAACTTCTTGCCTCCAAGTTAGCTGTTCATAAGTGATTTCATATGTTTTAGTTTCAAATATGAACGTAGAATTTTCAGTGGCTGTTCTTAAATTGTTCATGAAATCATTCCAGGTATGTATGTTATATACTGACTGGGCTTGTTTTAGTGTTTTGGTGTTTGTGTTTTTTTGTATTGTTTTGGCGTTTGTGTTGTTGTTTGTAGTTGTTTTGTTGTTTGTCGTTGTTGTATTGGATGTCTGACTAGTATTTTTTTCGCCTATTCTATTTGTAGTGACTGATTTACTAGTATCTAAGTCACTATTGATTTTTTTATTTTCGTTTTTGTTTGTTTGTACGTTATTTGTTGCATGTGTTGTTTGTGTTGTTATGGTTGTGTCTGTTTGGTTTGTGTTGTCGTTCTGGTTTGTTGCTGTGGTTGCTGTTAGGCTGCATAACAACAGTATTATGACACATGTTAAGAAAATTATTTTCTTGTTTAACGTGACTTATACCTCCATTTTTGGACAAAAATTACCCTTGTCTTGTATATTTGTTTTGTTAAGTATTTATAATTTGGTTAATTATCAAATTATATGTTGCATGGCTTGTTATTGTTTTTTTATATTTTGTTTAATGTTTGGTGTGTTTGGTTTGTGTGTTGTTATTTGTTGTTTTTTGTTTTTTTTTAGTGTATTGGTGTATATATAGTGTATTTAAATTTTTATAAATTAACAATGTTATATAATTTTTTTCTGAACAATGTTTAAAATAAACATGAAAAAACTTATTGAAAAATCAATAATTTTAAGTATCTTAAGAGAATTGGAAAATATTATCAAATTTCCTTACATAATAAGAATTATTTTAAAATAAATCTGTTAATAAAAAAAGCAGCATTTCAAACTATATGCAATTAAAAAGAATAAGAGTAATGGATTTGAATCCATTATTAGAATGTTCTGAGTTTTCCTTCGAGCATGAAGTCTTTGATGTCTGTGATGTTTCCCAACCATTTGTCAATGATTTTTGTTACATCTTCTTCCACATCGTCTATGCTGTATCCTTCTTCTGTTGTGATGTGTGCTGTTGCTGTTCTTGGCTGGTCGATTGGTTTTCCGATTTGGCTGAGTATTATCATGTCGATGTTTTTTACACCTTCCACGTCACTTACTACTTCTCTTGTGATTTCATTGGATAGGAGGTTGTATATTTTTCCCACGTGGTTGATTGGGTTTTTTCCACTGGTTGCTTCCATACTCATTGGCCTGTTTGGTGTGATGAGTCCGTTTGCTCTGTTTCCTCTTCCTACTGATCCGTCGTCTCCCATTTCTGCGCTTGTTCCTGTTACTGTTAGGTAGTATCCTGATTCGTCTTTTTTGGTTTCGTCATCTGCTGTGTTTATGAGTGTTTCTACGTTGAGGTCTGTGGTTTTTGCTGCTAGGTCTTTTACTATGTCGATGAGTTCTTCTTTTCCGCTGAGGTATGCGTCTCTGTCATCTACGTATTTGGATACGAATGCTGCTGCGATTGTGAGTGTGATGTCGTCTCTTTCTCTTAGTCCCATTACTTTTATGTCTTCTCCTACGAATGGGTGTTGTTTTTTGAATGATTTGCTGTTTAGTAGTTCTTCTGTTTTGAGTACTAGGTTTTCTGTTTCGCTGAATGGTGCGAATCCTACTCCGAATGATGTGTCGTTGGATGATGGTATTTCGTTTGGTCTTTGGAATACATCTCTTAGGTCTGCGCTTCCTTCTCCTATTTTACATTCTACTACTGTTCCGTATTCTACGTCTAGGTTTATGATTGTGTCTTGTAGGAATTCTTTTGCTGCTTCTATTGCTATTGTGTCTACTCCTACTTTGTGTGTTTCTCCGTTTGGTAGTGTGAATTGGTTTGCTGCTCTTCCTGTTAGTAGTATTTCTATTGGTTTTATGATTTGTCCGCCACCGAATTTTGGGTCGGATTCTCCTGCTGTGATTTGTACTTCGTCTGTGTTGTGGTGTAGTACGTGTCCTACTTTTTCTTTGTATGTTTGAGATAGTACTCTGCTTACTGCTTCTGCTATTCCGTCACTTATACTGTCTGGGTGACCTATTCCTTTTCTTTCTACTATTTCTATTTCGTTTAGTTCTACTGGTCTTTGTATTGCTTTTTCGATTTTTATATTTCTCATGTGTACACCTAATATTTATTTATTTGTTTTTGATAATCGAATTATAGTTATAACTAGTTTTTTATATGAGTTTTGATGTTTTTTGGTTTTTGTTATGACATCTCATATTATTTTTTTTGATTATTAAAAAATTATACTGGTTATATATATGTTTATCAAATATTTAATAGTTATTTATTAATTTTTCAGTATAATTTAAAAATTTTTGATTAAAAATATATAAATATTATAAAGTTTATAATTATATTAGAATATTATGTATATAATTAAAATATATAACAATAAAAATGAACAAAAATCAAAGATTGGAAACATTTCTTGTGCAGATACCTTCACCAAAAGATTACTAGGATTAATGGGAAAAAACAAATTTAATGGATTAATATTCAAACAAAAACATCAATCAAAGTATTACAACAGCATCCATACAAGTTTTATGAAAGTTCCAATAGATATACTATATATAAACAATCAAATGAAAATACATGAACTAACAACATTAAAACCCTGGCAATTATATATACCCAAAAAAGGAAATATAAAACACATTATTGAATTACCTGAAAAAAGTATTAACAAACATAACATAAAAATTAATGACAAGGTAGTGATAACCCATGAAAGACAGAAAAATTGATAAACCAAAAGGAATGATACAAACTGCCATGAACAAAACCAGAAAAAAATTACATAAAGGTAATTTCAAAAAAAAATTATTCAAAATAGTACCACTCACAATAACAAGCGACAAACTAGACCCAATATTCAACGATTATAAAATAGTACACATAACAGACATCCACATCGGCCAATGGATTACAAAAGAAAAACTTGACGGCGTAGTAAAACTAATTAACGACCTAAAACCAGACACAATAGTAATAACCGGAGACTACGTATCATACAAAGCAGAAGAATACATACAAGACCTAGAAGAATGTCTTAAAAAATTAGAAGCAAAAGACGATATCATATCAGTACTGGGAAACCATGACTACTGGACAAACCCCGAAGCCATCAAACAAATGCTAAAAGACAGCAACATAATCAACTTAGAAAATGAGATACATATCATTGAACGAAACAACAAAAAACTACAAATTGCCGGAATAGACTGTGTAACAGTAGGAAAAGATAACATAGGCAAAATAGAAGAAAAACTTGACTATGACTCCCCAGCAATCATGCTAGTACATGAACCAGACTTTGCAGACACAACATGCAAACTAGAACCATTCATACTCCAACTGTCAGGACATAGCCATGGAGGCCAGTTCTCAATTCCATACATAAGAACACCCGTCAGAGGAAAAAACTTTATAAAATATCCTAAGGGAAGTTATGAAGTTGATGACATGATCCAATACACAAATAGTGGAATAGGTACAAACATGTTCTGGTTTAGAATAAACTGTCCCCCAGAAATAACCGAAATAAAACTAAAGGTAGAATAAATATGAAGATACTGTGGGCAATAACAGGTGCCGGACACTTACTAAAAGAAAGTATACATGTAATAGACGAACTATCACAAAAACATGAAATAACAATAGCCCTATCAAATGCAGGATTAGAAGTAGTTAAAAAATATGGTTACATGACCAAACTTGAAGAAATCAGGGACAAAAAACCAGAAAACATGATAGTATGTGATGAGGATGAAAAATATTCATACCCGCTGAGTGGAAAAATTACCCATGAAAAATATGACCTAATCATTGTAAGCCCCACAACAGCAAACACAACAGCAAAAATAGTTCATGCAATAGCAGACACACTTGTAACAAATATAGTTGCACAATCAGGAAAAGGCAGAATACCACTACTAATCGTACCCGTAGACCAAAAAGAAGGAATCATCACAACAAAGATACCACCATACATTAAAAAAGATGCATGCCAAAAATGTGAAGAATGCAAACCCGGAAACATATGCCCCAAAAAAGCAATCAACCCCCCAAACATAAACACCATACAATGCATAAACTGTATGAAATGCAGAAATAAATGTCCACATAATGCCCTAATAACAGACAAAGAAATAGAATTATATATCAGAAAAATTGATGCAGAAAACACTGCCAAACTTGAAGAAATCGAAAATATAAAAACAATATTCCATCCAGAAGATATATTAGAGGAAGATGTGTTGAACTAATCATCATCCCAACATTTCAATAACTCTTTTTTAAAGAATTTATGCACATTTTCTGCACCAACAATCTCCTCATCCAACACCCACCATGATGGATAAAGAATAAATGGTTCCTGTTGAGTTCCACCAATACCTCCATGACTACCAATAAGCTCCTCAAAAGCGTATACTTCACCATTAGATGAATCATATTCACTATTAACCAATATATCCGGAACATGGTCAAAATTATCTGTTCTTTTAAGATGATCCACTACATGTTCACCATACTTTTCCAGAAAATTACTTCCAACAATTTTATCATCATCCAAATAATACACATCATTATCTGATAGGACCATAGTACCAAGTATCTCCGATTTTACCATTACAAATCCTATACCCTCATGATTAGCAAGACCATTTATTAATCCCGGAAAAGCATCCTCCATCTGTTCATAGGTTAACCTACCAGGCCAGTCAGTAAAGTATATGAGGCCAAGATTACCTGATGCCAATACTATTGTCTGAGGAGTTTCATCCTTCACCAACTCTTCACTCACAAGGTCTACGCCTATATCATACTTATCAGATAATTTCTGTAATCTGTCAAGAATAGGATCCTTTTCTTTAATATAATCCCTTTTTTCTTTTATTTCCTTAACAATTTTCTTATTAGATGCATTCTCCTTTGCATTGCCAAATATCTCCCTAGCATGACTAATCTTTTCTTGTAACTTTTCCCTATTTTCTCTTGCAATAGGACGTATAGTGAAGTTTTCTCCGAAGTGATCCTGGTTTGAATAAAGAATACTGTGAATTGTAATATTATCAGGCAAATAAGAACTTACAAGATCATTTAGTGATACACCATACTTTTGTTTAAATGTAGGTCCATTAGATTGTCCATGATCAGATAAAACAATAATATTATATTTACGCTTTGAATCAAGCACAGCCCTATGTACACGTTTAATCTGAGTATCAACCTGTCTTAGAGCATGAAAAGAATCCTTATCCCTAATTCCTGAATGATGAGCAATTTCATCATAACCCATATAAGTAGCATACATAGTATTAAACCGGCCAGCATACACATCACCTATCAGAGTGTATGTTGTAGCCTCCCTCATAACAATATTTGCACCACTTCTTGAAACAAAATAATAGAATCCTCTCTTAATCCTAGGCCGAATATCCCTAACAGTATGTTCTACTCGTGATAACAATTCAAGAAACATATCCGCCATAAACAATACCAGTATCCTTGTAATAATATAAGGTGAAGAATACAGGTAATACCATGTTTTAGTATAAAAATCAGATAGCTTGGTTAATTTACTATAGGTTAACAGACAGTCCTCAGCATCACCCGAAAACAGGTTACTTCGACTAGCCCCCACGTTTGACAATAAACCATCACCATCAGATATTCTTCTTTCAATACTGATTGCATCAGACAAAGTATTTGAAGAAACTATCTTGTTATCATTTTCTTTTTCAACCCAACGAAAAGCAGGTATGTTAGAATTATTTCCATGCAATATTCCTGCCTGTGAAGAACTTGTCTGACTTGAAAGATCAGTTTGCCATTTTGTAAGCTTATGACTACCATCATCAAGAAATCTTTTCAAGTAAGGCATACTACCATTATTTAATGCTTCAATCAATACATCATATGCCAATCCATCAATTTCCAGGAATATGAAACCTTCCTTGTCAATATTTTTATTTGGCTGAATTTGTCTTCGTAACACATACCTGTAATATGTAGAGTCCTCATCAATATCCATTATTAAGGAAATTATAGAGTTTATAAGGCCTAACAATAATGGTATTGAAAATAGTGAAATTCCTTCAATTGAAAAGGCAGGAAATATTATACTTATCACATAAAGTATAATTCCATCCAGTAGGAAAGTTCCAAAACCTAAAGTGAAAACTATAAACTTTAACGAAATATATGACAATACTGGCCATAATACAGCATTTATTATTGATAATAATGAAATCACTATTAATGCTGTTGTAAAATCAGGTAAGTTTATTCCGCCAATAGTTTGGGTTATTATAAAGAATATTAGCACTTCTAAAAATAGGAATATTAATGTTTTAATTATTCTGGTAAAATTCTCTCTAAAAAAATCATACATTTTAAAAAGACCTCCAGAGCAATTAATTTAAGTAAAAGGGGGGTGGTTAAATGAGAGAAAAAATTCTCTGTTTAAAATTCAATGTAATCGTATCCTTCACAACCTTCATCGAATGCGTAGTGTACTGTTGTGAAGTTGCTCATAAATTCTGTGACATCTTCTGTAACATCTTTTTCATCCATCACTACTTGTTTGATGAATTCTGCTACTTGTTTCATGTCATCTTCTTTAAGTCCACGGTGTGTTAATTCTTGTGTTCCCATTCTGATACCTGATGGGTTATCACTGTTATTTACGTCATCCCATGGGAGTAAGTTTTTGTTTAGGATTATGTTGTTGTATTGTAATGTTTTTGCCATTTTAGATACATCACCAAGGTTTGCTACATCCATTGCTACTTGGTGTGATTCTGTGAATCCTTGATCTTCACATAATACATTGAATCCTAATTCGTATAAGCTTTGAGCTAGTGCTTTAGCGTTGCTTATTGTTTGTTTAGCATAGTCTTGACCAAATTCTAACATTTCTGCTGTAGCAATACCTAGTCCTGCCATGTGGTGTAAGTGGTGGTTACTTACTACTCCAGGGAATACACAGTTATCTATTTTTTTATGTAAATCTTCTTTACAGAGGATGATTCCTCCCTGTGGTCCAGGGAATGTTTTATGTGTACTTCCTGTTACCATGTCTGCTCCATCTGCTACTGGGTCTTGGAATTGTTTACCTGCAATTAAACCTAATACGTGAGCTCCGTCATAGATAACTCTTGCTCCTACTTCTTGAGCTACTTCAACTGCTTCTTTAACTGGTTGTGGGAATAAGAATAAACTACCACCAAGAACTATTCCTTTTGGTTCTTTGTCTCTGATTTTTGCTGCTAATTTATCCATGTCTACGTTCATTAATTCTGTATCCATTGGTACTGATGAGGTTTTAAGTCCTCTTATACCTGCTGCACTTACGCCTGCATGACTTATGTGTCCTCCTTCAGGTACGTTAATACTCATTAATGTGTCGCCTGGTTTTGCGATTGCGAAGAAACATGCTAGGTTTGCTACTACTCCACTTGTTGGTTGTACGTTTGCATGGTCACATCCGAACAATTTTTTTGATAAATCGATTGTTATTTGTTCGATTTCGTCTATGTAGTCGCATCCTTCGTATAATCTTTCGCCTGGTAATCCTTCTGCATATCTGTGTGAAAGGTCAGATGCTATTGCTTCTCTTACAGCTCTACTAGTAATGTTTTCACTAGCGATTAAGTTTAAACTATTTTTCATCCATTTATGATGAGTTTTGGTTAATTCTTTAATTTTTTGTGCTTGTTCTAAGTTAGACATTAATTTTATTCCTCCAAAAAAGATTTCGCATATTAATTTTCTTATTAATATTAAAGTTAAAAATGCAGTAATGGATAATCCATTAATATATTTGATATTATGTTTATTTTTTAAAGTATAATTAGTTTATGTTTAGGAGGAAATAGTTAGAATATTTGTTATTTATGTGGTAGTGTAATTAGGAAATATTTAAAAACAGTATTTGATTTGTGGAGTTTATTTAAAGGTAAATATATAAAGGGTGTTGAACCCTTTATCATATACATACTAGTATGCTTATTTACCGAGAGCTGCTTCAATTTGAGCAAGTATTTGGTTGTTTTTGAAGTGTGCTTGATCGAGTGCACCGGTTGGACATGCAGCTACACATGTTCCACATCCTTTACATAAAGCTACGTTTACGTGGGATTTACCGTCTACGATTTCTAATGCTCCGAATGGACATAGTTCTACACAAATTTCACAACCACCACAATTGTCTTCATCTACTTCAGCGATGATAGGTTCAATTTCTACTTCTCCTTGGATCATAGGAATTGCTGCTCTTGCTGCTGCACCTGAAGCTTGTGATACTGTGTCAGGAATATCTTTAGGACCTTGTGCTACACCTGCGAGGTATATACCATCGGTCATTGTATCTACAGGTCTTAGTTTTGGATGTGCTTCCATGAAGAAACCATCTGCTGATTTGGATAATCCTAATGTTTGTCTGAGTGTTTCTTGTCCTTCTGGAGGTACAAGTCCTACAGATAATACTACTAAGTCGTATGTGAATGCGGTTGCTTTACCGAGTAAAGTATCTTCTGCACGTACTGTGATTGTTTTATCTTCGTTTTCGATAAGTTGTGCTGCTTTTCCTCTGATAAATTTGATTCCGTATTTTTCTTGTGATAATCTGTAGAATTCTTCGTAACCTTTACCGAATGCACGGATATCTATGTAGTAGATTGTTACTTCGGTGTCTGGTTCGTGGTCTACACATAATTGTGCGTTTTTCATTGCGTACATACAACATACTCTGGAACAGTATGGGTTTCCTACTTTTTCATCACGAGAACCTACACATTGTATGAATGCTACTCTTTTTGGAGTTTCACCGGATGATGGTTGGATTACGTGACCTTGGGTTGGTCCAGATGCGTTGATGTATCTTTCGATTTGTAATCCTGTGATTACGTTTTCTGCTTGGTCAAAGATGTATTCTTCTTTGAGTGTTGGATCGAATGGGTCGTATCCTGTTGCTACTACTATTGTACCAATTTCTAAAGTGATTTCTTGTGGTTCTTGTTCGTGGTTAATTGCACCGATTTCACAAGCTTTGTCACATAAGTGACAGTTGATACAGTAGTCTTTGTCGATGGTTGCTACGAGAGGTACTGCTTGTGGGAATGGGATGTATGCTGCTTTTACCATACCGGTTCCTTCGTCGAAGTAGTTTGGTATTTCTATTGGACATACTTCTTGACATACTCCACAACCTGTACATGCTTCTTCATCTACGTATCTTGCTTTTTTCTCTACTGTTACTGTGAAGTTTCCTATGTAACCGTCTACATCTTTTACTTCTGCGTATGCTATGAGTTCGATGTTTTCGTGTTTTGCTGCATCTACCATTTTAGGTGCTAGGATACACATTGAACAGTCGAGTGTTGGGAATGTTTTATCTAATTGTCCCATTCTTCCACTGATGGTTGGGTTTCTTTCTATTAAGTATGTTTTGAAACCTAAGTCTCCTAGGTCGAGTGCGGTTTGAATACCTGCAATTCCTCCACCAATAACCATTGCGGTTTTTGTTACGGATACTTTTTCTGGTGTTAATGCGTCAAGTAATCTTACTTTTGCAATACCCATTCTTACTAAGTCTTTTGCTTTTTCTGTTGCACCTTCAGGATTGTCTCCGTGTACCCATGAGTCTTGTTCTCTTAAGTTTACGAATTCAAATAAGTATTTGTTTAATCCTGCTTCTTCTACACATCTACGGAATGTAGGTTCGTGTAGACGAGGTGAACATGCTGCTACTACAACTCTGTTTAAGTTTAATTCTTTAATATCATCTTGAATAATTTTTTGTCCTGGGTCTGAGCACATATATTTGTATTCACGTGATACCACTACATCTGGAAGGGTTTCAACGTAATCAGCTACTGCTTTACAGTCTACTACTCCACCGATGTTTACTCCACAGTGGCATGTGTATACTCCTATACGTAATTCTTCATTATTATCTGCCAAGTTAAATCACCTATTTATTAAGACTATTGCTTACATCACGATTTTTTATTTATTAGGGAAAAAATCAGTTAAAAAACCTACAAGTTAAACTATTAACTAAATTATATCCTATACTTTAAAGTTACTAGGACTTTATATATAAACTTTTATTTTGTTCGTACAAAAACAAATCAATATATTGGTTAAAAAAAATTAAATTAAAAAAGAAATCAAAGCAGTTAAAGTAAACAATCCCAACACAGTATTAGTGAAAATCATCGAACTCATAAGTTTAGTGTCCAAACCATAATTAATAGACAATACAAGAGCATTCATAGCAGTAGACATACCAGCTTCAAGAACAGCAACCTTGAAACTTAAGCCCCCAAAACCAATGAATCCCAACATCAAAAACATTACCACAGGAGCAACAATTAATCTAACAAATGATACAAACAATGAATCAGATAAAGAATGCCTAATCTCATTAAAATCTAAACGTAACCCAAGAGTAATCATTATCAAAGGAATTGTAGCCTGACCAAGATAATTCAATGAATTTTCCAAAACATAACCATACTGTAAATTAAAAACATTAAACACTAAAGCAAAAATTACCGCCCATAACGGAACAAAAGATACCGACTGTTTTAACACTTCTCTCCTGTTACCACCAAACACACTTACTAACAGCATACCCAAGATGACAAAAATAACAGTAGTTTCTAAATCAAAGAATATGGCATGCAAAAATCCATCATTTCCAAACACGCCCATACTGATAGGAAAACCCAGAAATCCAGTATTCATCATAGCACAGGCAATCATAATCGTCCAAGTTTTTATCTTAGAATAATTTCTGAACTTACAAAACAGATACGCTAAAATAATGCAGACCATACTGATAATTAATGCAAAAAAAGGCAAAAACAGCATGTCAGAACTAATGTTTGCACGAGATAAATTAACAAAAATCAAAGAAGGCAAAGTTACATCGAGCACTATCTTCGTTAAGGTGACACTATCCTGAACTTTAAGAATATCATGTCTTTTAAGTGAATAACCTAACACTATCATCAAAGTTGGAACTAAAATAATCTCCAATGGAGTAGCCATAACATACCTCCCATTATCTATAAAGTAATTTTTGTTAAGACACATATAAGTAATTACAATACTGAAATAATTACTGGCAATGTAAGTAAACTAATTATTGTTGTGATAAATACCACTGCACTAACTAATTCCACATCCAAGTCATATGTTATTGCAAGAACCAGAGAATTCATTGCTGTTGGCATAGCAGATTGCAATACCGAAACCTGTAACATCAAACCGCTAAAACCAGTACCTGCCAATAATGTATATAATATTATAGGTGCTATCAATAGTCTTGAAAATGATACAAATACAACATCAGACAAATATGATTTGAAATCCTTGAAACTGATAGTTAAACCTAGAGACAACATTATGAGTGGTATTGCAGAGTTTCCAAGGTATGTTAATGAGTTTTTCAAAACATAACCTAGGGGTATGTTGAATATGTTGAAGATTAAACCGAATATTATTGCCCATAATGGGACAAATGTCAAACCATTATGAATGACTTCTTTTTTGTTTCCTCCGAATATTGTGGATAATATTATACCAAATATTACAAATAGTATGGCAACTGCCATGTCATAGAATATTGCGTAGGTCAAACCTTCATTACCAAACACTCCTAAAACAATTGGATAACCAATAAAAGCAGTGTTCATCATTGAAAGTAATATTATTAATGTCCAAGTTTTGATTTTAGAATAACCTCTTAACTTAGAATAAAAATATGCAATCAACATACATATGAAGCTAAGGCCAAATGAAATAAGTGGAAGCAAAATCATCTGCCCCTCAATACGAGATGATGAAATATTGATAAATATAAGAGCAGGTAAACTAATATTCAGAACAATCTTAGACAACAAAGAACTATGATCATCATCCAAAATATTAAAATATTTCAACAACACACCTACAATAATCATAAAAGTAGGTACTAAAATAACTTCAATAGAATTTACCATAATAATAATATAAAAAAGAAAATATAAAAAAATTTAGAAAAAAGGAGTTTAAATTTAATCTACTAAACCATCAGTAGTAACTTTAAATACTGCTTCACCCTCAGGTAAGTGAGGACTGTCAACTAAACGAGCAATTCTTTTACCAGATAATCCTTTTTTAAGTAAAATCCTATAAGTTGATGCGTGACCTAATACGTGTCCACCAACAGCTTTAGTTGGAGTTCCAAAGAATGCATCCGGTTTTGATTGTACCTGGTTAGTGATAAGCACTGCTACATTATATGTATTAGCAATAGTTTGTAAAGTGTGCAAATGCTGATTAAGCTTTTGTTGACGGGTAGCAAGGGATTCCCTACCAACATATTCTGCCCTGAAATGTGCCATTAATGAATCCACAATGATAAGTTTAATGTTTGAACCACTTTGAATCAATTCGTTAATTTTATCTGCCATTAACATTTGATGACTGCTGTTAAAAGCTCTTGCTACATGAATTTTTTTAAGAACTTCCTCAATTTCTAAACCAAATGCGTTAGCTATTTGTTCTACTCTTTCTGGTCTGAAGGTGTTTTCTGTATCAATGAATACTACTTCTCCTTCAAGTCCGCCTTCTTCTACTGGTAGTTGAGTAGTAACTGATAATTCGTGTGAAATTTGACTTTTTCCTGAACCGAATTCTCCATATACTTCTGTGATGGATTGTGTTTCTACTCCACCACCGATTAGTTCATCTAATCCTTTACTTCCTGTTGTGATTCTTCCAACATCTTCACGTCTTTCCATTACTTCAAATGCTGTTTCGAAGTCTATTTTCTCTGCCTTACGTGCTGCTTCAATAACTTTTGCTGCTACACCTTCACCTATTTCTACTTTAACACTTAACTCTTTTGGTGTTGCTGTTGCTAAACGCATCATATCAGCAAATCCTGCATCTCGTAATTTTTGTGCTGTTTTTTCTCCTACACTTGGTAAATCTTCTAATTCTGCCATGTTTTATCTCCTATATTTTTATTAGTGTTTTTTTTATAATACTATGACTAAACGTCTGACATTTAATCTTATATCTTCATTATAATCATTATATTGTGCATCAGCTATTATGGTAGCTTCATGTCCTATTAGATCTTCAATTTTTGAGGACATTGATGATTCGTCCCCAGTTTGTTGGAATATTTCTATTACTTCATCAGTGGTTGTTTGTATTAATTCTTCTGCTTGTTTTCTGAAGAAAGTTGCTGTTATTGAACCTGTTTCATCTTGTAGTACTGTTTGTATTATCATAAGATAATCTGGTTCTTCTATTTTTTCACCACAATGATCACAAATATATCCTTCTTCACTTTGTACTATTCGTTTGTTACAATTTGGACACATTGCATATAATATTTTTTCTCCGTTGATTTCTTGGATGTTTCCTTTAACTTTTATGTGTTGGTCATCATCTTCTATGTCTTCTATCATTTTTTCAACGAAGAGTTGATTTTCTATTTCATGCATTGTTGGCATTAGTTCTGCTTCTTCTGGTCTTGCTTGTCGAATAGTACTGGAACCTGATATTGATAATCGTAGCTTGTTTTCTTGTAATTGTATTACAGGGTTTTCTATGATTATTGCGGATCCTTCAGTGAATTTTACATCGGTTGCATCATCCCAGAGTGATACTTGTATTTCTCCAGTTTCATCTGCAACATAGACTGCTCTTACTTTACCGTCTCGGCCATCTGCTCTTGTGAATGTGTTGATTTCGTTTATTGTTGTTACTCTTACTCTTAGTTTTGTGTTTGTTTCGTTTTCTTCTAGTTGACTGATTGTTCTGTCATTGTATCTGTCTTGTTCTAGTTGTTGGTATGATGGTAGGTTTGTTATTTCATCTTCTTCTGGTATTGTTATTCTGGATGATTTTCCTACGCTTAGTTCCATTGTTCCTTGTCCTAGTCTTGTTCTTGCATTTTCTATTTTTAGTGCGTCTCCTAGTCCTTGGTTGATGTCTGCTTTATCATCCCATAATGATGTTCTGACTACTCCTGTTTCATCTGCTAGTTCTATGGATCTTACTTGTCCCTCGGTTCCGTCTACTCTCTGGAATTCTCTGATGTCATTCATTGCCAGTATTCTTCCTATTACATCTACTTCTCTTCCTTCGTCTTGGTCTATGTCTAGTATGTCTTTTATTTTTGCTACTTCGAAGTTTTTGATTTGTTCTAGTTTTTCTTTTAGTTCTTCGTCGATGTCCGGGTTTAGTACTATTGCTGCGTTCCATCCTGTGTTGTATCTGTAGCTGTCTCCTGAGTAGTCATCGAATTCTATGGTTCCTCCTTCTATTTTGATGATGTCTCCTTTGTTCATTGCTATTTCTGTTTCTTTGTTCCATAGTGTTACGCGTATGGATCCTGTGTCGTCTGTTACTTCTATGCTTCTTACGTGTCCTTCTGTTCCATCATTTTTTTGGAATGTTATTGTATCGTATATTTTTGTTAGAACTCCTAGTATTGTTACGTTGTCTTTTTCTGTTGCGTTTCCTATTTTGAATATTTCTTGATGGTATTCTGGGAGGTCGTAGTCTCCTTTTACTATTCTTCCGTTCCAACTGTTTGATAATGAGAATGTTCCGTTTCTTTCTTGTGCTCTTGCTTTTATGATTTTTATTGTGTCGTTTTCTTTTAGTTCTAGTGTTTCTACTAGTTCTGTGTCATTGTTCCATAGGGTGAATTCCATGTTTCCTGTTGCGTCCATTACGTCTATGGTGATTATTTTTAGGGTTCTGTCTTCTTTTTTTATTTCTCGTAGTGTGGCTATTTTGGTTATTCTTACGATGACATTGTATTCTCCATCTTCTGTGATGTCTCCTAGGTTGGTTATGTTTTGTTGGAATTTTGGTAGTTCCGGGTCTACTTCTTCTGGCATTACTTGTATTGATGAGTTATTTCTCATTTGTACTTCTAAGTCTCCGGTGTATCCTTTTCTTACTTCGAGGTTGTTGATTTTTACTATGTCACCTTCGTTTATTCTGGACATGTATTTCATGTTGTCTGTCCACATTACGACCCTTATTTTTCCTGTTGTGTCTTGGACTGTTAGGTTTGCGACTTTTCCTTCTCGTCCTTTTTTGGTTGTGAATGTTTTTATGTTGGAGATTGATAACAATCTTCCTTGGATACTGATGTTTCCGTTTCCTTCAACTAATGAAGAGATTTTTTGTACTTGGTTTGTGTGTGTTTGTTGAATATTTTCTCTTCCTGCATATTTTTCGACGGCCATGTTTACTACTTGTTCTTCAGTGATGAATGGTGATTCACTGTTTTCTATTGTTATTTCTTCAATATCTTTTAAAAAGTCTTTATATTCAACTTTATCTTTTACTTCTTGATATCTTTCTTTGTAATATTCTTCATTTTCTGAAGTCATATTATCATGTCTCCTACGTGGGTTTTTATAATTTTTACTTGATAATCCTTTTTAGATTATCTGACAGGAAATTTATGAAAATTATATTTTTTCATGTATATTTACTATCGTATGATTAGATTTTTGTAAACTCTATATAAAGGTTTTTATGGTAGCATATGGTAAGTACTACTGAATATAAATAATCATCATAAATTTCATTATCATATAATTAAATTTTATAGTTTTATCTTAATTATTGAAAAATTCATAATAAAAATACTGAATTAATAATAATTATATTGTATTAATAAATATACTACTTGTAATACTTAAATGTTTGTAAAAGAAAAATAAAATAATAAAAAACAATAACAAAAATATAATGAAATTGTACATAAAATGTATATAAAATGCAACAATATTGTATCCAAATTTGAAAAAACACTTTATATACACCAAGTTAAAGAATAATTAAGGGTGAAATACAAAAACTACATAAAAAAATAGAAAGCCTCCATATCAATAATACCAAGTTAAAACTTTAATTACAAAATAACTATAAAACCCCTAATAAGATAGAAACTAAAATTCAAAAAGCACGTATCACCCACATTTTAGTTTCAAAAAAACACAAGAATAATTAAAGTTTTAAACTCATTTTTTATTTTTAACTATGTATATTATACATGATATCCACATCCCACAACACACCACTAAAAAATATCTTTTTCCCAAAAAATACTCCCAAAATAATAGACAATAATAATAATCAAAAATACCAAAAATATATATAAAGTGAAATTATCTTTCAACAAAAGATTAAAAAAAATAATATCATATATCTATTCAAAAAAAAGATCACTTTAAAAATAAAAGAATATTAAGAAGGGAGGTAAAAAAAACTATGTCAATGACAATAACTGAAAAAATATTAGCAAAAGCTTCAGGAAAAAATAAAGTAGAAGCTGGAGAAATAGTAATGGCAGACATAGACATTGCTATGGTACACGACTTAACCGGACCACTAACACTCCAAGCACTCGAACAAATAAATACAGATAAAGTATGGGACCCAGAAAAAATAGTAATCCCATTTGACCACCAAGTACCAGCAGACACATTAGACGCTGCAAAAAACCACCAAATTTTAAGAGAATTTGTAAAAGAACAAGGAATAACTAATTTTTACGATGTATACGAAGGAGTATGTCACCAAGTAGTACCAGAAAAAGGACATGCACTACCAGGAACAGTAATTGTAGGAAGTGACTCACACACCTGTACAAACGGAGCACTCGGAGCATTCTCAACAGGAATAGGATCAACAGATATGGCAATGGTATTTGCTACAGGACAACTCTGGTTCAAAGTACCAGAAACCAACAGATTCAACATAACAGGTAAACTACAAGAAAACGTAACAAGTAAAGACGTAATCCTAAACATTATAGGACAAGTAGGACAAGACGGATCAACATACAAATCATGCGAATACGCAGGAGAAACCATACAAAACATGGAAATGTCAGACCGTATGGTACTAAGTAACATGGCAATAGAAATGGGCGGAAAAACAGGTATAGTAGAACCAGACAAAATAACAGACGAATACCTTAAAAATAGGACAAACAAAACATACACAAAATTCACAACAGACCTTGACGCACCAAGCCTAAACACAATAGACATAGACGTAAGTGACCTAGAACCACAAGTAGCATGTCCAAGCCACGTAGACAATGTAAAACCAGCAAGTGAAGTAGAAGACGTAGAAATAGACCAAGTATTCATAGGTTCATGTACCAATGGAAGACTAAAAGACCTACAACAAGCAGCAAAAGTACTTAAAGGAAACAAAATCAAAGAAGGAGTAAGAACACTTGTAATACCAGCATCAAGAACCATCTACCAACAAGCACTAAAAGAAGGACTAATGGACATATTCGTAGAAGCAGGAGCACTCGTATGCAACCCATGCTGTGGACCATGCCTCGGAGGACACATAGGATTAATAGGAGACGGAGAAGTAAGCCTATCAACATCCAACCGTAACTTCAAAGGAAGACAAGGAAGTCCAGAAGGAAAAGTATACCTAAGTTCACCAATAGTAGCAGCAGAAAGTGCATTAACAGGACACATCACATCACCTGAAAACAAATAAAAAAAAATGGAGGGTAAAAAGTTATGGAAAAAATAATAGAAGGAAGAGCCTTAAAATTAGGAGACGACATAGACACAGACAGCATACTCCCAGGAAGATACCTAACACTAAGCAAACCAGAAGACCTAGGAAAACACGTAATGGAAGGATACGACCTACACTACAAAGACAAAATCCAAGAAGGAGACGTAATTGTAGCAGGAGCAAACTTTGGATGTGGATCAAGCCGTGAACACGCACCAATAGCCCTAAAAGCAGCAGGAATCAAAGCAGTAGTAGCAAAATCATTTGCAAGAATATTCTACCGAAACGCAACAAACATAGGACTACCCCTAGTAGAAGCACCAAACGGACCAGACGACATAGAAGAAGAAGACATACTCAAAATAGACCTAGAAGAAGGAACATTAAAAAACAAAACACAAGACAAAGACTATGACTTCACAAAACTACCAGAATTCATGTTCGAAATAGTGGAAAATGGCGGACTAATAGAATACCTAAACAAAACAAGATTTAATTAAGAGGACAAAAACATGTATAACATAGCAGTAATTCCAGGAGACGGAATAGGAGAAGAAGTAGTAAAAGCAACAACAACAGTACTAGACAAACTTGACGTTGAATTTAACTACACCCATGCAATAGCCGGAGACAAATGTAAAGAAGAAACAGGCGTACCACTCCCAGACGAAACCATACAAATTGCAAAAGAATCAGATGCAGTACTATTCGGAGCAGCAGGAGAAACTGCAGCAGACGTAATCGTAAGATTAAGACATGAACTAAGCACATTCGTAAACCTAAGACCAGTAAAATCATTACAACCAGAAAAATATGGAAACATAGACTTCATGATTGTAAGAGAAAACACTGAAGACTTATACATAGGAGACGAAGAAGAAACACCAGAAGGTGCAATAGCAAGAAAAAAAATAACCAAAGCAGCATCAGACAAAATATGCGAATATGCATTCAAATATGCAAAAGATACTGGAAGAAAAAAAGTAACTGCAGTACATAAAGCAAACGTTCTCAAAATATCCGATGGACTATTCAAAAAATGCTTCTATGAAACAGCAGAAAAATATCCTGAAATAGAATCAAATGACTTCTACGTAGATGCAACAGCAATGTACCTTATTACAAACCCTCTCGACTTCGAAGTAATTGTAACAAGTAACTTATACGGAGACATATTATCTGATGAAGGAGCAGGACTTGTTGGTGGCCTCGGAATGATACCATCCGCAAACATTGGAGACGAAAACGGTTTATTTGAACCAGTACACGGATCAGCACCAGACATTGCAGGACAAGGAATTGCAAACCCTGTTGCAACAATACTATCAGCATGTATGATGCTTGACTACCTTGGAGAATCAGAATCAGCACGCAGAATAGAAGACATTATCGTTGAAGTTATCCAGGAAGGAAAAATTGTAACACCAGACCTGGGTGGAACAGCATCAACACAGGAAATGGCAGAATACATTGCAAGCAAAATATAAAAAAAAGAATAATATAACGTAATAAAAAAAATATGATAAACAATAATACATAAGGGAGCAAAATAAAATGGCAAGAAATAAAAAACGAACAACTATCGAAAAAATCCGCAGATTAAACACAACACAACTAGTTGCACTATTTATTATATTCATTATGGTAGTCAGCTCAGTATCAGCATTTGTACTATACTTAGTTTAAACAAAAAAAATGTATTATTATACAATAGGAGAATAGATATTATGATAAAAATAGGAGCCGTAGTAGCAGAATTCAATTTTGATATTACAAGCATGATGTTAGAATTAGCAAAAGAACATGCAAAATTCTTAGATGCAGAAATTACAGAAATAATTGCAGTACCAGGCGTATACGATATGCCTATAGCAATCAAAAAATTATTAGATGATGGAAATGTAGATGCTGTAATCACACTCGGTGCAGTAATCGAAGGAGACACAGAACACGATGAAATAGTTGTTCAACATGCAGCAAGAAAAATTACAGACCTATCACTAGAATACAACAAACCAGTAACCCTAGGAATATCCGGTCCGGGTATGACAAGACTTGAAGCACATCAACGTGTAGAATACGGAAAACGTGCAGTAGAAGCAGCAGTAAAACTTGTTAAAAGGTTAGCATAAACATTAATCCCCTCCCTTTCCTAATATTCTTTTAAACAATAAATTATTAAAGGAACAATGAAAATATGGAAATTTTAACACCTGAAGAATTAAAAGAAAAATATAATGATCCTTGGATAACACCATACCACGAAATACTAACAGTAACCGATACCGATGAAGAAAAAATAGAACTCATAGAATACCATCCATGCCCAGTTGGTTCAGATTGGATGATAACACAATACAAACAAACCAGTCCTCTCATAACAGATGCAAAACGTGATGGAAACAAACACACCTATTATGTTAAAAAAGGTAAAACAGAACTACGTCTTAAGCCAAGTTATCAAGCAGCAGGAATAGAAGAAGCAAGTATTGAAGAAGATGAAATTAGAATAGTTCATGCAGGACTTGCTGGTGCGGGAGTTGGAGCAGCATTTTGTCGTGGGAAAGCCGAAGGCGTGAAAAGGATTGAATTACTTGAAAAAGGTGGAGGCTCAAAAGTTGGACGTGCAGCCATCATAACACCAAAACTTAAAAAAGTTATAATAGGCTTAGATGATACTGATATTCCAACAGAAGGTGCAACTTGGACATTAGCAAACAATATTGCAAATGAAATTCAGGATGAAAAAGGCTACAAATATCTTGAACATATCACTTGCCAACTATATCCAAATAATCCTAATAAAACTAAGAATTGTGTTTCAATAATACTGGTATTTGCTGTTAAAGAGGATGAGAAGGAAGATTTAATATCAAGTATTAAATCCAAACTTAAAGAAAAAACTTTATCAGACAATACTGCTTTTGTAGTATATGAAAAATTAGATATTCCAGAAGCTGTTCAACAATATGGTTTAGAAGCTAAAAAGTCAATGAAATATTTTGATGAAGCTGAACGTATTGCAAAAGAAAACAATATTCGGATAGAATATGTTACCGGACAAGGTGGACTGATTGGTGCACTTGCAGCAATAGGATTATATAACAACCCAGAAGAATATGCTAAAGTCTATTATGAAGAATAGACTTATATTAAACCTCTTTTTTTTAAATGGAATTTTTTTGCCATCCTACAATGGCACATTGTCCCATAGATACACTTCCATCTCCTGAACATGTTTGTTCATGTTGTACGAAGACGTAACCTTCCTGTTCAACATATGTTTTAACTACTTCTGATATGAATTCATTATAGAATACTCCGCCGGTTACTCCAATCACATCAGTACCATGTGCTTTTGCAGTTGCTACTGCTAATTGTGCTAATTTTTCGGCCAGTGCTCTTTGGCATGCACATGCTATTTCTTCTACTAGTACTCCACTATTTATTAAGTCAAGAACATCTACCAGTAATGAGCTTGTATTTATTATATTCCTATCATCTGCTAATCTTGATTCAAGGAGTATGTCCAGTACGTCGAATCCTTCTCTTGCTGATGATTCTAGTTTCATGGAACATTCTCCTTCGTATCCCCTGTTTCTGCTTATTCCTAATAAAACACTTATACTGTCTAATACTCTTCCCATACTACTAGTGTATGCTGTGTTGAAGTTATTTTCTAGTTGTTTTAGGGTTATGTCCACTTCTTTTTCTCCATATTTGAAGTATGATGCATAGTTTGTTTTCATTATTCTTCTTAGTTCTTCAGTATCCATTGCATCATAGAGTATTCCCATTGCCATCCTTATTGGATATTTTGTGCTTAGATCTCCTCCAGGCATTGGTTGTAATTCTAGTCCTCCATGGTTTATGTAGTGTCCAGTGTTGTTCAGGTAGAGTACTTCTCCTCCCCATATGTTTCCGTCTTCACCATAGCCTACTCCATCTGCTGCTATAACTACCATTTCGTCTAGTTTATGTTCTGCCATCAGGCTTGCTGCGTGTGCATGGTGATGTTGTACTTGTATCATTTCTGCATCGTATTCTTCTGATAGTTCCTTTGCTAGTTTTGTTGTGTTGAATTCTGGGTGCATGTCTGCAGCGATGTAGTCTATGTTGTCACATCTTGTTAGTTTTAGTAAGTGTTTTATTGCGTCTTCCATGAATTCTAGTGTTTGGAATTTTGATGTGTTTCCTATGTGTTGTGATGGGTAGCATTTTCCATCTTTTAGTACTGAAAAGGTCACATCTAATTCTGGTCCTACGGCTAGTATGTTGTCTGTAACGTTTATGTTGGAGAAGTCGAATGGTTTTGGCACGTATCCTCTTGATCTTCTTATGAATCCTGGTTTTCCGTTTCTGAATCGTATTACACTATCGTCGCATCTGTTTAGTATTGTTCTGTTGTGTAGTAGGTAGTAGTCTGCTATGTTATCTAGTTTGTCTACTATTTCTTCATTGTTTATTAGCATTGGGTTTCCTGGCATGTTTGCTGATGTCATTACATATGCTGGTTCTATTGTGTATTTGAATAGGAGGTGGTGTAGTCCTGTGTAGGGTAGCATTATTCCCTGGTTGTGCAGTCCTGGTGATAGTTTTTTGGATAAGCAGTAGTCTTCTGATTTGTTTAGTACTACTATTGGTCTTGCTACTGATTCTAGTATTTTTTTTTCTTCTTCTGTGTAGTCTACGAATAGTTTGGCTGTTTGCATGTCTGGTGTCATGCATGCGAATGGTTGGGTGTATCTTCCGAGTCTTTCTCTTAGTTTTTCTATTGCATCATCTGTTGATGTTTTGCATACTAGGTGTGTTCCGCCTATTCCTTTTATTGCCAGTATGTTTCCTTCATCTATTAGTCTGCTTGCTTCTCTTATCGGGTCTCTTGATGGTATTTGTCCATCTTTGTATAGGTATACTTGTGGTCCGCAGTCTGGACAGCATGTTGCTTCTGCATGGTATCTTCTGTTTAGTGGGTCTGTGTATTCCTGGTTGCAGAATGAGCATAATGGGAAATCGTCCATTGTTGTGTTTTTTCTGTCATAGGGTACTTCATCTATTAGTGTGAATCTTGGTCCACAGTTTGTGCATGCTGTGAATGGATAGTAATAATGGTGGTCTTTTGTGTTTAGTATTTCGTTTAGGCATTCGTCACATATGCTCATGTCTGGTGGTATTACTGCTGATCCGGATAGTTTGTTGCTGCTGGTGATTATTGTGAAGTCTGTGTATTTGTTTTCTTGTGTGACTTCTTCTTTGATTTCTACTTTTATATCATTTATTTCTGAACGTACTGGCTTATATTCTTGTAGTTCGTCTACGAATAGGTTTATGTCATCTATTGTTCCTTGTATTATTATTTCAACTATGTTTCCCATGTTACGTACGTATCCGTTTAGGTTCATTACTTTTGCTAGTCGGTATACTGTTGGTCTGAAACCTACTCCTTGTACTATTCCATCTACTAATAAGTGTGCAGTATATTCTTTCATGATATCCCATTACTTGTTTTTAATGTATTAGTGTATCTTTTTTTAAATATTAATATAGATAGGTTTAAATAGAATTGTAGACTATGAAAAAGTATATGAATTAATTTGTTATTATGAGGAGTTTTTTTATGAGAGATATTTTGATGAGATTGATTAATGGTGAGATTAGTATTGAAAGTGCTGAAAATGAGCTTAAGATTATGCAGATTCATGAGATTGGTGATAATATTAAGTTTGATTCTACTCGTGAGAATAGGGTTGGTGTTCCTGAGGCTGTTTATTCTCAGGGAAAAAGTGATGAAGACTTGCTGAAAATAATCAACAATATCAATTTTATAGACAATTTAATGATAACAAGACTCCCTGAAGACAGGTTTAATTCCATTAAGAATAAAATAAATGAAGATGTTCTGGAAAAATCAACTTATTATAATAACGCATCTATATTAACCATTAACAAAAAAGAGCCGAAAAAATGTAAAGGAAAAGTAGGCATAATAACAGCAGGAACAGCAGACATACCCATAGCAGAAGAATCAAGAATAACCCTACAACAAGCAGGATACAAAGTAGTAACAACATACGACGTTGGAGTAGCAGGAATACACAGACTAATAGATAAAATAGCATACATACTAGAAGAAAAAGTCGATATCATAATAACCCTTGCAGGAATGGAAGGAGCCTTACCATCAGTAGTAGCAGGAATAGTAGACATGCCAGTAATAGCCGTACCAACATCCACAGGATACGGAGTTGGAGAAAAAGGATTCACAGCACTATTTGCAATGCTACAATCATGCGCCCCAGGTATTGCAACAATGAACATTGACAACGGATACGGAGCAGCAGTATATGCAATAACAATACTAAAACAAATAGAAAAAAGAGTAAACGAAGGATACTGATATAAAAAAAGAGTTGATAAAAAATGATAATAGAAATCATATTCATGATAGGGCTAATAGTTGTTGCAGGAATAATCTTAAACCTCATACTCGACATAGGAAGTACCCTGCTAAAAATTGTAGCACACATCATATCAGGATGGATACTACTAACACTAGTGAACTTAGTACCTGGAATATACATTCCAATAAATACTCTTACAGTACTAATATCCGGATTTGGAGGAGTAGTAGGTACAGTACTACTAGCATTCCTATACCTAATATTCTAATCTTTTAATTTTTTTAAAATATCCTCCACACCATAACCAAAACCTTTTTCAGCCAATACCTTATCCGCAGCACAACCCAAAATGAATGATGCAATATAAGCTGCATCAAATGGTGAAACTTGTGTTGCTAAAGCAACAATTAATCCAGCGAGAAGATCACCTGTTCCTCCAATAGTCATACCCTGATTTCCAGTTTTATTTAATTTATAATCATCCACTGATGATATTATATCAACAACATCCTTCAACAATATTGTAACATTATATTCCACGGATAACTGTGTTAATAACCTAATTTTATCATCTAATTTTTTAGGAATATCCCTGCCAAACAAGCCCGTAAACTCATGTTTATGGGGAGTTAACACCATATTATCTTTTAACAAGTCCCTGTCAATTAATTTTAAAGCATCCGCATCAATAACCAATGGTATATCAATACTTGACAATATTTTATTGAATAATATTCCTGTTTCCTTTTCAATCCCACTACCTGATCCAATAAGTACTGCATCAACCCGTTCAGATAATTCCATTACCATGTCAAATGCGTCCATAGTCAATATTTTACCTTCAACACCTCGAACAATAAACTCTGGATTATACTGTTTAATTATGTTAGCAGAAGATTCGGGTGCAACAATATACACCAAATCCACAAGTTGTGTCAGACAACTATTAGCAGCAAAGACCACTGCCCCAATATAATCAGGATTTGAACCAACTATCAACACGGACCCGTTTTGTCCTTTATGAGAATCAGTACCGGGAGTTTTAAGTTTTAGAAGGTCACCCTCTCCAACATATTCCTCTGAAACTCTTGGTATTCCTATATCCAACACTTCTATTTCGCCAATATAAGACTTTTGAGCCTTAAGTAATCCTGTTTTCATCTTATGTAATGTTAGTGTAGTGTGAGCTACCACTGTCTTATCCACTACCTGTCCATTATCAGGGTTTAATCCTGAAGGAACATCTACAGACAGTACGATTGCAGGCGAATAGTTTATTGTATCCACTGCACTTGAAATTGGTTGTCTGAGTTTTCCATTAACTCCTGTTCCCAGTATTGCATCCACTATAATATCAGAATTATCTGGTTGTATCTGTGTAGAATCTGTAATAATATTTAATTTAAGGTTTTTATCTGTTTGAGCTATTATTTTTATTGATTCATAGTTTGTTCTGGAATCTGGATTTTTTATATTTTCTGGACGTGCCAATAGGAATAAACGTACTTTATATCCATGATTCAAGAGGTGTCTTGCTATAACAAAGCCGTCTCCACCATTTCCGCCAGTCCCTGAATATATTGATACCTTTTTTTTATTGGGGTATGTGTTTACAATATAATCTGCTATCCTTGTTCCTGCATTTTCCATTAATACCAGTGTAGGTATATGATTATATTCCGTGTTTTTATCTGTTGCCCTCATTTCTAATGGTGTTAGTATGTCTTTCACTTTCACATCCCCCCTCTAAATCTATTTCTTTATTCTATTAGGTTTATCTTATATTTTCCCAGGTTGCCACCATAGTTTCCTGCAGAAATTTTAACAACATCCGGTACTGATTTTATTGCATTAATTGCATTTTGTGTAGCTTTTTTAACACTTTCTTCTGTGAGTCCGTCAAATACTATTTCATATACTCCGTTAACTTCTTCGGGCAGTTTTGTTGTTTCTACAGTGTCTTTGAGTGTTGGACAATATTCTTCATTTGTTGTTGCGTGCATGAATTTATATTTTTTAGATCCTACTTTTGAACCTGATGCAACTATCCCACCAGGAAATGGAGTTATAACTCCAGGAACATCTTTTATTGCATTAACTGCTGCTTCTGCTGCTATTAGTGCTGAAGCTTGTGTTTTTGCCATTATGAATAGGTTTCCTCCAGCTACTGCATTTACTATTCCGAAGTTTTCTTCTATAAGGAAGTCCCCTGACATTACAGGTATCTTATACATTTGCTTATCGTATAATTCTACTTTTTCCTGGTATCCATCTGCAAAGAATGCTAATTTAAAGCCTAAGTTTGTTTGTTTTTCACTATCAGGTAACAAGTTAAAAACTGCTGTTGTTGGTGCGGTCAATACTGCTTGTCCTATTCGTTCAAGTAATTGTTCTTCTACCTTTTCTGTTTTGTTCTGACAGATTATTATTGAATAGCCCGGTCTTCCGTCTGGCGTGTTTTCTGGGCCTACATACTGGTCAATACCTGCTTCTGCAGGACATCCTATGAATGATGTTGCAAATCCTGTTGCTTCTGTTGCAGCTATTTTTGCCAAGTTTTTTGTTGCTGCTGTGATTAATAAATGTGATGCTTTCGTATTGAATGCTTCTGCATATGTGTCTTCTATTATTAGTGAATTCATAAATAAGTAATCTCCATGAAAATTTTTTATTAAAAAAAAAAGAGTTTATAATAAGAGTATTGACTATTCTACTTGGTCTAATACTCCTGTTCCAAAGAATGGCAGTAATATAACTCCTAATATTAAAACCATCCATAATGATATCATACGTTCTATTAATGTTGCTGCAGTACTTACTGATGCTGATATTCCCGCCATTGAATATAGGAGAATCATAACTCCATCGATTGATCCTAGTCCACCAGGCAGTAATGGTATAATACCTATTAATGATGAAACCAGGAATACTGCTGCAATCATTCCTAATGACACGTTAACTCCAAATGCCATGAATACTATGTATACTCTTAGAAGTTCCAAAAACCATACAAGGAATGATATTGCTGATGCTACAATTAACAATCGTTTATTACTTAACAGGTATTTCAGACTGTTCTGAAAACCAAGTAATGAAGTGAGAGCTGTTTCTTCATATTTATCCACTTTATTAGTGAAACGTTTAATTTGTCTAAATACCCATTTAACAGTAGATAATGCAATTGCTTCATTAAAACATAAGAGTATAATGAATAGTAATGCTATTATAAACAGTAATAATGATATTAACAATAGTGAAAATAGTGAAGCACTTAAATGCAGATAGAGCATAAGATAAGCTATTGCAAAAATAGCTAATACCATAAATGGGAATGTGTCAAATATTTTATCACCCATTACTGATGCAAATGTTCTTTTAAAGTCCTCATTTGAACTTTTACTAAGCAGATACGCACGTACAGGTTCTCCACCACTACGTCCACTAGGTGTTAAATCATTTATAGCAAGCCCGATTATTGTCATTGCAAATAATGGCAGTTGTTTATGTGGTATGTTTAATGATTTACATATTATACTCCAACGAGTATTCCATAAGGCTAAAATAATAATTTGCACAACTATTGCCAATAACACATAATTCATGTTAGCTGTTTGCAGTGCAGATAATATTTGGTCTGGTCCTATGAACATTATCATAGCTATTAAAATTATTAGACCTATTGCAAGTAATACTCCTATTTTTTTATAATCCATAGTACCATCCAACACTTTTAAGAGAAATATGATTCTTTATTATATAAGTATTATGTTAAAAGTAATTAATTAAATTATATATTAGAAAAAAATTATTAATATGTTAAAATATAAGTAGAAGTATTATACGAGGACAAACTTATGATAAATGTTATAATTATTGGTGGGGGAAGAGTCGGATTACACTTGATAGATACCCTTAGAAAACGTCATAATTACAGTATTACCCTTATAGAAAATCATAAGTCCATTTATGATATTGTTGATAAAAAATATGATGATGTTAAAATCATAAAGGGAGATGCAACAGATAGAAAAATATTAATTAAGGCTGGCATCGAAACGGCTGATATTCTGGTTATTGCAACCAGTATTGATGAAGTTAACTTATTAGTGGGTATCATTGCACAAGATTATAATTTGAATAAGATTATTGCACGAACTACAAATCCATCACATATGAAAATGTTTAAAAAGTTAGGCTTGAATGAGGTAGTTAGTCCCGAACTTGCAGCTTGTAGTGATATTGAGAAGAAGATTATTCCACAAAACATTTCCGAAATTGCAGTTACTGGTAAGGGAGATTATGAACTTATGGATGTTACTGTTAAGTCCAGTAAAGTAATTGGTAAACGTATTGGTGATATTAGTCCTAGTAACGATTTTATAATTGTAATGTGTCATAAGGATGATAAATTTTTAATTGCTGAAAATAATATTGTTTTAGAAAAAGAGGATGTTGTTAGTGTGCTTGTTAGAACTAAAGCAATTAAGAAAACTAAAAAGTATTTTACAAAATCCGGAATTCTGCCTATATGAGAAAAAGGGTGGTTATGTTGAAGAGTTTCATAATCTGGATGCTATCATAACAGATAAGGATATTTGTTCTGGAACTTGTGATATTGCGTATGGTCCATGACCTGAGAATAATTGTACTGCATCCAAGTCTGCTATTTTTAATATTGATTCTCTCATTTCCTGAATATTTCCTGTTGGAAGGTCTGTTCTTCCAAAGTTTCCTCCGGAGAATATTGTATCTCCACTTATCAGACTTTTTCCATCAAATAAGCATATTCCTCCACGTGTATGTCCTGGGGTGTGTATTACTTCATAGTCTCCTATTTTGTCGCCTTCGTTTAGTTCTTTGATTTCTAAGTCTGGAACTTCCATTCCGAAGGATGCGGCTACTGTTGCATTTGCATCTTTATCTTCTACTGTTTTTAGGTCTAATGGGTGCATGTATATTTCATATCCGTATTCGTCTTGTAATTGTTTACATGCTCCAATATGATCAAAGTGGCAGTGTGTGGCTACTATTTTTTTTATATCTGTCATGGCTAGTCCTGCTTGGCTGATTTCATTTTTTAGGTATTCTATGTTTTCTCCACTTCCCGGATCTATTAGTGTATCGCCTATTATGTAAGTGTTTGAATCTCTTCCTTTTCCCATTATGATTATTATATCATCTACTTTATCCATTATATCACCTGATAGTATAATTATATTTTTGTATGTGAAAAAATAATTATGATTTTTTATAATTCTATCGTTATTTTATTTGAAAATTTTTCTGTTATACTAATATCTATGTCGGTGTAAACTTTTTAATATTTTGTTTAACATAGTTAATCGTATGCAGATAAAGACTATTCTTCTAAATGATATTGACTATATAACCCGTAATGATAGGGCAGTAATAAGATTGTTTGGTACTGATCCTGAAAGTAATGAGAATATTATTGCTTATGATAGTACATTTGTTCCTTATATGTATGTATTAGCTTATGATGTGGATAAATGTTTAACTCAGTTAAGGGAGTTTGGTTTGGATAATCTTGAAGTGGAAAAAAAGATTGATATTGGTGTTGAAAGAGAATTTATTAAGATTACTTTGAATCATCCGCAGGAAGTTCCAAAGTTAAGGGACAGTATCAGAGACTTGAAAGAGGTTAAGGAAATACGTGAGTACGACATACCATTTTATAGAAGGTACCTTATAGATAAACAGATTACGCCGAGAAATATTATTAAACTAAAAGGTCATATCATTAACAAAGAAAACTATGAAACAAGTATAGATGACGATGTCATATTATTTAAAATAGAAGAAGAGCCTGAAGACACAAACAATACAATAACCAGAAACAAAATACTTAGTTTTGATATTGAAGTATACAACGCTGAAGGTATGCCCTCAGCTGAAAAAGATCCAATCATCATGATGAGTCTAAGCGGAAACTATGGCTACAACAAAGTATTATCAACAAAAAAATCAACAAGAGATTTCGTAGAAACACTAGATTCAGAAGAAGAAATGCTGAAACGTTTTGTAGAAATTATTAAAGAAGAAAATCCTGACCTGCTCGTAGGATACAATTCAGACAACTTTGACCTGCCATACATAAAAAAAAGAGCAGACACCCTAAAAGTCAAATTAAATCTGGGCATAGACAATAGTAGTGTAAAGTTCATGAAGCGTGGATTTAATAATGCAGGAGTTATAAAAGGAAGAGTTCATGTTGACTTATACTTACTCATAAGACAGTACATGCGCTTAGAACGTTACACATTAGAACGTGTTTATGAAGAGTTATTTGATGAAGTAAAAATTGACGTTCCCGGAGACAAAATATACAAATACTGGGATTCAGATGATGAAAAATTAGAGGAATTATTTGATTATTCCATGGATGATGCAGTAACCACCACAAAGATAGGTGATAAGATTACTCCCCTCACTATTGCACAAAGCAGGCTCGTAGGACAACCATTATTTGACATTGCCCGTATGACCACAGGGCAGATGATAGAATGGTACCTGATTCTTAAAGCTTATGAACAAAACAACATAGTACCGAACAAGCCGACAAATATGGAGTATAATGAACGCAGACTATCAAAAAGAAATGAGGGAGGATATGTTAAAGAACCGGAAAAAGGCTTGTTTGAACACATTGCCTATCTTGACTTTAAAAGCCTGTATCCAACAATAATTATTGCACAGAACATATCACCCGATACTTTTACTGATGGTGAAGGTTTAAGTGAAGATGAATACTATACATGTCCAGAAAATGGGTATAAATTCAGAAAAGAACCTAAAGGATTCATACCATCCATTATAGGATATATATTGGATGAACGACAGAAAATTAAGAAACTGATGAAAGAAGAAACCGTGCCGGAACAGAAAAAGGCTTATGACTTTGAACAACAGGGACTTAAAAGATTAGCAAATTCAATGTATGGTGTTTATGGATATTCCAGATTTCGTTGGTATAAAAAAGAATGTGGTGCTTCAATTACTGCATGGGGACGAGAATATATTCAGGATGCTATGAAAAAATCAGAACAATATGGTTTTAAGCCAATATACGCAGATACTGATGGTTTTTATGCTACTTATATTGGAGATTTAAATTAAATTTAAAATAATATATGTATAAAAAAACATATATGTTAATAGAATAAATAAAGGGAACACATTTTTATGAAGTTTACACCATTGCAAATGATAGTAATGATTGTTGTATTAGCAGGAATAGTTTATGGTACTTATTCTGCTACAATGGCACAATTACCTGACATTACAGGTACGGTTGTCGGTAATACAAGTAGTCATAATCAAACAAACATGATTCGTGGAACAATATATGTAGAAGATGATTCACATAACAACATATCGATTATTATCACTAACTCGACTAAGATTTACAAGGAAGGTAAGGATGACAAGTTAAGCGATGGAAAAATTAGTCAGTTAAATAAGAATTGTAAGGTAGAAATTCATACTGTTGGAGAAGCTACCAACACTATTCCTCCCCAAATTGTTGCTGAAAAAATTATAATTAAAAAGAAAGATAAGTAATCTTTCTATAATAACTTATTTTTATTAAGAAAAAAAAATTTAGTTTATTTTTGTAATTCTTTAGGATATCTGTATTCTTTAGATATTATTCCATCAGATATTGTTATTCCCTCATTTTCTAGTAAAAACTCTTTATATTGACCATCTGTATTTCCGGCATATCCTCCAACGGTCCAATCTGAACGTACTGTTCTATGGCATGGTATTACTAATGGATAATAATTATTGGATAATACGTTTGCTACTGGTCTTGCACTTCTTGGTTTTCCTATTAGTTCTGCTAGTTTTTTGTAAGATGTTACTTTTCCGTATGGTATTTTATTTTGTTGTCTGAGAACATCTTGTTGGAATTCTGTTAAGTCGCTGAAGTCTAGTTTGTTAATATCGTATTTCACTTTTTTTCCTAAGATAATGTCTTTTATGTCTGACATTGTTTTGTATATGAATTCGTTGGGATTTGTTTCTGTTATTACTCCGCTGAAACGTATTCTTCCATAGTTTTGTTTTCTTGTTTTTAATTCGGGTAATAATACTTGTTCTAGAATATCAGTTTTACTATTCCATACTATACCTATTTCACCAATTAAAGAGTTGAAAGATATATATTTATGTATACCTAAATTGGACACCCCCTATTTTATCAAAAGGATAGTTATGAGTAATTAATATTATATTTCAAGTAACATATAAAAATATCTAGAAAAGAAAAGTAATAAATATTATAATAAAAGTATTAATAAGTTTCGATAAAAAAAAGAACAAACATCCAATGAGAAAATGGGGTCACTGGGATTTGAACCCAGATCCTAGGATTTCTCTTGTCTCAGCACTCCAATTGATCATCATCGTTATGCCTCAGTGTGCGCACTTTCTTCAAAGACAACTGGAGTCCCAGATGATGCCTGGTTACACTATAACCCCAATCATGTAAAAAAGATACTAAGACCAAATCTACTAGGATATAATAATATCTATATAACAAAGATATATATAAATTTTTTCATAAAAAAAATAAGAAAAAATAAAAAAATCTAAATTTTTTCATCCTCATCAAGAGCAACCCTCATAGTATCAGAATCTTGAGGCATATACCTTAAGAAATCATTAGCTGCCCTTCTCACATCAGAAGAACCAATAATATAACGGCCAGCAATAATAATATCAGCACCATTATCTAATGCAGTATTAACCTTTTCAGGAGTTACTCCACCAGCAACAGCAATTAAACCTCTTTCATTTAACTTAGATTTAATATCCCTAATATTACCCCATTCAGATTGTTGCTCATTATCATTATCATTCATAGTTTCAGAATCAATATTTCTATGTAATAATACAATATTAGGTTTTAATTTAAGTTGTTCAAGTTTTGCCGGAATATCCTGTACATTCATCATGTCAAGAATAGAATAAATTCCCTGTTTAGAACATTCATGAATAGCCTTTTCAATAGATTCATTAGTACCTAAACCAGAAATTGCAACCGCATCAGCAGTTTCATCAGCAGCCATTTTAACTTCAACTCTTCCAACATCTAATGTTTTTAAATCAGCAATAATAAAAGCACCAGGTCTTTCTTCCCTAATTTTACTAATAATTTCTACACCAAACTTCTTAACTAGAGGAGTACCAGCTTCGATTAAAATTCTTTCACGTTTTGGTAAATCTCTTATAATACTACGCATTTTATCTTCATTATCAAGATCTAATGCAACCTGTAAGTAAGGTGGGTTCCATAATTTCATAGCCTTGAATCCCATTATTGGATGTGTTCCCCTATCTTTTTCAGCTAATACTTTATCAACAGATGGATATTTATCAAATGCACGTTTAATTGCAAGTTTTGTAGCACCATAATTATATTGATAAATTTTACGATAATCTTTAGCAGAAGGATCAATGAAAACATTAACCATTAGAACTAAATCTTCAACCATATCTCTTGGAATAATTTCCTCTTCTACAGCATCAGCCACAGCCCTTCCAACTGCTGTTTGAGCCGGACCAAAAATTTTACTTGCATCATCCAAGTTTTGTACTGTTACTTTAGGTACAATAAGTGTTGCAGGTTTTGTTGGTAAGTTAGGTCTTATAACAGATAACAATGGTGTATGTCCAACAGACATGCTTGCCATATTTGTTGCAAATGCTGTTCCTACAGGACCATTTTTATCTCCAATTATTAAATCGATATGAGCTAATTCAGGCCCATCACCAATTAAAGCTTCTCCTATTTCATACATAAGTTATTCTCCATTATATTTTTGATAATGATCCATTGTAGATCATTAGATATTGGATTAAAATTTTTATTATAATGATAATATATATGTTATTTTTCAATAATATAATTGACTATACAAGTGGATGTAGTCAGAATGTGTGGTGATGAATTTTCAGTTACTTTTTAGCAAAAAAGTAATACTTTTTTTAATTCTTTTTAAATGTTAATTTTTACTAGTTTTATTCGCCCCTTGGGGCGTGTTTTAAAAAATAAGTGATAATAAAGTTTTTATAGTAAAAAGGATGGATATTATATTATAAAACAAGAAAATAACTCTCCTATTACTAATTATGTTAGTCATCAACTTAAATTTGACGGTTTTTTTAGTGAACCATTGGTTGATGTTATTAGAAAAGATAATACTGATGATGAATGTGTAAATTTATTATCTGTTGATTGTAAAGATTTAATTGTAGATTATTTGGATAATTATTTTGATGATGATCTTCCAGTTACTTTTGCTGATGATTATGTGAAATCTAAGCTATCTCAGATTACTAATAATTTGAAAGTTTTTGAAACTAAAGATGGTGTTGTTTTTACTCAATTTAGGAGTTATTGTCCTCATTGTGGTTCTAAACATGTTGTTGAAGATGGTTATTATCCTAAAAAACTTGTTTTGAATGTTTTTGGTAATGTTGGTGCTCATATTAAACGTTATGAATGTCGTAATTGTGGTAAAGGTTTTTCTGCAGATATTAATAGTGTAGTTGATAGTAAATTCAGTGTTTTCAGGCGCATTATGAAGATAATATAGAATTACTATGCTATTTGTGGTACTCCAGTTCGTAGAATACAGGAAAATCATGAAAAGAATTCATAATGTATACTTATCTTACCAGGAAGTACAGGACATTATAGTCGATTATAGTATTAAATATGAGTCTAATATAGAAAATTATTCTGGATATTATGTATTTGATAGTTTATGGGTTAAAATAGATGAAATTAGTGATAATTATGTTTATTTCTTTGCATTATTTGATGTACATCATAAAACACTTGTGGATTATAAAATAGTTAAAGAAGAAAACAGTACTGAAGTTTATAATTTCTTACGGAATGCTACACTTAATCAACCACGTAAAAGCAATTACAACTGACTTACATATTGCTTATAGAAAACCAATACAAGATTTAGGATTCAAACACCAATTCTGTGAATTCCATGCAAAACAAAACATCAATAAATACTTATACAATCATGTAAAAGAGAACAATATCAAAAAAGAGACCCATATGGAATATAAAAAAAATATTTGGAAGAACTTTATCAAATTTACGAAGTAGAAAATAGATTTGAAGTATTAGATATATTGGATAATATTTTTAGTAGGCGTGAAGAGTTTCCGGATGTTATTAATGAGATTGTTGATAAAAAGATTCGTCCTTATTCTCGTTATTTAACTATGTTTCTTGAAGATAGTTTTATTGAACGTACTAGTAATTGGATTGAGCGTATTTTTGGTGATCTTGCACCGAAATCTTTAAAAAATAAATTTAAAACATTACGTGGATTTTTATCTAGACTAAATTTGAATCTTGAAAGATGGGATTCTCGAAACGCATTTTTATGATGAAAAAGGTAACTTCACCACACATCTTGACAACACCGATTTCTACTGAGCCAAAAAAATATTAAAATATAAATTACAAAGTATAATTTAACTGCCTATTTTAACAGTACTGGATAATAAGTAATTCAATGCGGGTGGAAGATATTATGAAAATAGATACACATATACATAGTAAATATTCAAAAGATTCCATAACTCCTTTAGAGGAAATTATTAGATATAGTCAGAAAGTTGGTTTGAATGCAATTGCAATAACAGATCATGATGAAATAGAGGGAACTTGGGCTATTAGAAAATTAGAACATGATGGTTTAATATTGATACCTGGAGAAGAAGTAAGCAGTACTGAAGGTCATATAGTAGCATTAGGTATAACTGATTATATTAAACCAATGCAAACTCCTGCAGAAACAATTGATCAGATTCATGACAATGGGGGAATAGCTATAGCTGCTCATCCATACTGTTTTTATAGGAGTGGAATTGGAGATATTGTAAGAAGTTTGGATGTGGATGCTATGGAAACTAAGAATTCACGGTTCATATTGGGTGCATCTAACTATTTGGCAAAGAAAGTGTCTGAAAAAGATAATATACCAGAAATTGGTGCTAGTGATGCTCATTTTCCTAAGGGTATAGCTCGTTGTTATACTGAGATTCCTGATTGTGATTCTGTGGATGAAATTATTAAAAATATTAAGAAAGGAAATACTAAGGCTCATGGTGAAAGAACACCTATGAATCTTATAATTAAAGAAGTTATAAGAAAAAAAGGAAGGAAAACTAAGCCTAAAGTTGTAGATTAACTGCAGAAAGTTAATCTAAACTCATGTTCTTCGATAACTTTTTTTGCACTTATCCTATTTTTATGATTTGTAGAATAATTGCTTAGTATTGTCTGATTTGTTGTTAAATCGTCTAGAATATATTCTTTATCTGATAATATATCTGTTACTGTTTTTTTAGATATTGAATCGTTTTCTTCTACTTTTAGTAGTATATTTTTGCCGTTTACTGAGTAGGAAGATAATATGTTTAATCTATCTGTTACTTCATTATTATTTGGCGTGAAGTCTTCTTCTTGATTTAGTACATAAAACATTGCTATTATAACTATAAATATTAGTAATAGCGATATTAATGCATCATATAATAGAAATTGTCCATTTTCATTCATGTTTGTTCTGTATCCACCTCACTATATCTTCTTTTTTTGAGATAACTTCTCTTGTTACTTTATCTATTTCCTGTTTTCCTTCTTCGAAGTTTATAGTTTTTATTTCATCTACTACTTTTTTTACTGGAGTGTATGCTGCTTCTCTGAATTTGGGAACTAATTCTTGTATTTCTCCCGTGCTTTTTTGTATGGTTGTTTTTCCTGTGTTGTTGACATAGCCTATTATTCCGGATTTGATGTTTTCTTTTTCTAATGTTTTGATTATTTTATCGGCAGTGTTTTTTGGAGTTATTATCATTAGGGAGTCGATTGATACTCCTAATGGGTCTATGTTTAAAGTTTTTAACATTTCGTATACTTTGGGATTTATTAATTCTATTATTTTTTCTTCGTATAAATGTATTCCGAGTCCTGTTGTTTTATTTATTTCGTTGGCATCTCCGTTGATTCCTCCGTTGGTTATATCTGTTAATGCATGGATTTCGTTTATTGGGTTTAGTAGGTTTGATGCTTTGATAAATTGTACGTTTAGTGTTTCCATGATTACTTGGGGCATGTTGTTGTAGATTGCTGTTGTGGTTATTGTTCCTCCTCCTGATCCTTCTGTCATTAGTATTATGTCTCCGTTGGTTGATTCGCTTCTTGCTGTGGGCTTTTTTGGTGAGGTTCCTACTGCTCCTACTGCTCCTACTAGTCTGTCTCCGAGTACCATGTCTCCTCCTACTCTTAGTGTGCTGCCTGATACTAGGGGGACATTGGTTAGTTCACTTACTGCACATATTCCTGCTGTATAATCTAATATTTTTGCTATGTCTCCGTCATCTGCTAGGTGTATGTCACTTATTAGTGCTACTGGTTTAGCTCCCATTACACATACGTCTCGTAGTGTTGCTCTTGCTGTATGGAAACCTGCTAAGAAGGGGTAGTCGCCTAGTCTTGAATGTATTCCATCTATTGCTGTGGTAACGTATTGTGTGTTTTTATCTATTTTTACTACTCCTCCATCATCTTGTGCTGTGGGGTTGACTATTGATGATGTTTTGGTATTTTTTATTATTTCTGCGATTTTGCTGTGAACATAGAAGTCTCCTTGTCCGCGTGATCCTACTCCGAATTCTCCCATGTGTATGTTGGTTTTTGGGTATGTTAGTATTTGGTTTTTTTCGAGTTGTTCTGTTATTTGTACTTCTTCGTATACTGCTTGTGATAGTTTTGTTGATTGTGTTTGGTTTATGTTTTTGTAGAATCGGATTATTGTTGAAAGTTTTTCTATTGTTTCTTTTTCTGTTTTTGATTCGTGTATGCATTTTTTCACGTAATTTTCTATGTCCATAAAATCACTTTATTAATACTTTTTATTAAAAAAGTATGATATTATTTTTATCATACCAATATATAAAAATTTTCATAAAAAAGGAGTTAATCTATAAGATTAACAAAATTCTTCAAAATACTTAAACCTGCCCTTCCACTCTTTTCAGGATGAAATTGAAGTGCAAAAAGATTATCCTTACCAATAGCAACAGGAACATCAAAAGCATAATCAGTATATGCAGTTATATATTCCGTATCACTCGGATTAATATAATAAGAATGAACAAAGTACATATACTCATTATCAGCTCCTTCAAGAATACTTAGATTATTATCTGAAGTATCATTGATTTTAATTTGATTCCACCCCATATGAGGAATTTTAAAATTAGAATCCAAATTAAAACGTTTAACATCACCCTTTAACAAGCCCAAACCAGGAGCATCAATTGTTTCCTCACTAGATTCAAATAATACCTGTAAACCAAGACATATACCCAGTAATGGTTTATCTGAATCCACATGATCCTTAATAATGTCTGCAAAAGGAGAAATATTATTCATAGCAACTCCAAAAGATCCTACACCTGGAATTATAAGAGCCTCAGCATCAGTTAGCACATCCTTATCAGAGGATACTTTTACATTCACACCTATACGGTTAAAAGCATTGTAAATACTGCGTAGATTACCGCTTCCATAATCTACTATAACAATATCATTAATAATAACACAACCTAAAAAAGAGAGAAAGAGAATTATCGGTCACCAGATGGTGTTTGGGAATCATAGAAATCTTTGATTCTTATTGTGTCATCAAGATCCGGTGTTGATACTTCATGTAATACAGTGTTTTCTATGGCCACGATAGTGTGTGGAGTGTTTGGTTCTATTCTTACCGTATCTTTTGCTCCGAAGTATTGTTTTGAGTCTTCAAATTCTATGTATCCTTTACCGCTTACTATGTACATTGTTTCATCCTTGTTTGGATGGTAATGGAAACTTGTCTGATACCCTTCTTTAATGAATAATTCCTTGGTAAGGTATTTTTCTGTGTATATGAGTATTTTTTCGTATCCCCATGGTTTGTCTTCCCTGTTTTCGTATTCTTCTTGTACTTGTTGTAATTCTTTACTGGTATCTACTGCCATCCAGAATAAACCGTTTTCTTTGTAGTATCCTAATTTTTTGTCTTTGGCAAGTTCTGGGAATAATGTTTTTTCTATGTCTCCAGTTTTATAGTTTCCAAAGTCTAATTTTCCTTTTGAGAAGTATATTCCACCATTTATATAATAATCTAGTAATGGTTTTTCTTTAAATGAAACAATTTTGTCTCCACTGAGTTCTACTATTCCATATGGTGAAGTCATTTGTGTGATAAATATGTTGAAGTCGAATGGACTTTTTTCTCCGTCTTCTATCATTTTTTTAATACTTAGATCAGCTACAACGTCACCATTTCGGATTACACATTGAACTCCGTCATCCATATGTTCCATACCTAATCTTATAGCATTAAGTGTTCCTAGTGGTTGTTCTTCTTTAACGTATTCCACTTCAACGCCCATGTAATTGTTTCCATAGCGTTCTTCTATTTTTTCACCTAAAAATCCAGTTAAAAGTATTACTTTGTTTACTCCTGCACTTTTAAAGTCGAATAATTGTTTGTCTAATATAGTATAATCTTCTTTGAGTTCTACGAGTGGTTTTGGTACTGTTTCAGTAACTGGTCTGAGTCTTTTTCCAAAACCTCCACATAAAATCATACCAACTGTTTCATTCATTTAAATCACTTTTATATTGTTGTTTATTAAAATCTTTTTAAGTTAGTTAAATCTTTTTTTTTAATAATAAATAAATTTTGTTAAAAATATTTATAGTGTGGTAACTTTGCATCCATCTTTTTCTACTATTATTGTATGTTCTGTTTGTGCAACCATTCCGTCTGTTTTTTCTTTTAAAGCAGCGTATGGGTATATTGATCTTGATGTAATTAGTGGTCTCATTGCTCTGTTTAGTTTGTGTTCATCGTATCCTTCCATTAGGTGTCTTTGTGCAAATGGGAAGTATGTGAAATCTTCTCGTATTGTTTTTAGTAATTTTTTTGCATCTGGTTGTCTTAATGGTCTTGTTCTGAGGTAGGAGTATATGTAATGGTGTGGTATGTCATTTACCATTCCTACTCCATTTGTTGCAAAAGGTTCTATTGCTACATGATCTCCTTCTTTTAGAATTACTGAACTTTTTTCTGGATAGTTTGGTATGGATAAACCTGCATGTAGGTTATATTGTTCTAGGCTATGTCCGCTTAGATTTACTATGGGGGTGTATCCTTTGGAATGCATTGTTTCCTGTACTACTCTTCCTATGTCTTCTAAGCTTACTCCATCTTTTATGATGCTTATTACATTTTCTAATGCGCTGCTTGATGCATCTTTGATTGCGTGACGTTCTTCTATTTCGTCTTCTGTTACTGTTGGATTTCCATCATCCAATCTTCCGGGCATTTTTAGAGGGTTTCCTTCTTCATCTACTGGTTCTGCATTGTCTCCTTCTATTATTACTGTTACTGCTGTATCTGATATGTATCCGTCTACTTCTGCTCCCAGATCTATTTTTACTATGTCTCCTTCACATAATAATGTGTCGTCATTTGGTGGTGATGTGTAATGAGCTGCTATTTGATTTATTGACACATTGCATGGAAATGATAAACCTGCCCCTGTACTTTTTATTTCAGATTCTATCCAGTTAACTAAGTCTATTACTTTCATTCCAGCTGTTGCTTTTTTTGCTGCTTGTTTTCGAACCTTTGCTGCTATTTTACCAGCTTTTTCATATTTTTCCAACATTTTACATCACTACTATCATATTTATTTATCATAGTATATATTTGAATAGATAAGTTTATATATAAGTTCATACTTAAATTTATATAGCTCTTTACAGAGCAGTTATTTTTATTGCAATAGCGGGGTGGGGTAGTCTGGTGATCCCGCGGGGCTCATAACCCCGAGAGCCCTAGTTCAAATCTAGGCCCCGCTACTATATTATATTATTAATCTATTTTTTTTGGTAAGCTAAAGCACAGCTAACGGTAATTATTACTGAGGAAATTCCACACACTATGATTAAAAGACGTGACGCTCTTCATTGACGTACACTGAGAAGTGTGACCCTGTGATAGAAACGATACGATAGACTATAATCAAGCAATAATAGATGATACAATTGGGTTGATTAGCTTAACATTAGTAATCGATGAAACGAACAATCCACGTAGTGCAAAAGTAAACATGTAAAATTATTACAAGGTAACTTGCTAAGATAAATGCTGTGGTATAACATGAAGTGGATTACTCTTAGCATACCAAAAAACTTTAATATAATTAAATAATTTTTTTAAAAAAAAGAGAATTTTTAATGACTACTTTTTCAATTCTGAAAGTTCATCACTAATTTTATTAACACGTTGCTCTAATTCAGACACGCGTGCATCATTACTTTCCTTGTATGATGAAAAATCATCATTTAATGCATCACATCTCTCAATGATTTGATCCAAATCTTTATGAGTTGCAAGATTCCAGTCTTCAATGACTTGTTCACTCTGTTCATCAATAAATTGAGATATCTTCTTAGACATAGCATCTGTTTTTGATATATGTTCTTCATCATCATCCTGAACTCTATCCTTGAATTTATCACTGAATCCATTTACTTTTTCAGATATGTTTGCAACATATTCTTCTTGAGCAACACGATTTGATATTCCTGAAGCTTGAGCATGAATATTTTGATAAACTGGATTGTTGGTTGATTGTAAATAATAATATAATAATATGAGAATAGCAACGACTAATATTATTATTGCAAGTATTGTTGCAGGATCCATAGTTTCAACTCCTATTCATTAAGTAAATCATTTAACTCTTTTTCTTTCTTATCTAATTCAACAGATAATTTTTTTAGTTTAACTAGTTCATTTTTAGCTTCTAACTGTTCTACTCTTTCACTAACCTGAGTACTTAGTAAACCTACTTTAGCAGCTATTTCGGATGTGTTTAATCTAATTTGTTTTAACTTTTCCTGGTCCTCTTCAGATAAGTCTGCAAAACTTTCTTTTCTCTGCTTACTTTCCAAGTCTTTTTCGACTAATTCAATTTTCTTAAGTTCAGCTTGTTTTTCTAGCAATCTGATATCATTTTTTGAGACTGTGCTTTTACGCCATTCGATTACTATGACTATTACTGCTATTAGAAAAATTACGGCTAGTATTAGTATGAATATTTGTTCTGATGTAAATATCATGTCCATAACTATCATCCTTTTGTTTAAATATAATAAGTAGTATGTTATTTATAAATTATATCTTTTACTAAGTAAAATTACAAATTTAAAAATAGGAATAAAAACACAATATAATATAATGATAAAGTTTAGACAATGTATGATGGGGGCAATATAATTAGTCAAAGTAAAGTAATGATAGTACTGGGAAGTGCATCAGATTATAAGGTAGCTCAAAAGGCTGTGAATGTATTTGAAGAAATGAACATTAACTATGATTTACGTGTAGCATCTGCACACAGAACACATCAAAGATTAAAAGAAATAATTGTAAATGAAACAGAAGAAGTAGAAGTTATAATAGCAATTGCTGGATTGGCTGCTCATTTACCTGGAGTAGTTGCAGCATACACAACAAAACCGGTTATTGCTGTTCCGGTAGATGTGAAATTAGGTGGTTTAGATTCATTATTATCTTCTACAGAAATGCAGCTGGGAACACCTATAGCTACTATGGGTATTGACAGAGGAGATAATGCTGCATGGCTGGCATGTCAGATTATTGCATGTAATGATGAAGAAATGAAAAATGTACTGAAAGAAAAAAGAAATGCATATAATGCTAAGATGCAGAAATCAGAGGAAGAACTTATTGAAAAAATAGCAGGCAAACATTATAGGAAAACAGCCTTGAATAAACAGGAAGTTGTATCAATAGATAAAGAATATAATTTAGATGATGATACTAAAGTTGTGATAATTTCTGGAAATTATTCTAATATGGAAACTGTGCGTAAAATTATTCAGACACTTGAAACTCTTAAAATTAAATGTGAATATAAGGTAATTTCTGCTACTAGAGATCCATATAAACTTGAAAAATATATTGAGGATATTGATGAAAATGTTGACTTGTATATTGCAGTCAGTAGCTTATCAACAATCCTTACAGGTGCTATTGTTTCATTAACAACCAAGCCAGTTATAGGGGTTCCATGTACTACAAGATTATCTGGTGTTGATTCATTATTAAGTATGATTGAAATGCCCCCTGGAGTACCTGTTGCTACTATGGGATTAGATGCTGGTGAAAATGCTGCTTTATTTGTTGCCAGAATATTTTCAATATATGATGATGATATTAGAAATGAATTGTTACAGTTTATGAAAACATTACATAGAAATGTATACTATGAATAAAGAGGAGAATAGATATGTCCCGTTTGATTGATGAAATTAATGATAATATTATAGAAATTGATGATGAAGTTTCCACTGAATATGAAATTACTTCTATTTTAAAGAGACATCCTAAGGATACCTTAGTTTTTACTAATGTTAAAGGTTCTGATATGAATATCATATCTGGTATTTGTAATACGAGAGAAAAGATTGCTAATTCAATTAATACTAGTGTGGATAAAATTACTGAAAATATTATTGATGCTACAGGTAATCCTACTAAAATTAGTGATGTTAAAAATTTTGATGATGTTTATCCAAATAATGAAAATGCAGATCTTAGTAAACTTCCTATCCTGAAACATTATCCTAAGGATAAGGGCAAATATATTACTGCCGGAATTGTTATTGCTAAGGATCCGGATACTGGATTGACTAATGCTTCTATTCATAGAATGTTGGTTCATTCAGATACTGAGTTAGGTATTAGGATTGTTCCTAGACAGTTATATACTTATTATAAGAGAGCTGAAGAGTTAGGTAAACCTTTGGAGGTTGCTATTGCTATTGGTCTGAATCCTTCTACTTTACTTGCTAGTACTACCAGTATTCCTATTTCTGAAAATGAGTTGGAGGTTGCTAATACTTTCCAAGATGGTAATTTAACTTTAGTTAAATGTGAAAGTGTTGATATTGAAGCTCCTGAGTGTGAGATTTTACTTGAAGGTAGGATTTTGCCTAATGTGAGAAAAAGTGAAGGTCCTTTTGTTGATTTAACTGATACTTATGATAAAATTAGGGATGAACCTGTTATAGAATTAAGTAGGATGCATTATAAAGATGATCCATATTATCATGCAATTCTTCCTGCTGGTAATGAACATAAGTTGTTACAGGGTTTGCCACAGGAGCCACGTATTTATAATAGTGTTAAGAATACTTTGCCAACTGTGCAGAATGTTGTTTTAACTGAGGGTGGTTGTTGTTGGTTACATGCTGTGGTATCTATTAAGAAACAAACTGAGGGTGATGCTAAAAATGTTATGATGGCTGCATTATCTGCTCATCCTTCATTGAAACATTGTGTTATTGTTGATGAGGATATTAATATTTTTGATCCTGTTGATGTGGAGTATGCTATTAGTACTCGTGTTAAGGGTGATGATGATATTTTCATTATTCCTAAAGCTAGGGGGTCATCATTAGATCCTGTTGCTGAAATTGATGGTACTACTACAAAAATTGGTGTTGATGCTACCAAATCGTTCCATAATTTAGATGATTATGAAAGAGTGAGTTTTACTCTTGATGATTAAGGGTGTAGTGTTTCTTTTTTGTTGTGAAGTTACACTTGCAATATATGTCTGAAATTTTTTATAGAATAGGGGAGTAAGTATCCCTAGTTAAAAAACATCTAATAATATTACATTAATGGTGATAACAAAACAATTTTCGGGATACTTAACTTTATATGTAATATCATTATTTTTTCCATTTTTCTACTTTTTTTGAACAATATTGAACTATTTGAATATGTTTAACTAACTACTTTGACTATTTTTAAGAGGTTTTTATGGTATGTTTTTTAACTTAATACAAAAATACAATATATGATACAATATTTAAACATTAAAAACAAAAAATACTGAAAAATTAAAAAATGTTTAAAATATTTGTACCATAAACAATAATATACACAACATTATATTTAAACATTTCTAAAAAAATAACTAAAAAATAAAAAATATACAAAAAAATAACTAAAAAAATAGAAAACATTAAAAAAAATAGAAAATTAAATATTAATATTTAAAAATCTGAACTTGGAAGATGAATCAGCAAACAAATTAGTTGAATTAGCATCAGAACTTTCCACCACAACCTCTACATATTGACCATCACATGTACCATTATACAATAAGCCATGACTAGAAGAGTTCAAATCAAAACTATCCACTGTCTCATTATTAACACTGAAAAGATAAGTTCCATTCACAAAAGAACCCGTTACCTGAGCAACCTTAGTATTATTAACATAAACCGATAAAATCTTAGCAGATCTAGCCTGAGTAGTAATCTGAGAAACAACATTTACAGTAGTATTATTAATAATATCCAATTTAGTTTGATTACCATCAGCTTCAATATTAGCAACTTCATCATTATGAATATTACGGACAAGATAAGTATTTTCAAACAAGCCCCTTAAATCACTATCCCTCACAACAGTTTCAGTAGCAATATCCAAGACTTTCCTTGGATCCTCAGAAATCCTGATTAAATCATTTTCATTACCAACAGGCTGTTCCAACTGATAAGACTTACCATCAATATACATAAAATCACCATAATGCGCCTGTAACGTATTAAGAGCAGAATTTGATAAACGAATAAGATGCTGTTCATTTTCAAGAGCACTTTCAACAGTATACGGACCCCTTACATCAACACTACTCCTAGGTTGACTAACAGTTGAAATCACAAGATTCTTACTGGCTGGTTCAATAGAAATTTCATTAGAAGAAATGTTAACAGAACCCAATAATGAAACTACAATAGCAAATAATATAATCACAGATATAACAACCGGAAAATGCATACGCATAAACGATTTAAAAATCTGTAACGTAGGAATTTTAGTCTGCTTATACATTCTAAAAGACATTCGAATAATCTTAAAAATATAAAACAATGAAATAAACAATCCTAACAAAATTACTAGAGCAGAAACAAGAGTACCCATATATTTAATAAAAAATAATCCGAATATACCGAATGTAATAAGAGATAAACCCATTATTTCCATTCTTATAGCATTACCTAAATCATCAACCAAAGTTAATCTACCATAACTGATAGCACGATCAACAATAGTTCTAACTACCTCATTAGCCATTATATTAAGTTCTTGAAGGGTTGACATTTCATGAACCATATTACCTATATCAACCTCTTCAATCCTCATACCCTGTGCATCAGCATCCAATACAATACCTATATCTACACCATAATCATGCTCTAAGTCAATCTTATCTAAAAAACTTTTTATTGCAGCAAATTGACCACTTAATGGTTGATCAAAATTTAATTCTGGAAAAAAGAATTGTAATAAAGGTTTTGCTGTTAATTCTGTTACCCTACCTGCTTCTCGTTTAAATTTTGTTTTAGTGATATCGGCATTACCTTCAAGTATAGGTTTAATTATAGCTTCAACTTGATACTGATTAATTTCAGATAAATCTGCATCTAAAAAAAGAACTATTTCATTTGTTACTTTTTTAAGTCCTGTTTTCATTGCAGAACCTTTGCCCTTATTTTTTTCATGCTTCAATAGTATGACATCATTAAATTTAGAAACTATTTTTGATGTGTTATCCGTTGATCCATCATCAACAACTATTATCTGAGTTATTTCACTTACTTTTTTCACTGTTTCTAAAACATGACCTATTGATTTTTCTTCATTAAATGCAGGGATTACAATAGAAACTGTTTTATTAACATAACTTTTAGAGTTGTTAAAAAAAAGTAATGAAGCCAAAATAATTATTATAAATGGCAGTATTTGAAACATGAAATCTCCTTAATTTTTTGTAAATTTTTTAACTATTATTAAGGTATATAAATTATACTATAAAATAGTTTATCTCCAAATGAAAAAAGTTATCAACATAATACATATAAATTAAATCCGAAATAAGATATGTTTAAGAAAGTGAAATCATAGTAGTAACCATAAAGTATAAAAAGGATGAATGATATACCATAATAATAGTAACATAAGTTTTAATAGGGGCCTGTAGCCTAGCCTGGATAGGGCGCGGGACTTCTAATCCCGAGGCCGTGGGTTCAACTCCCACCAGGTCCGCTCATATTAACTTAATAACTATTTTTAAAAACATAATTTACTTAAATTATTATAATTAATATAAATATATTAGATATGGGTTTGTAGCCTAGCCTGGATAGGGCATCAGACTCCTAATCTGAAGATCGGGGGTTCGAATCCCCCCAAATCCGTATTAAATAATAAAAGTCTGATAAAAAAAGAATAGCTAATTTTAAAAAGAGATGTTTAAAAAGAGAAAAATATTATTAGAACATACTTACTCTATTGAACGTCCTAATAAATGACCGATTAATGTAATTATAATCATTGCAACTATAATTAATGCAACTATTGGTACAAAATCCATAATATTACCTCGATTTTATTAAATCCTTAAAAGTTTATAATCAAATATTTAATAATAATAGTATATATTTTTTATTAAATTAAATAAGCGATTTAAACCATTATTAAAAAAAAGGTTTTGAGAAAAAAATTAATCTCAACCATTTTGTCAATTGACATTTTGTCTTAATTGTCTTATACTTTGTAGTACTACCTAAAATTATACATGATTAATTGACCCTACTAGGATCAACATCTTTTCCTTGATAATCCCCATTAACATCAATTAAATACCATTGACCATATTCATTACTGTTTTTATTAATGTTAATAAATAAAGTTCCAACCAATGCATTATTATCAGAATTATAAACTTTTACAGAATATAATCCGTTTTCATCTACTGAACATGATTCCCTATCAGCATAAATTCCAAATGCAAAGTTGCTTTGTGCACCTTGAACTACTGAATTTACTTCAGACCAGGTATTATCATCCACAGATGAATCAGTTACAACTTCATCTCCTTCAGGACGATCATTTCCAGAAGATGATGAGGAACCGTTAGCGTTTGAATCAGTACCAGTAGAAGAACTACCATTAGTACTTGAATCAGTACCAGTAGAAGAACTACCATTAGTACTTGAATCAGCACCGGTAGAAGAACTACCATTAGTATTTGAACCACTATTAGCAGAAGAACTATCACTAGTTGAAGTACTGGCTGATGAAGCACTTCCAGAATCTGATGATGAGGAACCTGAATTACCAGCATTATCACTGCTAGAAGAGGAACCTGAATCAGAACTGCTTGAAGCTGATTCACTATTTGTAGCTGAGCTAGGTATAGTTACAGGATTTTCTGAGTTTACTATGCTACTTTGGGATGTAGCACCTGCTGCTGAACTATCAGGTTGTGTATTCTCAGATTGTTGCTGAGCCTGTTGCTGAGCTTTTGCTTCATCTTTAGCTTGTTGAGCCTGAGCTTCTGCTTGAGCTTGTTGTTTAGCTTGAGTGTTAGCATCTGTTTGAGCTTTTTGTTGACTTTCTTCTGGTGCTGTTAAAACCTCTGTTACTGGTGTATCTTCAGTATTTACACTGGCAAGAGGATTTAATATTTCTTGACCAGGATTGATTTGATAGGTAGCTGCCACAATACCTATAAGAGCTACTATTAAGACGGACAATATAATTTTTTTATCCATCATTTCACCTTATTGATTATTTGTTAGCAGAACACTATGTGTTAAATAATTGTCTATTATATAACGTTTTATAATATATTATATATTATTAGAAAGTATATAAGATTTTTTAATCAATTTTATTAAATTCCGGTATTGCTTTAGTTTTCGTAATATCTGTGATAATAGTTCTAGTTTTATGTTTTTCTGGGTTTTCTACTTGATTAAGTAGTTCTTCAGCATATTTTAGAGCATTTTTATATTTTGTTATTGCGGTTTTTAAATCATCAATTGCATCTGGATCTCCCATGTATAATCTTTCTTCTATATTGAATAATTCTGTGAATTCTTCACCCATCATATGCATATTGATTGAATCGGGTTTGATGAAAATTTTTATTTCAATGTCTTGTGTTATTTCATAGTATTTTCTTGGTCTTCCTCTTTCTATTTTTTGGAATGATGGATATATTAATCCTAATTCTTCCATTGCTTTAAGATGTCCAATAATTGCTTTTTGTCCTACATTTAGTTGTTGTGATATTTGACTTACAAATCTTGGTTCTTCTGTTAGTAATGCAAGTATATCACGTCGTGTTTTACATCCGATTACATCAAGAACAGCTTCTAAATCCATAGTATCACCTTCGATTTTTAATTGAAACTTCTGTATAATATTATATTGACTACAATATATAAATGTTACCTAAGGTAACTAAAATACCGTTAACTTTAAATACTTAAAAATTTAATCTATAATTAACAAAAAATACTTTTATAACTTAGGGTTACTATAATAGTTTAAGCCCTTAAATCTAATAAAATAATAAAAAAAATTATATGATAAAACAAATAAGGGTGAATAAATGAGCGAAGAAAAAAAAATAGAAAAAGAAGAAATCGAAAAAACAACAGAAAACACAGAAGAAACACAAGAAGAAACAGAAGAACCAACAGAAGAAGACATAATACAACAACAAGAAGAAACAATACAACAATACAAAGACAAACTACAAAGAATACATGCAGACTTCGAAAACTACAAAAAAAGATCCGAAAAAGAAAGATTAGAATTCGTAAAATATGCCAATGAAGGACTAATACTAAAAGTACTGGAGGCCTACGAAGATTTAGAAAGAGCATTAGAAGTCAAAGAAGATAAAAACCTAAGAGAAGGTGTAGAACTAATATACAAAAAAATGACCAAAATCTTAGAAGAAGAAGGTGTAGAACCAATAGAAACAGAACACCAAAAATTTGACCCATTCAAACACGAAGCTCTAATGACAGAAAACAACGAAAACTACGAAAACAATGAAATAATACAAGACCTACAAAAAGGTTACACTCTAAACTCAAAAGTAATACGTTACTCTAAAGTAAAAGTATGTAAAAAATAATAACAATTACGATAATAAATAATTAAAAAAAAAGATATAAGGTGATATTTATGGCAGAAGAAAAAGTAATCGGAATAGACTTAGGAACAAGTAACTCAGCAGCAGCTGCACTAATCGGCGGAAAACCAACAATCATACCAAGTGCAGAAGGAGCAACACAATACGGAAAATCATTCCCAAGTTACGTAGCATTCACAGATGACGGAGAAGTGCTAGTAGGAGAACCTGCAAGAAGACAAGCAGTAACAAACCCAGAAAACACCATAAGTGCAATCAAAAGACACATGGGATCAGACTACAAAGTAAACATCAAAGGAAAAGAATACACACCACAAGAAATATCCGCATTAATCCTACAAAAAATCAAAAAAGATGCAGAAGCATTCCTCGGAGAACCAGTACAAAAAGCAGTAATCACAGTACCAGCATACTTTGACGACAACCAAAGGACCGCAACAAAAGATGCAGGAAAAATAGCAGGACTAGAAGTACTAAGATTAGTAAACGAACCTACCGCAGCAAGCCTAGCATATGGATTAGATAAAACTGACGAAGAAGACGTTAACATATTAGTATTCGACTTAGGTGGAGGTACGTTAGATGTAACCATCATGGAATTCGGAGATGGTATCTTTGAAGTAAAATCAACAAGCGGAGACACAAACCTCGGTGGAACCGACATGGATACAGCTCTAATGAAATACTTAGCAGAAGAATTCAAAAAAGAAAATGGCGTTGACTTATTAAACGATGACCAAGCAGCACAAAGACTCAGAGAAGCAGCAGAAAAAGCAAAAATTGAATTATCAACAACACTCACAACAGACATTAACTTACCATTCATTACAGCAACACAAGCAGGACCATTACACTTAAACATGACCCTAACCAGAGCAAAACTAGAAGAACTAGTAGACGGCATTGTACAAAAATGTGGAGCACCAATCAAACAAGCAATAAGCGATGCAAAAATGGCAAACGGAGACATTGACAAAATCATCCTAGTAGGTGGACCTACAAGAATGCCAATCATCCAAAAATACGTAGAAGACTTTGTTGGTCAAAAAGTAGAAAGAGGAATTGACCCAATGGAATGTGTAGCATCCGGAGCATCCATCCAAGGAGGAGTATTAGCTGGAGAAATCGATGACCTCGTATTATTAGATGTAACACCATTATCCTTAGGTATTGAAACCATGGGAGGAGTAGCAACAAAACTCATCGAAAGAAACACAACCATACCAACCAAGAAAAGTCAAATATTCACAACAGCAGCAGATGGTCAGACAAGCGTAGACATACATGTTGTACAAGGGGAAAGACCAATGGCAAACGACAACACAACCCTTGGCAGATTCCAACTAGTAGGTATTCCATCAGCACCAAGAGGAACACCACAAATCGAAGTAACATTCGATATTGATGCAAACGGTATAATCAACGTATCTGCAAAAGACAAAGGAACAGGTAAAGAACAACAAATTACCATCACATCATCCAACAAACTATCCGATGAAGAAATAGAACAAAAAGTAAAAGAAGCAGAAGCACACGCTGAAGAAGACAAAAAACGTCAAGAAGAAATTGAAATCAGAAACAACGCTGACTCATTAGTATACACTACTGACAAAACTTTAGAAGAACTTAAAGAACAATTATCTGAAGACAAACAAAAATTACTCAAAGATCAACAAGCAGAACTTAAAGACGCAATAGAAAAAGATGACATTGATTTAATTAAAGAAAAATCAGAACAATTAGATAAAACCATCCAAGAAATTGGAGCAGAAATTTATCAACAAGCTGCTCAAGCTGCTCAAGCTCAACAACAAGCAGAACAAGATAATGCTAACAACCAACAACCAACAGATGATGATGACACCATTGATGTTGACTTTGAAAAAAAATAAATTAAACAATTAATTAATTAACTACAAAAACAATATATCCAATATAGACGTGAACGATTATAGTTAAGGAAAAAAATATTCCTTAACTATTTTTTTTATAAATTAAAAAGGGGAAAATCAATGGCAGATAAACGAGACTATTATGATGTTTTAGGCGTTGATAAAAACGCTGACAAAAAAACCATTAAAAAAGCTTACAGAAAGCTTGCAATGAAATACCATCCAGATGTTAATAAGGATGACCCTGATGCTGAAGAAAAATTCAAAGAGTTAAGTGAAGCATACGGAGTATTATCTGATGATGAAAAAAGACAGAGATATGATCAGTTTGGTCACGCAGGAATGGATGGATTTAGCCAAGAAGACATATTCAACAACATAAACTTTGAAGACATATTCGGTAACTTCAGCTTTGGTGGAGGTCAAGGCGGATTTGGTAGCATTTTTGAAGATTTATTCGGATTTGGAGGTGCACCAAACAGAAGAAATGACAGGGGCAGAGACATAGCACATACTATTGATATTACATTAGAAGAAGTTGCTAATGGTGTTTCAAAAGACTTGGATATTACTCACCTTAAAAGTTGTCCACACTGTCATGGAGAACGTTCAGAACCAGGTACTTCATCAAAAACATGTACCTCATGTAATGGTTCAGGACAAGTCAGACAAGTCCAGAACACACCTTTAGGACAATTTTCAACAGTATCCCCATGTCCTCAATGTAAAGGTGAAGGAAAAATTATTGAAACTCCTTGTACTGAATGTCATGGAAAAGGTTTAACCCGTACTACAAACAAGATATCAATACCTATTCCTGCTGGTGTTGAAACAGGCAGTAGGTTAAGAGTTGCAGGTGAAGGTGATGATGGCCTTAATGGTGCTCCTGCTGGAGATTTATACATTACCATTAATGTTTTACATCATGACTTATTTGAAAGAAATGGTCAACATTTATACTATGATTTAGATATAAGTTATGTGCAGGCTTGTCTGGGATCAGAAGTTGAAGTTCCTACAATAGATGGTGGTACTGCTACCGTTAAAATCCCTGCAGGTACTCAGACCGAATCAACATTTAAACTTAGAGGAGAAGGTATTAAACACGTGAACTGGTCCGGTAAAGGTAATTTATATGTTAAAGTTCATGTTGTTGTTCCTAAAAAGTTATCCGATAAACAAAGAGATTTACTTAAAGAATTTGCTGATGTTAGTGGGGAAGAAATTTCTCATGCTAAAACGGGCTTCTTTGATAAGGTTAAGGAGTCTTTAAATAAATAATTTTCTTTGTTCCCCTTTCTAATTTTCTTTTATTCCTATTTTTGATGTGATTGTTATGATAATTTCTGATGACAATGTTTTTTTAGATATTGTAATTGATGATGAAAAGTTTTCATGTTTAAAATTTTCTGAAGTTGAAGAATTATTACATGAATACAAGTATAAAAATAATGAAATGTTACCCAAAGAAATGATTAGTATTCCTAATTGTTATGCATATTTTAATAAGGATGACGAAAATAATAGGTTTACTTGTAAAATTTATAAAACATTACTTGGTTCAGATAGATGGATAATGTTAATGTATGATGAAAATGAGGGTTATGCATTATACCAAAATCCGGAAAATAAAAAATATCAACTGGCATGGTATCATACAAAACTTGAAAAACCACTAAGTCCAAGTGAAGAAAAAAAAATCATGAAATGTTACTGTCCAATAGGAAAATGATTAAAAAGATTAAAAACTAAAAATTAATACATAGAAAAAAATGGTGATAATAAAATGGCATACGACGCAGAAATTTTAGTAGTAGGATGTGGAAATGTCCTGTTTAAAGATGATGGATTCGGTCCGGCAACAATAGATGAAATTGAAAAACACTTAGATGAAAGACCATTACCATCCAATGTAATGACAATAGATGCAGGAACTAGTGCTCCACATTACATATTTTCATTACCAAACCCATTATGGAAAAAAATAGTTATAATAGACATTGCAGACTTCGGAGGACAACCGGGTGATGTTAAAATATTATCTAAAGATGATGTTCCTCAAGGAAAATATCAAGACCCGCACTCTGTTTCAGTAGCAGATCCTCTTGAAGAGCTACAAGAAGTAGAAATAGTAATCATAGCCTGTCAACCAGAAAAAGTATCTTCACCATTTGTTGAATACGGATTAACCGACAAAGTTTTAGAAGCAATTCCTAAAGCAATAGACCTTGTTTATGAAGAAGTTAAAATATAACTTCAATCCCAAACTTTTTTTTTAAATTGTTTTAAGTTTACCGTATTGTCCTCCACGACCTGCAGTAATTTGTATAGTGTTATCCCTATAAGATTTTATTACTTTTGCAAGTGAAGGGTCTGTTTTTCTTATTTGTTCTATATCTGTATCCAGTAATATGTTGATTTCTGTGCCAAATTTTTTAATCAAATTATCATATCTTGTTTGAACATATTTTGTTGTTATTCCTTTATCATGTACCATGCTAAGCAGTTCTGATAATGGTAGTATATACTGATAATGTGGCCTGTTTTCTGGGTGGATTGGCTGTTCATATGTGGATAATTCCCTGATTCTTGAGAGTACTCCTTTTTTTATTTGTCCTCCACATGTGCATTTCATGTTTTGTTCTGATGCTTTTTCTATAGTATATGATTTATAGCATTTGATACATCCTGTTTCATGGTATTTTCCCATTTTAGGGTTTATTCCATAGTTTTCTATGATTTTTCCTTTCCTTATTGATTTTTGTAGTTCTTTGAAGGATAATTTTTTAATTTCTATCTTGTTAAATTCTCGTCCTATTCTATGAGGCCATGGTGAATGGGAATCAGAGTTTGTTAGGAATGTATAATCTTTAAGTTCCCTTATTGTGTCTGCCAGGTATGTGTCGCTTGATAATCCTAGTTCCACAAAGTCTGGTTTTCGAGTGTAGCAGTCGGTTATTGAATCATATTGTTTGTATATTCCAGTCCATGGTGTGAATATGTGTGCTGGTCCTATCAGGCAATCATATTCTTGTGTAATATCCATTATTTCTGATGCGTTCATCCGTAGTTTTGGTCTTCCATCGGCGTCCATATTTTTTACTGTGAATTCTTCTCTCATCTGCCATGCTGTTTCTATTGAGGGTATTAGTATTAGGTGGTGTATTCTCTGATTATCTTCTACTTCTGTTGTTATTAGGAAATTTGTGTAATTGTTTTCTTGATGTTTAAGTTCGTATATGCCGGTATATTCTTTTTCTTGTAGGTTTTCTTCTAATGTGTTTAACCATTTGGAGTGAAGTGCGTCTCCTGTTGCTATTAAGTTCAAGCCTTTTTTAGATGATTCTTTAGCCATTATTGTTGGAATCATGTTTTTTGATGTTGCCATTGAATATTTGCTATGTACATGTAAATCTGCAGTTATTATCATTTTGTATCACGGCGAAAAAATAGTAATGTGAAATGATGTTGGGGAGAGGATGAGTTTATCCGATGTATCTTAGATCATCAGGACTTTGTACTGGTTGTTCCATGCCCATTGGTGGTAGTTTTTGGGTTGCTGCTATTCTTTTTTGTGTTTCTTCTATTTGTTCTTCTATTTCACTTAAATCTATTTCAAAGTTTAATAATTCAAATAAGACTAGTAGTACTGCTTTTGCTGCACTTGCATCTATATAAAATCCTGGAGTTTCTCCCATTAGACATAGCCCTGGAATGTCTTTTTCTTCAGCATAGTATAGTAATAGACCTGATGCTCCTATTATTGCTCCACCATCTTCTTTTCGTATTTCGGTATTTTCTATTTCTAGAACTTCTTTTATCATTTCTTCGTTGTTTGCTGCAACAAATACTCTGTTTTTGTCTACGAATTCTCCTGTTCCTAATCCTCCTAGTGTGTATATTTTTGTTGCTCCTAGGTCTTCGAAGTAGTCCATTAGTACTTGTGATATTGCTGTTTGTCCTTCAAAGTCGGATCCTTGTGAATTTCCTGTTAGTAGTATTACGTCCTGATTGTTTTCGCCTAAGTCTTTTATGTAGAAGAATTCATTTTTCATGTGTTCTATTAGGCCGTTTTCTTTCATTGTTACTTGTGGTGGGAAGTAATCTGATTTTAGTTCTGCGAATTTTGTTGCGTCTAATTGTTTTATTATTTGGTCTACTACAAATTTTCCTACAAATCCTATTCCTGGTAATCCTTCTAGTACTATTGGATTTTCTAATTTTATTTCTTCTGTTTGGGTTATCTTGTTTTTTTCTACCATTTTAGTCCTCCAAGGCTTCTTGTTGTTTTTTTAGTATTCTTCTATATTTTCCGTATTTGTCTTGTGGAGAATATCTTGCTGGAAATATTACTCCTGTTTTTTCATTACAGTCAGGACATTTTTCTTGTAATGTGTATTCCATACATTTGTTGCATCGTCTCATCTGAAATTTCATAATATTATATTAATCGTATTCTTACTTATAAGTGCTTATTAATTTTTTTTTTACACTTGCAATGTATGTCTGGATTTTTTTTTATTTGAATTGTTTCATGAATTCTTCTAGTTCATCTTTTATTTTATTTAGTTGACTTGAACCAATATGTCCTATGTGTGAATTATATACAACTAGTTTAGAATCATGTATTAGTGAGTGCATAGGTATAGCATCCAATTCTGGTGGGAAATATTGATCCTCCTTTATGGCAATTATGAGAGTTGGTGCTATTATATTTGATACCTTGCCTGTTAAGTCATAGTTTATTGTTGCTTTATTTCTATAATATGCATCATAAACATTTTCTTCAGAATCTTCTTGTGCAAATTCATCCATATAATTATCAATTTCTTCCTTAGTCAAATCCATATAATACTGTCTGGATAATCCAAAAGAGTACATTGCTTTACTGGATAATTGTAATGATCGTTTCATTTGCTTATCAGGACTTCCAAAATCTGGGTCTGATTCAATAATATCATTCATTACTTTTCCAATAATATAATTTTGTCCACCCACCTTATAACTACTGACCAATGATATTACAAAAGCAATATCATTAGGATAATATGCTGCCCATGTTAAAGCTTCAAAACCTCCCATAGAATTTCCTATAAGTCCTAACGGATTAATTATATTCAAGGCTTCTTTCAGAAACATTCTGTTAAAATTTACCATATCCAATACAGTATATTCAGGATATTCATTGAACATATCTGATGTGCTGGGACTGCTACTTCCAGGTGTTCCAAGAGTAGATAAAGAAACAAAAAATAGTTTATTTGTGTCAAATGCTAAATTTTCACCAATAGCCTCTTTGATACGTTTTATTGATGCATAATTTCCACTTGTTCCATGAAAATATATGACTGCATTTGTTATATGTCCTTCTTCATCATATTTTGGTGTTCCGAATGTTATATATTCGACTTTTAAATTTTCTAAAGTTGTACCATTATTAAATGTGAAATTATTTAGAGTATAATAATCTGGATTAATAGATTCTATTTCCATAAAAAGTCCTCAAAAATAGTTTTAAAAAATAATTATAAAAAAAAGTATGTGAATGGAATAAATTTAATCATCTAATTCACGATGGAAACTACCTTCTCCATCATTTTCTTCAATCATTCCAATACATTTATCAGCTGACTCTTTTAATATTTTTTCAGCTGTAGGGTAATCTTGTGCTGTTACCATCACTCTGTATTTAGGTGCTCCCACACATTGAACTTCAACATTATCTGATTCAATAGATTCTAAAGCTTCAATAATTATTTCTACACCATTTGGTTTATATGAAGTTATGTCTATGTATCCAGTGATTTGCACTTCTGGAGTTGAAATGTTTTTCTTAGCTACATCAGTTATTATTTTTGCCCATTCTTCATCGACATCAATTGCTAATAAAACTTCTTCACCCTCATCAGAAGCTAACTCAAATCCTTCATATAAGTCCCCGAATTCTTCCATTATCAGATATCCTACTTCATCATAAGCCTCATCTAAGGTTTTATTGATTGATCTTGCAGATATCTCTAATAATTTTTCTGCTTTTTGTTCTATTTTCCATTGTTGAATTCTACGGGTTCTTTGATCTTCACGAATACGTTTTAATGAAGCATCAACATGACCTTTTTTAGGGTTTACTCTAAGTACACGTGCTACAATTTTTTGGTTTTCTCGTACATAATCTCTTATGTTTTTTACCCAACCAGAAGATACTTCAGATATGTGAATAAATGCTTCTTTTCCTTCATATTCTTCTAGTTTAGCGAATGCACCATAACCTAATACTTTATGAACTGTTCCAACAATTAGATCACCTTCTTCAGGCCATTCTTTGTTCATTCTAACCATATAATCACCTGGATTTAGTAATCTTGTTGTGTGTTATTTAGTGGTTTAATACTTCTACAATTTGTGCATAAATTTTAGAACGTCCACCTTTTGGTTCAACTAATGTTTTACCACAGATAACACATTTTACTGTTGAAGCTGCGTGGTCAAATATAACTTGGTGGTTTTCACAGTCACCACATTTTACTTTTAAGAAATTACTTTGTTGTTTAGCCATTAAAAGTTCCTCCATTAATAAATATTTGCTTAGTTGGATACAAATTCAACTTTTCCTGCACGGAAACCTGAGCCTTTGATGTGAGATTTTCCACATTCTTTACATTTGTATCTTAAGTCTAATTTTTTAACAGGTTTACTTCCTGATGGTAAAGGCCTTGGGTAACCTCTGTAACCAGCAGTTACACGTCTGAACTGACGTTGACCCCATTTAAGTTCACTTGCTTTTCTTCTTTTGGATGTGTGTACTTCGTGTACTGTGTGTGTTTTACATTTTGGACAGTAAGTCCTTCTTTCTCGTGGTATTTTCATCTTTTCACCTCGTCATTATGTAAATTAATTAAATGATAATTAATTTTAATAAAGCATGATTATACTTTAATTCGATAAAATATTTGAATAAATTAGATAGAATTTATTCTTTAAAAAAATATAATACAATTTCTTGTATCGTATTACACAAACAAATATTTTTATGGTCTACATAACTGATTCTATAGCCATATATTTGTTTATAAATAGTTTTCCTAATTGTTCGTTAAACTTAGAACAATCAATAATTTATCTATATTATATTATATTAACCATCTATATTTATAATTAATTATTTTGAAAAACAGATTTAAAAAAAACAATAATAAAAATATTACTTGATAACATTTATAACATCATTATCACTTAAAATTTTAACTATTGATTCTGGTAATAAAACAATATCATCAACAGAAAAAGGACCATAAGTTTTTTCATTCTCATCAAGAATATCAGTTGGTATATCCTTCTTAAATTCAACCAATTCTTCAGTATTAAATGTAGTTTCAACAGTTACTTCAGATTCCAATTCCGTATTATTTTTTTCTTCAGAAACTTCTTCAACTATATTTTCCAGATTATCCTCTGGTTTTGGTTCATTCTGTAATGAAACTGTGTCTTCTTCGGGTGGCTTAGGGCCTTTAAATGGTGTGGTTATATCTCGTTTTACTGGCTTAACAGGATTATTATTTTCATCCAGTAAAATATCATCCGGAGCTTGACCAAACATCATTGCTATTTGACTTTCATCAAGTAGTGGTGCTTTAGGCTTTGAAGTCTTTTTATTTTCATTAATTTCTGGTTCTGCAACATCATCACTAGGAGTGCTTATTGTATCTTCAGGTTCAACTTCCTCTTTAGAAGGAACTTCCTCAACCACTGGTTCTTCTTCAACTGCTGGTTTTTCTTCAACTTTTCTTTCAGTAGGCTTGAAACCAATTTTTGTTTCATTAGACCTGTTTAAAATAATCTTATCCATCAAATGTTCTCTATGATCCACCAGCATATCTACAATTTTCCTATAAAACTCCTCTTCCTCAGGTGTAGTATTATATGGTATCACATCGTACAGGTCAGAATCTTTTTTATGTCCTTTAAAAATATCATGACCCTTCTGAACATTGGTTGCTGCAGTACTTACTATTTTAAATTCTCTTCTTTCACAAATTTCTGTTGTAATTCTTTGAGCATCACGTAATTGATATGCTTCCAATGATAGAGGATTATTGTTAACCATTTTTAATAATTTTTGAAGGTAATTTGAAGCATCAGTATAAAAAGAATCATCTACCTCAGATAATGTACCAGTAGTTCTTTCTTTTTTCTGAATATCCCTTAATTTTTGAAAAAAAGTATCCAATTAAATTCCCCTATTATGAATTATCCTTAAAAAAATATGGAGAGTAATTAATCTTCTTCTATTCTAGGAGCTAATAAAAATGATAATTCTCCTTCATCGTTCATTAATTCTAAAACTAAAGTTAATGGCATGTCATCTCCAAATTGAACATATGTCTTGTCTGCAAATTTTTCTGCTTTGAGCATTTCTTTAATATTTTCTATTGCATAAATTGCTTTAGCTGTTTCTGATAATTGTTCACCATGAAGATATTCTACTTTTGCATCAGCGAAATCACCAACAGCTTCTAATGTAAGATTATCTTCATCAACATTAAATGAAACCCTGTCAGCTACTATTTCAATGTCTTGTATTGCTTCTTTAAGTGTAGCTATTGGTATTGATATGTTTACAGGATATTCTATTTGTGGTTGTGCTGGAGTATCATATTCTAAATCAATGAGTTTTACTTTGAAAGTTTTCTTAATTGCTCCTTCAAAGGTTAATATAAGACTTCCTGCATCTACTGTTAATTCCATAACATCATCAGATTTGGATCTTTTAAGCACTTTCATTAATTCTTCTGTGTCTAAGTTTAGTTTGATTGGTTTATCACATTCATATATATCAAATAAACTTTCTTTTAATTCTAAATGCACGTAAGTAATGTGACTTCTATCAATAGCATTTAATCTTAGTCCGTCTGAGTCTACTTCTATTTGTACTTCGTCAACGATTGATGATATTGCATCAAAACTTGTTTTAAAAATACTTGGGTCGCTTAATACTAGTTTGAACACTATGCCATACTCTCCTTAAAAATAATTTTTATAATATTTTTTTTTAATATATTTTAATCTTTGATAAACATGGATATTAAATTTTATTCTCCAATGACATAAATTATTATTAAAAATAGATTCAGGTTAAAAAAAATAGTTCAACTATTGGAATGAATAGAGGGTCATGCGTTAATTATATAGGGAGATTATTTCTTATTTTTCTTATTTCTTGGTTGTGGCTTAGATGATGAATCCATATCATCCATCATATTAGTTAAGTTGTTTAACCCGGATAATTTCATTATTTCTTTGTAGAATGATAATATAATTAAGATTATACCTAATAATATTAATCCCATAGCTATGGATTCATGTTCTCCGTACATAACATGGTCAGATATTTTAACTACATCTTGCATTGCCTGGAATATACCAATCAATGTAATGATTATACCTACTGCTATCATTATTATTTTTGAAAATGATATTCTGCGAACGGTAATTTTAGGAAGTGGATTTTTTTCTATTATTTTATCTGTATCAAATTGATTAAGTAATGGTACTCCATCACTATCTACTTTAACATTGTCAATGATTTTTGTATCATCATTTAATGATTTTTCCTTATCATCAAATTTATGTACTTGTTTTTTTGGTCTAGCTATAGGTTTTTTATCTTTTTTATTTAATCCTAGTTTAGAGGATAAATCAAATTTTTTACCTTTTTTAGGTGTTTTATTTGGTTTTTGTGGTTTAACTTCTTTGTTTAAAACTGTTTCTTCCTGATTATCTTTTTCAGCATTTACATTATTGAAATCTACCTGTTCTATTTCATCCATCAACTGGAATTTTTCATCTTCAATATTATGATTTTGTTTTTTAGAACTAGGTTCAGAACCCTTAATGATTTTTCCACTTTCACTATCATATTCGGGAACATTTTCTAAATTTTTTTGTTCAAATTCATCAAAGAAGTCTTTTTCAGTTTCTATAGTGAAATTATCATCCAATACATTTAATTCTTCTAAAGGATCATAGTTTTCATTACTTCCTTTGTTTGAACTTTTTTTATTGTTAGTCATGATAAATCACTTCAACCAAAAATACTAAAATATTTATGATTATATTTTAATTTTTCAAATAATAAATAATTTACTATTATACCTTTTCCTTTTAAAAGAAAATATGAGAATCAAATTAAAAAAAATATATTACGATTAGTTATCTAATCGTATTCCCTCCATGTATAATCACATTCTGTGCATCTGAAAAATCTTGTTTCTGATTCATCTGCACTTCTTGTTTGTTGTAACCACCAAAATGCTATTTTATTATCACATTTTGGACAGATTACTTTAATAGTTGGTAATGTTTTCACATTTCCATCAGTTACTATGATAGTATCTTCTTTATCTACTTTTTCCGATACTTCATATTGTTTTTTGGATTCCTCAGTAACTACTTTTTCATAACCGCAAGCATCACATGAGAATTTACCTTCTTTTGGAAATAGTACTTTTCCACAGTCTGGACAAAATTCCATTTATAATCATTTCTCCTACTAATTTGTTTTTTTATTAATAATATATTTGTTAATAATATACCATATAATTATTTAAAATATTCCCGAATCTCTTAATATAATATTATGATCAAATGCTAAATTTAAATTCTTTAATTTATTAATTTCAATAAATTTTGCATCTTTAGCATCTGAATCTGATTTTAATGATCCTCCAATTATTTTTGCTGTGAATGCTACGGTTACCGTATGCCCTCGGGGATCCCGGTTAGGATCTGAATATACTCCGACTAATTTTGTCAATTCTATGTCTAATCCTGTTTCTTCTTTAGCTTCTCTTACTGCTGCATCTTCAACTTTTTCACCATACTCAACAAATCCTCCAGGTATAGCCCAATGATCCATGTAAGGATTATTAAGTCTTTTTATTAGTACTATTTGACCGTCTTTAACAATTATAGTATCTACTGTTAATGCTGGATTTCTATATTCTGTCATGAAAATAAATTTATTAAAAATAGTTAATGAAATTAGTGTTAAAAAGTGTATTAAAAAAAGTTTTAGAAGAATTATTCATTGAATGCATTATTTAATGCTTCTTTGAATTCTGTTGCTTCTGATTTTACTGTTTCTGAAGCTGTTATTATTGATTCTTGTGGATTAGAACTTACTACTTCAAATTCTGGTTGACCAATTAAGGGATGTGTTATATCATATGCTGCTGCACTTACTTCATCCTGTGCCATTAGTCTTTTTCTTAAAATATTACATATTGTATGACTTTCACCAGTTATTTCTAGAACTACGTGTTCTGGTTCATTTTTTATATATTTCACCTTTAAAAACCTCCATAATTACTTGATATATTTCGTGAATCAATTTTACCACATTCACATACTAATTGGTTATTATCAAGTTTCATAAATTTACGACAATCGGTACACATTGCCTTTATAACACCAGTATCCTCTTCAGACGTGCTTAAATCTATATATTCTGCTCCGTATATGTTCAATACTTTTGCTTCTACTATATCTCCTATTTTAAACATCTCATGTAATGAGGATATGAAATCAGTGTTAGCTTTTGATATATGGATAAATCCCTTATATCCTGTCACTAATTCTCGATTAAATCCTTTTATCATTTTTATTGTTACCAGTGCTTTATTCTGTTTGACTTCCGTAATATGACCTATAACATAATCTCCTTCTTTAAGAAAACTTGGAGGATTACTTGCTTGTATGGATATTGTTTTTTCATCCTTATCTATGACAATCCTTCCATTAATACTTGCTTTAACGAATCCATCCTCTATGTATGTCCATTCTGATGGTATGTACTCTTCATAGGTACATAATACTTCTCCAGGCAGAACGAAGTCATTTTCTTTATGAAACATAATTACATTACTCAAGCTATTATCAGAATTATATAATATATTATTTATTTTCTTTATAAATAATAAAAGTATCTATAATTGTTCATCATGGATAATTATTTCATCCATCATGTAATCATCCCAGTCCCTTAAGCCAAGAACTATCTCCAACTCCTGAGGCGTAAGTACTGGTTTCTTGTACATTGCACTGTCATCTATAGCAATTCTAGGACATGCAGTCATAACAAATGCATCAAGATTGTAAGGTAACAGTAAATCCGGTGATATGTAATCCATGTTAAGTATTTGTGCTTCATAACCCTGTTGTCTTATCATTTCCTTAAGCTTTAATGCTAAATCAAACCTTAGTTGACCTTTCTTGGATGACATTATAATACCAAATGATTTAGCATCACCTGCCTTTGTTATTCGGGCAAACCGTACACGTATAATTTTATCAGCAAATTCTTCAATATCACGTGATTTTCCTATGAATGGATCGGCCACTACCACTTTCTTGTTTGTGAATAGTTTCACTCCCAATGCATGGAAATCTCCACTACCCACATATATTACTACATCCACATCCAGATTTTTTATTGAAGTGAAATTACATCCAAGTACTTGTCCTTTACCAGTTCCCTGCCCATTATCCAGTTTTACATCATATCCTCTGTCCCGGATTGTTTTTATCATTTCATCTATTTTATGTATGTGTTGGGTTGTAGTTACAAGTCCTACTGTTTTAACATCATCATCCAGTTTACTGAGTGCATCAATTATTGGTGCTTCAACATCAGCCGTAGAGTGTGCTTCAATAAATAGTACAGGACAATCTGTCCTGATAGGAAGGGGAGTATGAGCAAAGTGTACAACAAGGTCAATATGCTTATTTACCTTAATATCAGCCAAATCACAAGCTCCGAAACATGGATCAGCATCTATAATTATGTTAACATCTGGTAATTCCTTTTGTATTGTGTTTGAAACGCTGACTGCATCACTCTTTAATCCTTCAGGAAACTGTAAAATAACATTCGTTGCATCTATTTTTTTTATCTTATCTATTATTACATCAATTTTGTAATCATAATTAAGAGTAGCCATAATAATAACCTAATCTTCAACTATAGTGACTTTTCCATCAACCATCTTAATTTTAACTAATGTGTTGATTTTCTTACCTGTTGCATCTTCAACTATTATTTTTCCATCATCTTTTTCTATAGGAAGAATTATATGTTCAATATTTACTCCAATTTTATCTAATGCAGATATTACACTTATCAGTGTACCACCAGTACTTACAACATCATCAATTAGTAATATATTGTCCTCTTTTTTAATGTTGTTAATGAATAATTCACTTTGACCATACCCTGTTTCCTGGTGTACTTGTTGTTCTCCTTCTAATCCATAGGATCGTTTCCTTATAACTACGAATGGAATGCCTGTTTTTAATGATAATGCAGTAGCTAATGGAATACCCATTGATTCTACTCCTACAATCTTATTAACATTTGATAAATCAAAATTATCCACTATGTAATCCATTATTGAATTTAACAATGAAGTTTCGACCAATGGAACCCCATCACTTATAGGATGTACGAAATAGAAATATTCACCCTTTTTAACTACAGGACATTCAACTAATGATTTTTTTAATTCTTCTAACATGATACTATCCTCAAATTACTTTAATATATATAATATATATACTCCGATACAATTGAAATACTTAATTATTAAAGTGATTGAAGATATATTATATAATAATAGACAATTAATAATAAAGCACAAGGGGAGGTTAACAGATGCTAGAAGGATTAAGCGATAGTCTAACACAAACTATGAAAAAACTAGCAGGAATGTCAATAATAGACAAAAAAACACTGAAAGAAGTAACCAAAGATATTCAACGTGCATTAATACAGTCCGACGTAAACGTTAAAGTAGTTTTCGGATTAACAAAGAAAATAGAAAAACGAGCACTAGACGAAGAATTACCAAAAGGATTAAGTCCAAAAGAACATGTGATGCGCATAGTTTACCAGGAACTAGTAAACCTTATTGGAGAAAAACCAGAAGAACTAAACATTACACATAAACCCTACAAGATAATGATGTTAGGTTTACAAGGAAGTGGTAAAACAACCACAACAGCAAAACTTGTAAGACACCTTAAAAAGAAAGGACAAAACTGTGCAATAGTATGTACCGACACATGGAGACCAGCAGCATACGAACAATTAAAACAATTATGTGAACCACTGGACACACCAGTATTCGGAGACCCACAAAACAAGGACGCCATTGACCTGGCACAAAAAGGATTAGAACAATGTGGAAACAAGTACGACGTGATACTAGTAGATACAGCAGGTCGTCATAAAGAAGAACAAGACTTACTAGATGAAATGAAAGAATTAAGTACAGTAGTAAAACCAGACGAAGTTATACTAGTAATAGATGGTACAATAGGTCAACAAGCACGTAACCAAGCAGAATCATTCAAACAAACCACAGATATTGGATCAATAATAGTAAGTAAATTAGATGGTTCAGCAAAAGGAGGGGGTGCATTATCTGCAGTAGCAGAAATACATGCTCCAATCAAATTCATAGGTACCGGGGAACGAGTAGATGACTTTGAAGCATTCGACCCAGAAAGATTCATATCAAGACTACTGGGAATGGGAGATCTTGATACATTAATCGAAAAAGCAGCAGAAGTCACATCAGAAAAATCAGACCAGGAAATGATTGACTCAATCATCAGTGGTAAATTCACATTAAAAGACATGGAAAACCAATTAAACATGATGAACAAGATGGGACCTATACAACAAATCATGAAACTAATTCCTGGATTAGGAAACCAGTTACCAGCAAATGCATCAAAAGTAACTGAAGATAAACTCAACACATACAAAATCCTAATGAACTCCATGACAGACTATGAACTAGAAAATCCAGAAGTAATCAAAAAATCCAGAATAACCCGTATAAGCAGAGGAGCAGGATTAACCAATGATGACGTGAAAGACCTCCTGAAATATTATAGTGTAACCAAAAAAGCACTAAAAGGAATGGGTAAACGTAACATGGGCGGACCAATGGGTAAACTCATGAGACACATGAATAGACAATAAACCCTGTTTCCACCCCCTTTTTACATCATTTTAATAAGAATAACTATTTTTTAATAAAAAAAATTAACAAGGAAAATAAAATGTCAACAAATAATGAATATAAACTATGTTCTAGATGCCTAGCAAGGATAAGTAGAAAATTTCAGAAAACAGAAGAAAACGAAAAATGCAGTATCTGCGACAACCTACTCCTACACGAAGACAAGATATACCAACTAATCTATAACAAGATACATAAATTTGACATAGAATTTAACACATTTTACATAGCATGTCAAGTAACTTATGATAAACTAAACATAGCAGAAAAGAATATTCATAAAGAAGTCAACTACCAGGGAAACAATGGATTGAAAAAACAGTTACGGAAAGACTTATCCCAGATGCTAGTTGAGAAAATGGGAAAAACAATAGACTATAAAAATCCGGAAGTAGTTATCAACATAAAAATCAGAAAAAAACCATTCAAACACAACCCATACCCAGAAATAAACAATTTAACAGTATTCATAGACAGCAACCCCCTATTTATCGAAGGAAAATATCGTAAACTAATCAGAGGAATACCACAAACAAAGTGGCCATGCACAGAATGCAAAGGAAAAGGATGTTCAGCATGTAATGGAACAGGCCAACAATATCCGGAAACCGTAGAAGGATTAATAGGAAAACATTTACTGCCCATGGCAAAAGGAAAAGAAATAAAATTCCATGGATCAGGACGAGAAGACATCGATGTACTTATGCTAGGAGAAGGAAGACCCTTCGTAATAGAAGTAAAATATCCATTCAAGAGAAGTATTGACCTAAAATTCTTAAGAAGAGTGGTAAACAGTCATAGCGATGGTAAAATAGAGATAAACGACCTGAAATTCGTAGACAATAACAGACGTGCAAGCATTAAAAAAAGTTCTACAGAAAGTTATAAAGTTTACTCTGCAATAGCCGAATTTGAAAATGGTGTTACAAGTAATGATATTAAAAAAATAGAAAAACTAAACATAATAGAACAAAGAACACCAAAACGAGTAGAACATCGCAGAGCAGATAAAATTAGAACAAGAAAAATAATGAATCTTGAAGTAGAACGAATAAACAGTAAAAAATTAAGGTTAATCATTAAATGTCAGGGAGGATTATATATAAAAGAACTAATCTCCGGTGATGAAGGAAGAACCCAACCTAGCGTTAGCAGTGTTTGTAAAAACAAATCAATATGTTCACAATTAGATGTTTTGAAAGTTCATATTCCACAATAGCATAGTCTTTCTATTGTTCTGCAAGGAAGACATCCTAAGGTTCCTTAATTTAAGATTATGTTAAAACAATTAGTAGCTAAATGGTAAAGAGAGTGTGCAACAATTATTGTGTTTTAGGATAATTGTTATGGGCACTTTAATTCAATTTTAATTTTATATTCTATTTTTTAATTTAGATTTATTGTCTTTTTATTGTTTGTTAGTTCTTTTTGTTCTATGTTATGTATTTTTACTATGTTTTGTGCTGTGGCCATGAGTGTTTGTTGCATTTTTGCGTTGCTTAGTCCTAGTATGTGATATTGTCTGTATTTTAGTGTGTATTTGTTGTATGCGAATCGTGGTTCGACCATTGGCATTCTCTTCTTGTATTGTGCTTGTCCGTTTGGTGTTTCGAATTTATAAGCCAGTAGTTCTTTGGCATCGCTTGTGTAATCGGTTATTACTTTACCTGTCATCTTGTTGGTTAAGCAGATCTTTTTGGATGGGCATTTGCTGCATTCACTGGTGTAATATATTATTCTGTCCGTGTATTTTCCAGGGTAAACTTGTTTAACAGGTAGTATTTTGTTTTCTGGACAGATGTATCCGTAGTTTTCTTCGTCTTTTATCATGTTATGTTTTCCGTATCCGTCTTTTTTGTTATTGTTGGTTTTTCTTTGGCTGTTTCGTCTTAGACAATCTTTTTGTTTGCCTGCTTGTTCTCTATTTGGCATTAATATTGAGTATTTTCCTTCTTCATAGATATCGTGTACTGTTTGGTTGGTGTAGTATCCGTTATCGGCTAGTATATCCATGTTTTGCATTATTTGTTCTGATTCTTCATTTGTTAGGTTTAGGGCGTTTTGTAGGTTTGTTTGTGTCTGGTTTATCATTGGTATTAGTTGTTTTTGGTCGTTTCCATCTGTGGTTACGTCTACTGCTATTATTAGTCCGTTTTTGTTGTCTACTACTATTTGTTCGTTGTATCCGGTTTGTGTTATTCCTTCTTTGTTGGGACTTTTACGTGCTTCTGGATCTGTATAATTAACGGTATTTTTACCACTCTTTTCTAGTTCTGTTTTGCATTTTTCTAGTTTTTTTATTTGTTTGTATGCTGTTTCTGGGTGTTCTATGGCTTGTTTTAGTATTTGTTTTCCACAGAAGTTTAAATCATTTTCATCGATGAGTTCATACATTTCTTCGTCAAATTTGCTCTCATCATGCTCCATACTGTTTTTCATCGGTTTATTACGGTAAGTATCTAATGTTTGTTGTTCTTCATCCACTTCATCTTGTGATTCTTCGTGTTTTATTTTCTTTATTGTTTTTGCTTTTTCATCTGGTTTAACTTTGATATTACGTGCTTCTCGTAGTGCTTCTTTGATTTGTTCTTTGGTATTGTTTGTATTTTGTACTGTTTTGTTTTCTCGGTTTTCTAAAGCTTTATTTTCTTCCATATCAGTAATAATGCCTTTACGGATGATATGTAAAAGTTTTAGTACATCTTCATTGGTTAAATTATTATATTTATTGGCATATGCTCGTGTTTTACTTCCATCAATGCTGATGCTGTCTAAATCAATTAAATTTTTGTTATGTCCATAATTGATTGTTTCAAGAAAAATTTTTTCTATAATCTCCTTGTGTTCGCGTTTAAAAGCTGCGATAGTGCTGAAAACAGGGGTTTGAAATCCAGCCAAATACATAAACACGATATTCTCACGAACAATACGTTCCAACTTACGACTACTATGAATAGAATAAATAGTACCCAAGATAATGATACGAACCAACATGGCCGCAGGATAAGCCTTCTGACCAGGAGTATCAACATACTGAAAATCAATCTCACTAAAATCCACACAATTCACAAGCTTTTCAATAAAAAAACAAACATGATCATCAGGAATCATAGTACGTATATCCTTAGGTAACAAAAATGTCTGACCAATAGTATCTTCTTGTAAAACCATAAATAACAAAACCATTAAATTCAATTCTCTATATAATATATTTATACAACCTTATATATAAATATACCTAAAAAACACAATTAATAAGTAAAATAAAAATGAATACAAAAAATTTATAAAAAAATAATTAAAATCAATGAATTATAATAAAAATAAAAAGATTTAAAGTATAAAAAAAATAGTTATATCTGAGAGTTGTCGCACACCCTCGTAAAAAAGCCAAAAAAAGTGAAAATATGGATAATAAAAAAATAATTTCATTATCACACAAATAATTGGAAATTAATTAATATATAATGTTTTATTTTATAGTAGTATTTCTTTTAATAACTTTTCCACTTCGTATGTATATAGTATTTTTGCCACCAGGTGTGTTGTAAAGTAATTTACAGTTATTTAATGTTGTTACTCCCTGTTTAGCATTATAAAGTGCTCCCCCATATTTAGCCTTGTTATTACTTATTGTACAAGAGTTAACAGTCAGTTTTCCAGCATTCATTATTGCTCCACCTTCTGTTGCTGTATTACCATTTATTGTACATTTATTTATAGTTAGTTTACCTGTATCATAATTACTTATTGCTCCAGTAGCATCTTCTCTACCAGTAGCTTTATTATTATTTATCTTGGAGTTCGTAAGAGTCATTTGTCCCCAGTTCATTATTGCCTCTGCAAATTCATTTTTGTTATTGTTTATCATTGTTTTATTTATAGTCATTATTCCACTGCTTAATATTGCACCTTTATTATTACCGTTAATTGTACAGTTATAAATAACTATCTTATTGTCACCACTAATTGCTTGTGCCTTGTTATTGCTAACTGTGGATCTTTTCATATTCAGAACTCCTCCATTGTTACTTATTGCCACACCTGGTGCAGTGTTACTGTTAATTTTTGAGTCTGTTATTGTAACTGTTCCACCGTTATTGTTTATTGCTGCACAATAATTTGTTGCCTTATTGTAATTTATTGTACTTTTTGTGATTGTCAATTTATTACTGTTGCATATAGCTCCGTCTTTTGATGTGTTGTTGTTTATTTTGCACTGAATTATTGTTGCCTGATTATCATTAGATAATGCTCCCTTGTTATTGATGAACACAACGTTTTTCATGTATAGTTTCATCTGATTGTATACTGCTCCTTCCTCTAACGCTTTGTTGTTTTTTAATGTGCTGTTTCCAATGATTAAATTTCCTTCATTTTTTATCGCACCACCAATTTCTGTTGCTTTGTTACTAAGTATTGTGGTGTTTTTCATGTATATGTATTCATGATTACTTATTGCTCCGCCTGACTTGGCAGTGTTGTTATAGAAGGTAGAATCTGCAATTATGAGTTTTCCTTCAGAATTTTTTATTGCTCCACCGTATGAAGAGTGACAATTTTTTATTTTCAGTTTTTTTATTGTGACATTACTTTTTCCGATGTCTAAGAACTGGTACTTGTTAGCACCGTCGATAATCTTATTGTTTCCATTAATGTAATATATTCGATTATCTCCTATAACAGTATTTGCCTGTAATTTGATATTTGCCCTTAAATTAATTGTTATTTTATCATAATTAGCTGTCAAAGCTTTTTTCAGTGCCTTGTATGTTGATACATTATATGTTTTTTTTGTAATGGCTGTTTTTCCTATTTTCTTTTCATTTTTTTGTATTACTTTAGTTGATTTTTTTACATTTTTTGTCGAAACATCATCTGTTATTTTGTTATCATTATCTGTATGTATTGTTTTGTTAACTCCTGTTGCAGAAACAATACCTACCAGCAAAATAATTAATGCTAAAAGTAAAATAATCTTTTTAGATGATTTATTTATCATTTTTTTCAATTCCACATAACTTTTTTTTATAATATTACGTATCACAAGCGCATATTTATATTTTTGGATAAATATTTTAATTTGATGGTTTTGATGGGTTTTTTAAAATTTTTGGTGGTTGACAATGAGATAGTGTCAACACTTGTGGGTATGAATTTCATATTACAATATAGTTACAAAGTATGAAGTTAAATTTGATGTTATAAATTTGTTTTTTATCGCCCCTTGTGGGCGTGCTTCAAAAAATAAGTGATAATTAGGTTTATATAGTAAAAAGGAGAGATATTATATTATGAAATCCCAAAATACCTCTCCTATTAATAATTATGACGACAAACAATATAAACTTGACGATTATTTTGATGAACTACCTAAGCAATGTAGCCGAAAAGAATATATAGAAGATAAAATTGAAAAATTAAATTCCAATTTAACGGTCTTTAAACTTAATGATACGTATCATTTAAAACAGAAACATGTTTATTGTCCTGAATGTTATTCTAAAGATATAAATGAAAAAGGATATTACTCTAGAGGAATATTATTAATGGATTATGGTCTTGTTGGTTGTAAAATTAAACGATACAAATGTAAACATTGTGGAAACGATTTTTCAGCAGATATTTCTTCTATTGTAAAACCTAATTTTACAGTATCAAATGAAGTATTAGACATTGTAGAAACATATTACTCAATTGACTTCACAAGTGTCAGAAAAATCAGAGAATTCTTTGAAAAAGTTCATGGAATTAAGATATCCCATCAAGAAATTCAAGACATCTTAGTCGATTATCATATTCATTTTAATCCAAATATTAAAGAATATTCAGGATATTATGCATTTGATGCTTTATGGATAAAAATAAAAGAAATCAGTGATAAATACGTGTTTTTATTAGCATTAGTTGATGTGTGTCATGATACTATTGTAGCTTATAAAGTTGTTGAACATGAAACAGAAGAAGAAGTACTAAAATTTCTCAAAGAAGCCACATCAAATCAAGAACGAAAAGCCATTACAACAGACTTAAAACCCGAATACATGTCTCCCATCAATGCTTTAGGATTTAAACATCAATTTTGTAAATTCCATTTTAAACAAAATAACAATAGAATTATCAGAAAATATGTTAAAGATAACAATCTCCCTGAAGAAAAAATAAAAGAATATAAAAAGTTTTTACCAGAATTATATGAAATATATGATGTAAAAACTCAAACAGAAGTAGCAAAAATCGTAAAAAACTTGAAAAAGAAAATAAATGACTTTCCCGAAGTTATTCAATACATAATTAATGAAAAATTAGCACCGTATTTTAAAAACTTAACATATTTCCTTGAAAATGCAAAAATCGAAAGCACAAGCAATATCATAGAAAGAATATTTGAAGATCTTGCTCCAAAGCATGTGAAAAAATGTTATAAAACTATAAAAGGATTTTTATCAAGATTTAACTTAAAATTAAAGCGATGGGATGAGAGAAATGCGATTTACTGAAATGATGTTAAAATACCCACACATCTTGACACCACCGACAATGATAATAGATATACTTATAAACTATGAAGATTATAAATATAATACAATATTAAAACATAGGATAAAGTTCTTGATTTTAATATTCAGGAACATATGTTATAATTATATAAAAAAAATAATTTCTTTCTTAGCTCTAAAGAAATATTTTCGAAGAAATAACTCATTGAAGGATAATTAGAATTTAGTATTCAAATAATAATTAGTATTACTAATAATTAGCTGTTAGTCAACCTAAGACTAGAAAAACCTAACATTTGTGAAATAAAACCTATAACTCACAAAAAACCTATAAATTCTATTAATTATAAATGAGATGATAAAAGATGAAAAAATCAAAAGGATTTAAAAGTCGATCAAGGTATAAACTTAAAAAAAGTATCAGACCTAAACGAGCTAACATTATATCTAAAAAAATACAAGTATTTGAAAATGGTCAAAAAGTACACATAATTACTGATTCAAGTTTCCAAAAAGGACAACCACACCCAAGATTCCATGGAAAAACTGGTGAAGTTGTAGGACAAAAAGGACGAGCATACCTCGTTGCTATTAAAGATGGAAACAAAGCAAAAGAATTAATTATTAGACCAGAACATCTTAAATTACAAGCACAAGAGTGATTATGATGATTGGAAAAAAAGTCATTGATACAAAACCTATTACAATATCTGAAGCAAGAGAAATTCTAATGAAAAAAGTAGAAGAAAAAGCTGATGAGAATAACGAAGTCGATGGCCGCCAATTTACATATGAACAAAACCTTACTATTGATTATGTCAATAAGTTTGCACTTCTTGATGCTGAAGATGCTAAAGAGTTAGTTTCAAAACTTGAAGAGTATCTTACAACTGTTCAAGCAGTGAAAGTAGTGGATTTGATGCCAGAGGATCTTGATGACTTAAGATTAATCTTTGCAAAAGAAAGGGGAACTTTTGAAACAGAAACTTTACAAAATGTTCTAGATTTATTGGATCAATACCGATAAATCAATCCCTACTTTAATTCTTCTAACCACCAACATAAAATTTACCTAATTTTAAAGAAAATAATTGAGATATATATTATGCCTAACAATACTAAGGAAATTTTAAACAAGTATAATATTAGATTAGATAAAAATAAGAGTCAGAATTATCTTATTGACAATAATAAACTCGAGAATATTCTTAGAAATGCTGATATTCAATCTGATGAAACAATTCTTGAAATTGGTGCCGGTATTGGAACTATGACAATTCCCATGGCAAAAAAGGCATTTAAGGTCATTGCTATAGAAAAGGATCCAATTATTGCTGATGTTCTAGGTCAAAGAATTGTTAAGGAAAAATTGGATAATGTTGAGATAATTAATGATGATGCTTTGAAGATAGATTTTCCTGATTTTGATAAGATTGTTTCTAATCTTCCGTATCAAATTTCTTCTCCGATAACTTTTAAGTTTTTGGAATATGATTTTAAAAAGGCTGTTTTAATGTACCAGTTGGAATTTGCTAAGAGGATGAATGCTGAGGTTAATTCTAAGGAGTATTCCAGGTTGTCTGTTGCATTACATTATAGGGCGGATATTAGTATTATAGATACTTTGCCTCCTGAGGCTTTTGTTCCACAGCCGAAGGTTAATAGTGCTGTTGTTGAATTGATTCCTAAAAATAGTGTGGATTTAAATGATTGTTTTGATGATGTTATAAGAGCATTATTCCAGCATAGAAATAAGAAGGCGAGAAAAGCTTTAATTCAGTCTGCTCATGAGTTACATTATGATAAGAAAGAGTTGAAGGCTTTGTTAAGTGGTGTTGATAATGATTTGTTTGAGGAGAAGGTTTTTAAGCTTAGTCCTGATGAAATTTTAGAAATATCTGAGGTTATTGGTGAGTTGTTATGAATTATGATGGTGTTGAGTTTAATGAGTGTGAGGAGGTTTATCCTCCTGCTGAGGATACTTTTTTGTTAATTGATAATTTGATGGTTCAAAGTGGTTATGATGTTTTGGAGATTGGTACTGGTACTGGTTTGGTTAGTATTTGTGCTTCATTGAAATGTAGTAGTGTAACCTCCACGGACATTAACCCATATGCAATTAAATGTGCAGAAGCTAATATTAAATTAAATAATCGTGACAATATTACTGTAATAAAAAGTGACTTGTTTGATAATATTAATGGCAAGTATGATTTGATATTATTTAACACACCTTATCTACCTGTAACAGATGAAGAACATGTTGATGATGAATATTCAAAGGCATGGGATGGAGGAGAAAATGGAAGAGAAGTAATTGACAAATTCCTAAAACAAGCCCCACAATACCTTAAAGAAAACGGAACAATACAATTAGTACAATCCTCATTATCAGATAATGAAAAAACAATACAAACACTGAAAAAACTAGGATTAAAAGCTGAAATAACTGCTATTGAACACATATTCTTTGAAGATATAACACTTATCACAGCTTACAAAGCATGAAAAAAATTGTTTATTCTATAATTTCATACTTCATATTTTCAAGAAATCTTTCAGGCCTTAACTCAATGACAATATCAGGATTATACCATTCAATTAGGTCTGTATTAAAATACCAATGATCCCAATACGCAAACATACTTTTAAAGAATACATTTAACACATCCATATAACGGTTTGCAGCGGAAGACCTTAACAATAAACAATCCATATCAGATAAACTAAACCTATTACGCATATAAACTGAATCCCTTACCCCAACTTTAGCAAATTCTTCAGGCATGACAAATGGATTGTCCGCATATTCATACTTATCCGAATATTCTAGGAACATGAAATCATAACGGTCAACTATCTCTTTCTGATCCATACGCGGATGCTTAAAATGACATAAATCCCCATTTACTGGCACTTTCTTATGAATTGTGTTCTCCTTTATTGCTTCTTTATACATCTGACTACTTACTTCACTTCGTATGTCATGCATCATTTCTGCAGAATACTTTAATGCACCTTTAAAATTTATATGAGAATCACATTTATAATAATCACTAGGCTCCAACACATCTATAAAGTCTGGTACCAAGTCCCCTATTAAATCATAATTTCTGTTTATTACCTTAGGAGTGAATGGAAGATAATCCTTACATACAATTGCCTTATCAGGTATTACATAGAACTTATATTCTATCCCCCTCTCCTCACAATACTCTTTTTTGGAGTTATAACTTTCCCTGAATAGTTTTTCATCAAAGTTATTCTCAAATCCTTCAACAAAATGTTGCTTTAATTCATAGTTTGTATCATTATTTAAGAACACGTAATTATCTAATCCAACAGTATGTAACTGTATGTATTTTTCATTTAGTAAGTTCAAATCATCATAAGACATAATATGACCTCAGAATAGTTTTCTTATTTTATCCGTAAAGCTAGTTTCAAGAGCTGTTTCACTTTTTTCTTGACTATTTTCCTTTTCTTGTCTGAGTATTTCCCTAATTTCATCCGATACTCCTCTGTTTTCATGATATTCTACTTCAACAGGAGAAGTTCTTGGTTCTAATTGTAGTGTACTTGTATTAACAAAGATTCCCTCATTAGTCCCATATTTCCATAGTAATGTATGTTCATCTAAGATCATGTTCGGAATTTTTACTTCAAAATCAGCCCTATTATCCACTATTTCTGTATGACTAAGTGATTGTTCATCTAACTTTAACACTGCTTTACCCCTTAACTGAACATTATCCTGAACTTTAATGTAAGACTTAAACAGTACTGTTTCTTCTCGTTTACAATAATAATCATCTACTATAATTTCAGCATTAATTTTTTGTTCATAACTTTTGTTAAATAATAATAGTACAGACTTAGTTTTTTGTTCAGCTTGTATGGAACCACTATAAGAGAAACGTAGCATATATTCGTTTTCAGGTTCTATGTAATCCGGTAATTTAATATTGAATTTTACAGTACCACTTGTTACCTCTTTTATATCCAGAAGTATGTTTTTATTTAATATACAGGCTATACGTCCTGTTGTAACTGGTTTAAGGTTGTCCGTTAAACATTCAATGTTTATATTAAATTCTCTTGTTGGAGTAAATATAGGATTTTCTACATTTATGATTGTCATTGCAAAACTTCCAATAATAACTTTTTATAATCTTTAATAATATCTTTAAACTAGTTAATTGTTAAATGTTTCAACGAAATAGGCTGATTATTATAAAAGTATAAATATAACTTGAAACTAATCATAACTAGATGATTAAAATATTGAAATAACTATTGTATGTTTTGTATAATAGTAATATAATCATCTAAATGAAATTAAATTATAGAAGCCAAGAAATAAAAAATAATTATGAAAAATAAGCCTAGAAATAGAATAGTGGAGGGAATTAATATGAATAAAATTACTCCAATATTAACCTTAATCATTATTGTGACAATAGTATCTGTTTCAGGATGTATCAGTGTAGTTAACCCTGAAAATACTTCCCAGGAAATAAACAATATTGTTAACAATTCAAACCAAGTACCTGATAGCAGTGAAAACTCTGCTAACATAAGCGCCCAAAACGTGAATAAAAGTGGTAACATACAAAATACCAGTGCCAACTCTGATAAAATGAACCAATCATCAAAAGCATCAAAAAGTAATGATACTGGTGATAATCATTCATCAATCGATGGAATCACACCAAAGATTACACCAAATGATGCAAGAAAAATAATGGACAAAGAACTTAAAACAAATTATTCTATAGACAATGCAGTATACACAATCTCAGGTTATGTTGAGAACGGAACACCATATTATAACATTAGTATAGAAAAATTTGATGAAAAAACGTCAAAAAATACTGTTATAGGCAATGCCATAATGAATGCTAATACTGGAGAAATAATTAATAATACTCTAGAAAAAGCTGCTGAAAATAGAAATAATAATGAAAAAGTATATTCAGTTGATGAGGCAGGAAAATTTGTTGATATAATTTATAAGGGAGAAAAAGTATCTGTAAGAGAAAATTATCCTTATTATAGTCCACAAAATGGTAAAGTTTATCATTCACGTGAAGAAGAAGCTGAAGATTTATACCAATTATCAAAAGCTATTAAAAACTAATAATTTTTATCTCCTTTTTTCTAATTTTTTTCAAGTATTTTACCGATGATTTGTTTGTATCCTCTTACGATGTAACCTACTACTATTCCTGCAAATATTGTGCCTAGACCTATTCCCTTAAATGTTCCATATAATAGTAAGGATAATATTGCACCTATTATTACATTGGACGTGTCAAATCCTGTTTTTAATTTTCCGAAGTCTATGTGTGTTACATGTCTTACTGCTAGGGATACTCCTTCTCCTGGAAGTACTATTGCATTTGATATTACTTCAAAATATACTCCCAGTGCAATTATAAAACAGCTTATTATGCATAATATCCATTGTGATATGTAGTTTGTTGGTTCTATTGGTGTTAATATGTATAATGCGTAATCTATGAAGTATCCGAATATTATTGTCACTACTATTTGCATCCATTGTTTTCTCTGGAATTCTGATTTAAGTATCAGTACTTGGATTATTATTAATAAGAAGTTAAATATGATTGTTATCATGCCTAATGATAATGGTACTGCATATTTTAGTACGTTAGGTATGCATGATATTGGTGTTGTTCCTAAATCTGATATTACTGATAGTGCTACGCCGAAGGACATTATGAATAATCCAATAATTAGTATAATATAGTTTTTTATTGTTTCTTTCCAATTTATTTCACTTATATGATTGTTTCTCCTTGTTTTGTTTTCTTTTTTCATTTTATCTATTATTATGTTTGTTTTTTAAGATATTTAAAGGGTTTATTTTATTATTATTCATTAGGTTTTGAATGTGTTTAGGCTATTTATTATGGGGGTGTTGTCTTATTTTTCTCCTGCTATTACGAAATATCTGTAATATTTGTAGTATATGTCCACGTTTTTGTATCCTATTTCTTCGTACCATTTGATTGTATCGTGTAGTGTGGCTGGTTTATCTAGTTTTCTTCTGTTTCTTAGTGTTTGTTTTTCTTCTTCTGGTATGTTTTGTTTGGATAGGTGTGTTTCGTCTTGATTTTTGTATATTTTTTCTGTGTGTTCTGTTGATCCTCTTACTTGGTCTGCGTTTATGAATATTCCTTGGGGGTTTAGTGTTTCGTATATTTTAGCGTATAGTGTCTTTTTTTCTTCGTCTGTTAGGTGATGTATTGATAGTGATGATACTATTATATCATAGTTTTCTGTGAAGTCATATTCGAGGTAGTCTGCTGTTATGTATTTGAATTTTTTGTTATTGAATTTTGTTTTTGCAACTTTTAGCATGTCAGTTGATAAGTCGAGTAGTGTTATGTTGCTTTGGGGGTGTTGTTTGTATAATAGTTGTGTTAGTATTCCTGTTCCTGCTCCAAGGTCCAGTATTTTTGGGTTTTCATAGTTTTCTGTTAGTTTTATTACTGTGTTGTAGTATATGTCCATGTGTGGTATTGCCTGTTTTCTGTATTTATCATAGTCTGTTGATGCTTTGTTAAATGCATCTAGTACTTTATTGTTTTCCATTTTTTTTCTTTCCTCATATTGCTATTTTCATGTTTAGTATATATGTTTCTGGTTTTATTACCTGTTTTAAAAATTCTTCATTGTTATTGTTATCGTATGTTAGGTATGTGTGATTTTTGTTGTTTTTTATGTGGATGTGTATTGTTTCGTTTTCTGTTTTTAGTAGTTGTTCTAGTTGTTTGTTTATTTTTGTTATTCCTTCGCTTTCTTCGGTAATGTTTTCTGAGAATGTGTTGGATAATACATATTCTGTCTTTGAGTTTGTTATAATATAATATTTACCTTCGTTTAATAAAGTTTTACTTATTGTAAATGCTTTACATGACCAACTACTGTTATGATTATAGTAGCAGGATTCATTATTATTGTCTTTGTTGAATGAAGTTGTTTGAAATCCATAATCTAATAGTATGACTTCACTTTTTGATAGTATTTGTTTCTTGTTTGATAAGGAATTTCCTGAAATTAACATTTTATTATCAGGATTGTTCTTGGGATATAATGTTAATTCATAGCTTACACCACTTGGGAAGTAATCATTTAAGAGTTGGTTATTGTTTTTTAGTTTCATCAGTTTTTCATAACTTATTAGATGATTATTTTCTGTTTTTAATCCTATTGTTTTCAGATTTTTGAGGTTTGTTTTTTCCCAATTGCTTGGTGTTCCACTTGTTTTAGTTAGTGTATTCATATTATCTTCTAGGATACTGTTTAGTTGTTTGTTGTTTATTCTTGTTACCTGATTATCATTTAATGTTACTATTGTGAATGTTATTAAACTTAATATTATTGTTAATATTATTATATAGAGTAGTAAATCCGTTATTATTATTTGTCCTTTATTATTCATAATCCGTACTTTGTTTTATGTCCATTGTCAAGGTATAATACTGTTTGGTTATTTATTTTTATTATGTTTCCTTCATATTGTGTATTTTTATCATTTAGTAATACATGATCTATTGATGCTGGTGCTTTTTCATAGATATGTGTTGGTTGTATGAATGTTTCAAATCCGTAGTGATTGCAATGGGTCTTGTTTTCTAATCTGCATAGTATGCACATTCCGTCATGGCTGTTATGGTAGTAATGATTTTTTAGGCAGTTTGTTATTGTTTGGTTGTTGTTTCCATGGTGGGAATATTCTTCGTATGGGCATTTTTTTATGATTATTGGTGTTGTTATGTTTTGGTATGCGTTGCTATTTTCTATGTTTAGGTATTGTTCTAGTTTATCTTGGTAGTGTATTTGATTGTTTTTGTATTCTGCTCCTGTTTTTAGTGTTGGTAGTGGGTCATATACTGGGTATTTGTTATCGGTGATGTCTATTAGTTTGGTTTCGTCCTTGTTTATTTGTATGTTTGTGTTGTTTGTTGTTGCTTTGATGTGGTATTTTAGTTCTATTTTAAATGGATTGTTGGAGGAGTCTATTGTTTTTATTTGTGTGTTGATGTTTATGTTGTCTTGTTTGTATTTTTCTTGTTTTTGATTGATTTTTGATTGTATGTATTCTTTTGAATATTTTCGGCTGTCTTTTAATGATTTTTTGGTGGTTATGATGTTTAATGTTATTTCGTGTAGTGATTGTTTGGTTGTTGTTATGATTTCGTTTTCAAAATCTTCTGTTTTGCTTTTCAGTTTTTCTGATTCTATTGTTTGTATGGTGTTGTTTGTATCGTGTGAGTATTCTTCTATTATTATGATTGTTAGCATTATTATTGGTATTAATAATAGTAGGATAAAGATACTTGTTATGTAACCATTCTTATCTGTAATAATTTTCATAATATTGTTAATAATATTATGTTGTTAAATCATTATTTATAAAGATTACTAAAAAATATTGAAAATGTTTAAAAAATAGTGATAAAAATAAAAAAATTAGTCAATAATTTCAAATGAAGTTACAATAACATTTAACTTATATTTGTTTGAATAATATTCATCATCATCCGTCATGATATCCATTATAATTCTCATATTATCATCATCCAAAAAGGACAATAATCTTGACTTGAAATTATCCCATTGTTCCTGAATTTCCCCATCATTATAAGTTCTACTTATTGTAGAAATATCCTGAGACCATTTACCTTCATTATGATACTCCAATATTTCAGAAACAGGAAAACCTTTAACAGTTATCCTAATTGAAACAGAAATAACATTCCCTGAAGATAATCTGTCAACAATAGAATAATGAACTATCTTATCCATAATACCACCTAAATAATACTATGAAATCCCATATAAATATACTTTTAAACAAATACCCCATTAAAAAAGTATTACTTTAACCCCCTAAATATGTCAAAAAGTATTAAATAGTTTTATCAATAACGAAATATATAAATGAAAACAAGGTTTCAAATAACTAATAATAAATAGAGGTTAAGTAAATATATTAATTAAGAATAATTTTAAAAATAATCGAATTTATTATCCGGAGGAAAAAATATGAGTGACATTATAAAAGGATGGCGTCATAACGATCAAAGATATAACCTAATAGGAACAAAATGTAACAAATGTAATGAAACATTTTTCCCAAAAAAAGTAGTTTGTCCAAATTGTAGAAGCCATGGTGACATAGAAGACCTCCAATTTAAAGGAACTGGAAAAATCTACACATACTCAGTAATCCACGCAGCAACAGATGACTTCAAAAACAACTCACCATACGCTGTAGGAATCATAGAATTAGACGAAGGTGCAAAAGTAACCGCACAAATAGTTGACTGTAATGTAGAAGAACTAAACATAGGAGACGAAGTAGAAGTAGTCTTCAGAAAAATACGAGAAGAAGGAAAAGAAGGAGTAATATCATATGGATACAAATTCAAACTCAAAGAATGATACAGGAATCCTACTAGTAGGACATGGAAGCAGATTACCATACAACAAAGAAGTAGTACACTCAATAGCAAGCAAATATGCACAAAGCAAACCAGACTACAATATAGAAGTAGGATTCATGGAATTAGCAGAACCAAACATACCAACAGCATTCAACAAACTAAAAGAAACAGGAGTAAAAAAAATCATAGTAACACCTGTATTTTTAGCACACGGACTACACACAAAACGTGACATTCCAACCATATTAGGATTAGAACCTTCAGAAGAAGCAAAAAAACTAGGAAAAGGACATTCACACGGACATGGACACCACCACGATGAAGGAGAAGAAGAACACGGACACCACCACCATCATCATCACCATGATGAAGCAGAAACAGTTGAGTTTGATGGAGAAATCATTTACACCGAACCATTAGGTGCAGATGACGCTATAGTAGATATAATAGCTGAAAGAGTAAATCCACATTTATAACAAAAAAATATAATCCCCACCCCAACAATAATTTTTTTATAATCTTTTTTTAAAATATAACAATATGAAAAACAAAGCAATATCTGAAGTTGGAGAAAAAAAACTAATCAAAATACTTCTAGATAAAAGAGATAAAAAACTAGACATCACTGACAAAACAATAAAACACAGCTACCATGATGATGCCGCACTAATAAACAACACAACAAAATACACAGTAATCTCCACAGACATGCTAATACAACACACACACTTCCCCAAACAAATGTCACACTACCAGATGGGAAAAAAAGTAGTGACAGTAAATGTAAGCGACATACTAGCAATGAATGCAACTCCAAATTCAATATTAATATCAATGGGACTGCCCCCAACAATGAAACTAAATGAATACAACGAATTAACAGACGGCATAATAGACAAATGCAACGAACTAAACATCACACTAATTGGAGGAGACATAAACCAGAACACTGAAATAATATTATGCGGCACCAGCACCGGTAAAATAGATGATAAAGTAAAATTACAAAGAAATATAGAAGAAAACAATTTAATCGGAGTAACAGGCGAATTAGGTGGTCCAGCAGCCGCACTAGATTTATTAAAAGAAAATAATAACACCAACAAACACAAAAACCAAAAAATTATACAAACATTACTAGAACCAGAATTACCAGTAACAACATCAGAAATACTAAGAAAATATCCCGAAATAACAACCAGCATAACAGACATTACTGATGGTTTAGCAGTAGAATTAGGTCACTTACAAAACAAGAATCCTGAAATTGGATTTGAAATATATTATAATAAGTTACCATATAATAAGAATATAGAAGAAATAGCAGAAAAAAATGATAAAAAATTAACTGACTATCTTCTCCACTTTGGTGAAGAGTTTGAACTACTCTTAACAATTAACAAAGAAGAATATGAAAAACATGCAAATGAACTAAATATTCAAATAATTGGTAAAACAAACAATACAAAGAAAATAACATTAATAAAAGATAACAAAGAAAAAAATATTCCTATTAAAGGATACGAACATTTAAAAGATGATACAGATGAAACGATGCACAATATGTCCAAATAACTGTTTAATAGACAATGCAATATGTGGACGTAAACCAAACTTTGACGAAAACATAGTTGAAACTACTGTTATTGCAATAGATCCTATCGAAAAAAAACCATTATACCATTTCCTCCCAGGTACTAAAACACTATCAATAGGTACATTAGGATGTAATTTAAAATGTTTAAATTGCCAAAACCACAGTATAGCTCAACCAGAAAACCCTGATAAAGTAGAAACCAAAAATTATACCCCAGAAGAAATAGTTAAACTAGCCCTGGACAATAACATTAAAAGTATTTCATGGACATACAATGAACCAACAATACACCCAGAATGGATTATTAACACTGCAAAGATAGCACAACAACATAACATTAAAACAATACTAGTAACAAATGGTTACACATCACAAGAAACATTAGAAAAGCTTAAAAAATATGTTGATGCAGTGAATGTTGATTTAAAAAGTCCAGAAGAATTATTCTATGAAAAAGTTTGTCTAGGACACCTGGAACCTGTATTAAACAGTATTAAGTTTTATCTAAATAATAAAATACACTTAGAAATAACCACCCTGCTCATAACCGACCTAAATAGTGATTCAGTACCAGAAGTTGTTGAAACAATAAAAGAATTAGATACTAATATCCCAATACACTTTTCAGCATTTTATCCTCAACACAAATTATCAACTTTGCCACCAACAGACCCAGACCTAATATATGATGCATGCTTCTTTGCAACAGGCTTTGACTTAAAATACGTGTACTCAGGAAATGTTCCTCATTCTAATTATGATAACACTTACTGTAAATTTTGTGATGATCTGCTAATAGAAAGGGAAGGTTATTCTGTTAAAAATTATATTGAAAATGGTAAATGCACTAAGTGCGAAAACATGATTAGTGATGTAATAGAAGAATGAGAAGTATTTAAAATACTCCTCCACCACCTCCACCGAATCCTCCAGATCCAGGTCCGCCTATGTCACCAAAGGATCCTGTGTCAAATCCACTATTACCATAATCAGGATTATTAAAACCATATGGAACAAATACTCTGTGCATATTATACATACCCCAGAAGTATCCAATAGATACTACATCCAAGTCATATAATACTGTTTCTGGAATATTATTCATTTTTATATATTTTTTCATATTTTTTGTTACTTCATCTGCACAGCCTAGTGCTGTTGCATATACCAAGATTTTCCCCCATACCTGTATTGATTCAGGAGGTCTTTCATTGATTAGACTAAAATCTTTAATATATTTTTCAAAATTCTTCCATTTATCATGAAATTCTTTACCCTCATATGTCCAAGTTCCTAAAGGCGTATCTATAAAGAAGAATATTATTAACTGTTCTATTATCAATATTAGAGAGAGTATGATGCCAATTACTACAAAATTACCGGAACCAAAGATTAATAATCCTAATATAAATATTACACCAACCAGTATTGCTAATATGTTATATCCAGACATTATGTTTTCTTTACTTTTATTATAGTATGTATTTACCCTTGAAACTGGTACATCTTTAAGTGCATCTATCTTCCATGCATTAACAAACTTTTGAACATTATAAGTATCTTCACCTACACTTTTTAGTGATATTTGCTGTTTTTCGTTTTCATAATTAGCTAAGAAATCTATTATGTCCTTTTCATGAAGCTTTAAGCTCAGAGTATTCTTTTCATATCTCCTGATTATTGTATCATCCTTGTTGCTTACTACTATTTTATAGTATTTTCTATCTATTAAGTCAAGTAATGTGCTTGTAAATGCATCAGGGCTAAGTTCATCCACTATTCCAGGAATCATTGCATTAACAAATACTGGTGAGTCATTTGTAGGTATTTGACTTTCATAATCTGCCTTGTAGATTATTTTTGGATTTCTTCCCCATTTTAGATAGAATGCTAACGGTGCAAATATTAATAATAATGCTAATATTGATGGAATCATCCAGATTGTATTGTTAAAGTTTTGCTTGTTAACATAATCTTGTTGATCTTGTTCTATCTGTACTTTTGCATCCTTGTTTATGATATCAGCATGTTCAGTACTTTTAAAGAATGATTTTGGCATGAGTATACGTTGTTCTGCTGTTGTTTCTGATGGGATGTTGTTATATTCTGTTATTAATGTGTTTTCATCATTCCATTGTGAACTTTTTACATTGGTATCAGGATTGTTCCAGTATTGAGTATCTTGATGATTGCCCGGTACTTTTATCATTGTTTTTAATGATTTTATTTCCTGATTCCAACCGTTTCCCCATGACATGTACTGTAATTCTGCTATATCATTGTATATTTTAACACCTTTTTCTATATTATAATGGAATATTACTGTTACATCCTCATCTGACACTTTTTGTGTCTTGTCTTCATCCTTATATAACCATACTTTTATTGTTACTTGATTAGTTCCGTTTTGTACTTCTAGCTTGTTATGATAGCCTGGAGTTTCTACTTGTATGTCTTTGATTGATTGTTCACCGGATAATGGTATTATTCTTGTCACACCATTTACTGTTCCAGTGATTGAATATGTTATTTCATCAGTTACTTTTGTTAATCCATTATCTTCCACTGTTATTGATTCTTTAGCTTGAGGTAAAGAGTAGCTTCCAGTAGCTGCATATGTTAATGGCATGATAATAAAAATTAACATTAATATTGAAATAATTATTTTAGTTTTATTGTTTAAATTCATGACAAAACATCTCTGGTGTTAATGAATATTAAATATTTTAATAATACAGGATAATATAATTACCCCTTAAAAAAATAGTTTGAAAGTGGGGTGTGAATTTAGAAGGTTCCACCTCCACCTCCACCAAATCCTCCTCCACCAACACTTCCTATTCCATCTGAATCTGAATTTGATGGTGTTAATGAGGTGAATGTTGAGTTAAGATGGTCAAATCCACCATAGTAAGCAAATAGTACTACCTGTGAATCTGGGTAATAATCTTCTGATACGTTTGTTAAGTCAAAGTATTTTTTCATGTTTTTTGTTACTTCCTGTGCACATCCTAATGCTGCTGCATATACCAGGTATTTTCCCCATACCTGTATGGCTGCAGGTGGTCTTTCCTTGATTAAACTGAAGTCTGTAATATAGTTTTCAAAATTCTTCCATTTATCATGATATTCTTTTCCTTCAGGTGTCCATCTTCCTGCAAATGTGTTTGGTATTACCATCATCATTATTGATTCAAAAATCATTATTACAATTATAATCATAAGTATCCAGAATATGTGTGGTGGAATATCTATGAACATGGTTATTACTATAGATATTATGCCCAATACCAATAATACTACGGATAAGAGCGAGAATATTTCTGATCCTTTGCTTATGAAGTATTTGTTGATTAGTGAATTTGGTACTTCCTGTCTTGCCTGAATTTTCCATGATTCTTTGAAGTCTTTGAAATCTACTGGATCACCGGTTTCACCAATAGATTTTAATGATATGTCCCCATTAATGTTAAATTGTTCCAAGTAGTTTATTAATGATTTTTCGAATGGTTTAAGGTTACTTGTATCCTGATTTTTGTATCTTAGTACTGTGTCATCATCTGTACTTGCCATTACCTCATAGAATTTCCTGTTTATTAAGTCAAGAATTGTTGCATGAATTCCATTGTCACTTATTATTCCGACATCACCATCAACTATTGTGTTTACTTCTATTGGTGATGAATTTGTTGGAAGGTCATATTCATAGTCTGCATGGTATGATATTTTAGGTTCTCTTCCATATAATCCATAGATAGCTAATGGAACAAACAATAATAATCCAAATATTCCTGTTATTATGCTTCCCATTGTATTATAGAAGTCACTATTTTCCTTGTATTTCTTTTGATCTTCTTCTATTTGTGCCTTTGCATCCATATTTATTACTTTAGCATTTTCTGTGCTTTTAAAGTATGATTTTGGCATAAGTATACGTTGTTCATAGGATGTATGTGCTCCTATTGATTCAGATTTTGTTGTTAAAGTGTTTTCATTTGTCCATTGACTTGAAACAACATAATCTTCAGGGTTATTCCAGTATTCTGTGTCCTTGTTACTGCCTGGTATGTGTATGTTTGATTCAAGGTAGTCCACACTACTGTCCCATTCCTTTCCCCATGTCATGTATTGTAGTTCTGCTATGTCGTTATATATTTTAACGCCTTTGTTGAATGTGTATTTATATATAACTTCTACTTTTTCATCATATACTTTTTTTGTTTTTGCTTCATCCTTATAGAGCCATACTTTAAGTCGTGTTTTACCGTTTTGTTCTATGACTTCTAGTTTATTATAGTATCCGGGTGTTTCTACTGATATGTTAGTTATTGATTGGTCACTTGCTAGTGGAATATCTCTATAAACACCATTTACATGTCCTTCTATATCGTATGTAACATCTTCTGAGATTATCGTTGAACCATCATCATTTACTGTTATGTCTTTTATCACTTCAGGTAATGTGTAATCGCCATCATCTGCGAATGATACTGGCACTAATAAAAACATTAATATTAAAGAGATAATGAATATTTTAGTCTTCAATGTTATCTCCCCCCATAGTTTTGTTTTAAATATAATAATTAATTTTATTCTAATAGTTAATATGTATATTGAAAATTATTATATGGGAATGTTTTTGGAAAAATAGAATATTTAAAAAATAGTTAATGATTAAAAAGGTTATTTTAATCATTAAAATTGTACTTTAGGTGCAGCTCTTGTACCTTCTTGTGCTTCAAAGAATTCTGATTTCTTAAAGTGGAAAATACTTGCAATGATGCTGCTAGGGAATTGTTCGCATAGATTATTGTATTTTAGTACTGTGTCATTATAGAATTGTCTTGAATAAGATATTTTATCCTCTGTTTCTGATAATTCTTGCTGTAATTCTATGAAGTTCTGGTTTGCTTTAAGATCAGGATATGCTTCACTTACTGCAAATAATGATTTTAATGCACTGCTAATCATATTATCTGCTTGTGCAACTTCTTGTACTGTTGTTGCATTTGCCATGTTAGCTCTTGCCTGTGTTACTTGACTTAATGTTTCTTTTTCATGTCCTGCATATCCTTTTACTGTTTCAACAACATTTGGTATTAAATCGTTTCGTCTTTGTAGTTGAACATCTATTTGACTCCATGCATTTTCTACTCTGTTCCTACCATTTACCAGGTCATTGTAGTACTTTATTAGTAGAAGTACGATTAGTATAATTATTATAATTAAAATAATTAACCACCAATCCATAGTTAGGCCTCCTTTTATTTTTTTATTATTGTATAAGTTAATTATATTATTAATTATAAAAAATATATATAGTTATTTAGGATTAAGTGGGAGACCAGATAATGAGTACGTTTAGAGACTTGCAGTTATTATCGGATGCAGCATATTATGACAGATGTAATTATGTTAATTATAATGTTGATAATGTGCTGGAGGAAACTGATAAAATTAAGGATGGTATTTATCATGCAAAGGCAGGTAGTAGGGATGTGCCATTATTTAAGATTTTAATGACAAATGAATGTAACAATGATTGTGCTTATTGTACTAATTGTATGGAGCATAAGTACCAAAGGGCTAGATTAAGTCCTGATGCTTTAGCAAGAATTTATATGAAGTATTATGAAAACAATACTGTTGAGGGCTTGTTTTTAAGTTCGGGTATTATTAAAGATGCTGATACTACTATGGATGAGATGATAGAAGCTGCACATATTCTTAGAAACAAGTATTCATATAAGGGTTATATTCATCTGAAAATTATTCCTGGCAGTAGTAAGGACCATATTAAGCATGCTATGCAGCTTGCTGATAGGGTTAGTATCAATATTGAATCTGCTACTAAGGATGGTCTTAGTGATTTGTCAAGTACTAAGAATTATGATAAGGATATTCTTAAACGTCTTGATTGGATTGATAATTTACATAGAAGAGATCATAGTCTTGCAAGTAGTGGTCATACTACACAGATTATTGTTGGTGCTAATGAGGAGAATGATGAAGACATATTGAAACAGGTTTATACTTTAACTAAGAAGTATGATGTGTTGTATAATTATTTCAGTAGTTTTACTCCTGTTAAGGGAACGCCACTAGAAAACCATGAAGCCAATGATACTAGAAGGACGGGCAGATTATATCAGGCTGAATACCTGTTTAATCAGTATAATTACACTGTTGATGATCTTATATTGGATGATGATGGTTTCCTTGATGTTAATAATGATCCAAAATATGTTTCAGCACTGGAAAATATGGATAAATATCCTATTGACATTAATACTGCTAAATATAAAGAGCTTATACGTGTTCCTGGTATTGGTTTAAAATCTGCTAGACGTATTAGGCATTTGGTGGGTCAGGGAGAAAAGATTACTAGTTTAAAGCAGTTACAAAAGTTAGGTGCTAATATAAATAAGTGTAAAATATTTGTTAAGGTTGGAGGTTCTTATCAGAGTACTTTAATTTAGGAAAAATAGGTGTATAGTTACGGTTGTAACTATAGGATTATTATAAATCTTCAAATAATTCCCATATTTCAGGATATTTGTCGTGTATGGCTTCTTCTAGTATTAATGATGCTTCATTACTAATACTGAATTCGGGTGTTGTTTTTTTAAGGTATCTTAGTACTGCTGCACTTTTTGCTGACCATAAGCTTATTCTTGGATTTTTATTTATTTCTTTTTTGATTTCTTCTATTTTATCATCATCTAATTTGAATGAATTATTAGGTTGTTTTGGTTTTTTGACTTCTTTTATGATGGTTTCTTGTTTTGTTTTATCTGTTTTTTTATCTGTTTTCTTATCTGTTTTCTTTTTTGGTGATGATTTTTTTATTAGTGCATCTAATCCTCTTCCTAGTGATCCTTCTGCCATGTTTTATTCACCTTCTAATTTAATTAATTCTTTTGCTAGTTTTATGTATGATTTTGTTCCTGGACAATCTGGGTCGTAGATTATGCATGGTTGTCCAAAGCTTGGTGCTTCTGCTAATTTTACGTTTCGTGGTATTTTTTCTTTGAATATGTATTCTTGGTCTTTGAAGAAGTCTTTTACATTTTTTGTTACATCTTTTGATAGTCTTGTTCTTGGATCGTATAATGTTATGAGTATTCCTTTTATTGGGCATGAACTTTTTAGTCGTGATTCTACTAGTTTGATTGTTTCTAGTAGGTCTGCCATTCCTTCTAGTGCATAGAATTCTGCTTGTATTGGTATTATTACTGAGTCTGTTGCTACTAGTGCGTTTAGTGTGAGTATTCCTAGGGATGGTGGTGCGTCTATTAGTATGTAGTCAAATCCTAGTTCGTATTCTTCTAGTTTTTCGTTTAGTATGTAGGGATATCCTAGTTCTTTGCTTAGTTCTATTTCTGCTCCGCTTAGTGATATGTTACTTGCTATTAGGAATAAGTTTGGTACTTCTGTTTCTAGTACTGCTTCTTCGAATGTGCATTTTCCTGTTAGTAGTGAGTAGATGGTGTTTTCTACTTCGCTTTTTTGTATGCCCATGCTTGTTGTTGCGTTTCCTTGTGGGTCCATATCGATTACTAGTACTGTTTTTTCTTGTGTTGCTAGTGCTGCTCCTAGGTTTACTGCGGTTGTTGTTTTTCCACAGCCTCCTTTTTGGTTTAATATTGTGATTATTTCGGTCATTTGATAACTCCTTTTTTTTATATCATTATATTATATTAAATTGTTTATTGAAAGTAATATTTATAAGTTATAATAGTAAAAGTAATTAGTTATAACTTATAAGTTATCCTTTGAAAAAAAAGAGAAAACTAATGAAAAAAAATCATTAATTAAAACTTAACACGTTTAGAAACCTTATATGGTAAAGGTAACTTTCTAAATGGTAAACCTTCAGTTAAACCATGAATTTCATCAGCTAACTGTTCAACAGTAACTTCCTCTTTAGTATCATCCATACGTCTATTAACTGTAATAGAATCATTTTCTACTTCATTATCTCCTACCACAATAGTATATGGAATCCATTCCTTACCAGCATTTCTAATCTTCTTACCTACACGTTCAGGAGTATCATCAATATCAACCCTTACATTTAAGTCCTTAATTTGTTCATAAACTTTTTCAGCATATTCTAAATGATTATCAGTAACTGGTATAATTCTAACCTGAGTTGGTGCTAACCATAATGGTAAAGCTGGTTTAGAACCTTTATCAGTAGAAGTTTTCTCAAGTAAACTACATATAACTCTTTCTAAACTTCCAGTTGGACTACAATGTAATATGGTTGGATATTGTTGTTCCTCATTCTCATCCAAATAAGTAATACCAAATCTTCTAGCACTCTGAATATCCATCTGAACAGTAGGATTTTCAATAGGTCTTCCAAGATCATCAATTGCAGCAAAGTCAACTTTTGCATTCCAATAATGTTTCATCTTAGGAATAACTTCAAGAACTACAGGTTTCTTAATATGTTCTCTTACAACTTCTTTAACCCAATCCTCATTTTCTGCTAAGAAATCTTTTGTTACGCGGAATGCTACTTCATAATGTACACCAAGGTCACTTTCAGTTTGAGAACACATATCTACTTGCTGAGCAAATATTTCTTTTGCATGTTCATCATTTAAGCACACACTATGGAAATCAGGCATTGTGAAAGCTCTTAATCTTTTAAGTCCTACTACTTCCCCTTGTCTTTCAAACCTGAAACTTAACTGTGATAATTCATATATTCCTACAGGCATATTTTTCCATGTTAAGAAAGAATCTGCCATTATCCTGAATGCTCCAAAACAACATGCAAATCTTAACATTAATTCTCTGTGTTTAGTTTTTAACCTGTATTGTCTTTCACCAAATTTTTCTGCATGTTCTCTGATTGCATTATCAGCCAAATCATACATTACTGGTGTATCAACAGGCATTGCTCCTCTTTCTGTTACAAGATTATACACATAATCTCCGAGTAAATCCTTAACAAGTTTTCCTTTAGGATACCATCTTATATGACCAACATCTGCTGAAGGTTCATTACTTGCCAATTCTTTTTCTTTCATTAATTTTACATGAGGAGGTTGTTTACCTGAATCTTCATGAGACATACCTTTTTCATGATTAACTAACTGTTTTAATGTTTTAGTTTGGTACTTGTAATCATCTGTATCATATTTTTCTCCATCTTCTTCTAGTATATAGAATGTTGATGGTTCTTTTTCTTCAACTTCTTCTTCAACATCTTCATCTTCTTCTGTTGTAATAGTTCTTGAAAGTTCAGATAAAGGATGTCCTTTACAAGCCAATTCAAATGATTTATACCAACCAAAAGGAACTCTTAATACTGCTTCGTTATTATCAACAAGTTCTACTTCTATACCTTTTAGAATTTGTTGAGCAACTGCAGGATTTGATAATGAAGAACTTAAATGTGCATAAGGATAAACTACTATATTATCAGCATTAACCTTATTCTGTACACTTAATATTTCTTTAACTGTTTTTTTTATGATTAACTCAGGATTTTCTTCATCTTCTTTTTCCACTGCAATAAAAGCCACTAATGCGTTTTCTACACCATCTGCTCTTTTTTCATCTTCGATATCTTCTGCTATTTTAGTTTTACTTCTAGTCTTATAACGTAAGTAATCTGAATGTATCATTAACGTTCGCATTTTACATTTTTCCTCCATTAAAATGATAGTTTAAGTTATTCATAAAAAAATGAAAAATAATTTTAAATTTAATTTAAAAATACATATTTTAACTATTAATATTTATATAATTCATAATATATTAAAATATTTGTAAGAAAAAAAAGAATAAAAATCAAACGGTTGTTAATTTAAGGCCCATAATACCAACTATTACGAGAAACAAAAAGAAAAGTTTTACAGGTGAAGTTGATTCATTTAAAAATAGTATACCAACAACAACTGTTCCAATAGCACCTATAGCTGTCCAACACGCATATGCAGTTCCCAAAGGAATTCCCTGAACTGCTTTTTCTAGTAACACCATACTTATTATAAGAAATATGACTGTTAATACCGAAGGTATAATCTTTGTAAATCCTTCTGAAAATTTAAGTGGAACTGCCCATAGTACTTCACATACTCCAGCTATAACTAAGTAAATCCAAGGATTCAAGAAAATATATCCCCAAATCATTATATTTACATAAATTCAGGTGCTTTAATACCTAAAAGTTTTAAAGAATTCTTAAGAGTGATTCTTGAAGCATCAACAAGTTTAAGTCTGAAACTTTCATGTTCTGATCCAATAACTTGTTGTGACTTATAAAATTTATTAAAAGCTTTTGAAAGACTTGAAGTATACTCAGTTAAATGATGTACTCTTCTTTCATCTGCAGATTGTCTGATTATTTCAGTGAATCTTGACAATTCTTTTACTAACTCTTTTTCTTCATCTTCCAATTCATAATCACATTTTACATCAGTAAATTCATCAAATTCTGTTTTTGACAATAATTTACATGCCCTTGCATGTGCATATTGAATAGATGCACATCCTCTTTCAAAGTTAAGAGCTTCTTCCCATTTGAAAGTAATAGGTTTTTCTGGTGATATCTGATTAATATAGAATCTTACTGAACCTACACCAATAATTCTTGCAATTTCATCCATTTCTTTATCAGTGAAATCCATGTCACGACTTATTAATTCATCTTTTGCATGTTGTGTAGCCTGTTCGATAAACTCATCAACTGAAATGAATACTCCTTTCCTTGTTGACATACTGCCTTCAGGCAAATTGATGAATTCATAGAATACAACTTCTGGTGCACGGTTTCCTGATAATTCCAGTGCTAAACTTAATTGTTTTGCTGCTAGTTTATGGTCTGCTCCAAGTATATCTAATGAAATATCACTATTTTTTGTTTTATATTGATGATATGCAAGGTCTCTTGTAGCATATAAGCTTGTACCATTAGATCTTCTTAGAACTAGTTCCTTATCTACATCATATTTTTCTAATGGTAAGTATAATATGTCTTTTAATATTGTGAAAGGCTGTAGTTTTTCTAGCACATTTTCTACTGAACCATTTCTTAGGAATGTACTTTCCCATTTAAATAAGTTCATTTTAATGTTTAAATCTTTAAGTGTTTGTTTTATACCATCAAGACAGTTTTCTACAACAAATTCGAATGAATCTATTAATTTTTGGTCATCTCCATCCTCATATTTATGTAATATTTCATCAATTTCTTGGTTGTAGTCTGGATTATTTTCCAGTTCCTGGTTACATTTGAAGTATACTTCACCTACTGCATGGTCTATTTTTTTATCTTCATCAAATTCGTATCCAAACTTGTTCATTCCCCATACTATTATTGCTATTTGTCTGCCCATGTCATTTACATAGTATTGTGATTCTACCTTATAACCTGCATGTTGAAGTACTCTTTTTAATGAATCTCCAAGTATTGCGTTTCTTAAGTGTCCTACATGTAATGGACCATTCGGATTTGCTGATGTATGTTCCAATAGTATTGATTGATCTTTTTCTGGTAATTCTCCATATCTTTTATCAATATAATTCACTATTTTTGTTGAGAACAATGTGTAATTGATGAAGAAATTTAAGTATGGTCCTTTTGTTTCTACTTTTTCAAAATATAATGGTAATTTAATGTTTTCTTTTATTTCTTCTGCTATTTCTACAGGTGACTTTTTTAGTTTACCTGCTAATGAAAATGCAACATTGCTTGATATGTCACCCATTTCAGGAGTTGGTGGTTCTTCGAATGTTAATTCTTCATCTAACTTTACTCTGAGTTTTGTTAAAGCTTCTTCTATACTTTCGCTTAGTTCTTTTTTTAGTTTTGAATACATCTTTTGCCTCCTTTTATTTTATAATCCTCTAAACCATAATGTAATATAACCTATTTTAGGAATTATGAGAAGTGAATTTCCTATTGTTATTACTTTTGATTTTACTTGACTAGGAGATACTGGTTCGGGATCTTGAACTTCATTATTATCTCCCTTGATAATATAATAATTTGAACCATTTATTTGTCGTACCTCTATTACCCTATGTATTACTGGTTCTGAATACCATGTTGCATCATATACAACAACATCACCAACACGAACATCAGTATATGGATTAAATTCTTGTATACCATATGTATTTACATTTTGTGTAGCAACTATATCTCCCCTATAGAATGCAGGTTCCATACTACCTGATACTACTACACTTAGATGGGAAGATAATATTAATGCCACAATTAATATTAGTGCATAACTTAATATTTCACGGGCAAGACTTGTATTGGATGTTTTTTCATTGGCTTGTTTTTCTTGTTGTTTTTTCTTTTTATCCCTGTTTTTACGTTTTTTAGACAAGAATTCACCTCCATATAATTCATTTTTATTTATTTTATGTTTATTTTAGTACTGCACCTTTATCTGCACTTGTAGCAAGTTTCTGGTACTGTCTTAGCCATCCTTTAAGATCTCTTTCTACTGGTTTGACTTTTGATAATCTTTCACTGATTTCATCATCAGTTAATTCTAGTTTAATACTTCTTTCTTTTACATTGATGGATACTATGTCACCATCTTGTATTGCAGCTATTGGTCCTCCTTCTGCTGCTTCTGGTGATATGTGTCCTATACATGGTCCTCTACTTCCACCAGAGAATCTTCCATCTGTTATGAGTGCTACGTGGAATAATTCCCTTCCCATAATTGCTGCTGTAGGGTTTAACATTTCACGCATTCCAGGGCCACCTTTAGGTCCTTCATATCTTATTACCACTACATCTCCATCTACTATTTTATCATTTTCTATTGCGTTTACACATTCTTCTTCTGAGTTAAATACTTTACATGGACCTGAATGTATGAGCATGTCCTCATTTACAGCTCCTTGTTTAATAACTGAACCATTTGGTGCAATATTTCCATATAATACTGCTATTCCACCTTCTGTTCTTACAGGATTATCTATTGTATGTATTACATCATAGTCTACATCTGTTACTTGTGTTAGATTTTCTTTCACTGTTTTTGATGTGCATGTTATGCAATCAGTATGTAATAGTGATTCTAAGTTTTTCATTACTGCTGGTATTCCACCTGCTGTGTCTACATCTATCATTCTGTTGTTTCCACCAGGTCTTATGCTGCAGATGTATGGTACTTCGTGACTTAATTTATCGAATAGGTCTATGGTTACATCTAGTCCTCCAACTTCGTGTGCTATTGCTGGTATATGAAGTGTTGTGTTGGTTGATCCTCCTAGTGCTAAGTCTACAATTATTGCGTTTTCGAATGCTTCTTGTGTCATTACATCTGATGGTTTGATGTTGTTTTCTATGAGTGAGAATATTTTTTTGGCCGATTGTTTTGCTATTTCGATTTTTTTCTCACTTACTGCGTGAGCTGTTGCACATCCTGGTAAGCTCATACCGAGTGTTTCTGTTAGGCATGCCATTGTGTTTGCTGTGAATAGTCCTGCACATGATCCTGCTCCTGGGCAAGCACATTTTTCTAATTCATATAAGTCTTCTTCTGACATTTTTCCAGATTGTGTTGCTCCAACTGCTTCTGTTACGTTGATGAAATCTACTGTTTCACCGTGGAATTTACCTGGCATCATTGGACCACCTGTTATTAGTATGGTTGGTATGTCTAGTCTTGCTGCTGCCATTAACATTCCAGGTACTACTTTGTCACATGATGGCATGCATATTAATGCATCAAATTGATGTGCCATTGCCATACTTTCTACTGTGTTTGCTATGATTTCTCTTGATGGTAGTGAGAAATACATTCCTTCATGGTTCATTGCTATTCCATCACAGACTGCCATTGTATCAAATTCGAATGGTACTCCACCTTCTGCTCTTATTACATCTTTGACTTCTTGTACTAAGTCTTTTAGGTGTATGTGTCCTGGTACTATGTCTGTATAACTGTTTGCTATTCCTATGAATGGTTTTTTCATGTCTTCATCGTTTAAACCACATGCTCTTAGTAGTGAACGATGTGATGTTCTGTTTATTCCTTTTTTTATATTGTCACTTCTCATTTTAAACGACCTTTTATAATTTAAATATTATAATTAAGTTAATAAAATAAAGTTAAAATGTATTAATTTTTCATCATTATATAATATATAATATATTAACAATCAATAATAACCTTTTGTAAAATATATAAAATTAATAGAATCAAACAACTAGAAAAATAAGAATAAAAACGATTTTTACACAACAAGAAAAAATAAAAAAACATTGAAATAAAATGAATTAAATTTTTAAATATAACTATTTTCAAATAACTAAAATTAATATATGATAAAATATAAAATTATTAAATGAACTTGAAAAAGTTTATTTTGTTAAATTTATATTCCACATACAGGGCTCGTAGTCTAGCCAGGATTATGACGTGGGACTTCGGATCCCAAGATCGGGGGTTCAAATCCCCCCGGGCTCGCTATTTAACAAAATTTTTTAAAATAACTCTTTTTTAACTTAATTATTTGAAATATTAACTTCAAAATGACTATAAAGGACTATATTCTAACTTAATATACTCATCAATAGATTCACGTGTCGTACCAATTATCAAATTATAACCTACAATAGAATCATTTCTGATTACTTCCTCACAAACCCCTGAAGCAATTATATTTTCATCATTTTTCACAATTCCTGTATAAGTATGAGTAAATGATAATATTTTATCTATTTTAACATCATTATTACCTTCCAACACCTGTACATCTTTAACATGAAATGTTGCTGGAGAATCATAGGAATCTTTATCATCACTTATCGTACATTTGATTTTCATTTTTCCTATAGGCTTATTAATTACTTCATCATATTTTTCTACTTCATCAGGATGTTTAGTTAATAATATAGCAAATAATGTTCCCTTTATTAATCCCCTATTATTTTTACGTGCCTCGTACCATTGGAATTCTTCTAATGTCATTGAATCATCCTTGATTCGAATATCATATACTTGTTTCCAGTAATCCCCACTGATTTTGTCTAATGGACTATTTTCGTCATCCTTTAATTTTGAATATAATTTTATTGCTTTCCTATGATTTGATTGTCCAAAAATTACAAAATCTATGTCTGAATCATTATTTTGTAAATTTACAATGGTTGAACCAGTCACTCCCATGTCTTCATAACTTATGCCTGCCTGATTATGAAATATGGAGGATAATAATCGGATTTTGTCATAGAATATATTGTTGTCATCTGACTCAATTATTTCTTTTAATCGTTTAATTGGACTGATAATTTCAGATATATCCTCTTTAGGAACTCCCATCATCTTTTTATTTTCAACATTCCAATTAAACAGGTAATCTGGATGATTTTCTTTGATATATTCATATGCTTCATTACTGTTTACTTTTTTGTATTTAATTCCATTGATTTCACGATTACCATTACTGCATGGAACATATCTGAGAAATGATATGTAATGAGTACTTGGATGATTATAACTGTTTACTGCAAAAAAAAGTCCGTCTTTGGTCTTTATAAAATACCTTGGTTGAATATTCATAAATAAAACACCATTTACATTACTGTTGAAGTGTTTATTGAAAATGTTATTTAAAATTATAGGAGATTATACTATTTTGAAAATAAACAAGCAAATGTACATGATATATTACATTATCATAATCAAAATATTAAATTATAATAAATTATATTAATAAAAAAAATCATATTATTAAAAAAGAACTTTTTTTGAGTATATATAATAAATATAACTTTTTTAAAAACAATTATCAGAGGAACGGTAATATGTCATATGACTTTAATTTAAAAATAAAAGATAATCACTTAATGATTGGTGAACTAGATGCTAATGATTTAGCAGAAGAATTTAAAACACCATTATATGTAATTGATGAAGAAAAAGTTAGAGAAAATTACAACAAATTATTCACTGCATTCAGTAGCAAATATGAAGATTTACACATGTGTTATGCAGCTAAAGCAAACACAAGCCTTGCAGTATTAAAAATATTAGAAGATGAAGGAAGTTACATTGATGCAGTAAGTCCTGGTGAAATATACACAGCATTACTTGCAGGATTCACACCAGATAGAATAATGTTCACAGGAAACAATGTGACAAACGAAGAATTAGAATATGCTCATAAAACAGGAGTTACAATAAACCTTGACAGTATATCAGCTCTTGAAAGATTAAGTACCATTGAAGGAACAGAAGGAAAAGAAATATCAATAAGAGTAAATCCAATGGTAGAAGCAGGTCATCATGAACACTGTATTACAGGTGGACCAAAAAGTAAATTTGGTATAAAAGAAGAAGAAGCCGTTGAAGTTTACCAGAAAGCAATAGACCTCGGATTTAAGCCAATAGGTATGCATTCACATATAGGTTCTGAAATACTTGAATCCGAACCATTCATGTTAGCAGTAGAAACAATGATGGACATTGCAGGAAAAGTACATCAAGAAGTAGGAGTTGACTTTAAATTCCTAGACTTTGGTGGAGGATTTGGTATACCATACGAGCCAACAGAAAATGAATTAGACTTAGAAAAATTCACAACAGACATTATAAATCTTTTCAAATCCAAAGTTGAAGAATATGACATGGAAAGTCCATCATTCTATATTGAACCTGGAAGATTCCTAGTTGGTAACGCAGAAGTATTATTAACAAGAGTAAATACAATTAAAGAAAGCTACCGTAAATTTGCAGGAGTAGACTGTGGATTTGGTACACTCCTAAGGCCAACAATGTATGGATCATACCATCATATTGTAGTAGCAAATAAGATGAATGAAGAAAATGTTGAAGAAATTGATATTGCAGGTAACCTCTGTGAAAGTGGAGACCTATTTGCTAGGGATAGGCCAATGCCTAAACTAGAAGAAGGAGACCTTCTCGCAATATTAAATGCTGGTGCATATGCTTACAGTATGGCATCACAATATAATTCAAGACCTAGACCGGCAGAAGTATTAGTTAACAAAAAAGAAGCAGATGTAATAAGAAGAAGAGAAAGTTTCAGTGACTTATTTAATGGTCAGAAAGTTCCAACAAGGTTATTAAAATGATTAAAGAAATAAATTTTACAAAAATGCATGCACTGGGTAATGATTACATAGTAATTAACGAAACAGATGAAACAGTCATCCCTGAAGAATCAAAAAATGATGTATGTGCTGAAATATCACAGAGAAGATTTAATGTTGGTGCTGATGGTGTAGTTTTTGCATGTAAATCTGATAAGGCTGATGTAAGATTCCGTATCTTCAATAGTGATGGTAGTGAAGCTGAAATGTGTGGAAATGGTATTCGCTGTCTTGCTAAATATGTTTATGATAAAAACATTGTTAAAAAAGAAGTAATGCAAATTGAAACAATGGAAGATGTGAAGGAAGCTAGACTTACAGTAGAAGATGATGAAGTTATTAGCATAGAAATTGATATGGGTAAAGGATACTTTAAACCAGAAGAAATTCCTGCAATAGCACCTAGTGGAAATGTTGATGAATTCATAGATGAAGAAATTGATGTTGAAGGTGAAAAGATAAGGATGAGTTCAGTAAGTGTGGGAAACCCTCATGCAGTATGTTTTACTGATATTAATATTGATGATATTGACTTAGATTTCTATGGTCCTCGTATTGAAACTCATGAAGCATTTCCTGAAAAAGTGAATGTGCACTTTGTGAATATTGTTTCTCCTGAAGAAATTAATATTTTAACTTGGGAAAGAGGTGCTGGATTCACTTATGCTTGTGGAACAGGTACTACTAGTTGTGTTCTTCTTGGTTATAAAATGGGTTTACTTAATGAGAAAGTACATGCACATTTATCTGGTGGTGACTTAGACATCACAATTAGTGATTTTACTGATTACTTAACAGCTACTATGAAAGGTGCTGCTGTTAGTGTATATGAAGCTAGTATGAATGTTGAGTTATAATTCAACATCATAAAATTTTTTTATTTAAAAAAATAGAAGGGTATTAAATGAGAAGAATAAGGGTTATTGATTTTAATATTGCTCTTGTAAAAAGAATATTTCATCTTAGGTTTTGGGTTGCTGGTTTAACTAGGAAATCTAGAGTTATGGATAAGATTATTAAAAGAACATTGTTTGATCATGATGGTACATATTTTATTCCGAACAATGAAAGTGTTAAGAATATTTCTTCTCAAACAATTACCATGAATTACGATATATCAAAACCCGATATGATTGTCATGCCTAGTGACATTATTAAAAGCGTAATCAACGAAGCAGATGACATAGTAATCATGAACAAATGTTTATGCCGAAATTCTACTGAATGCACAGAATATCCTAGAGACTTAGGATGCATATTCCTAGGAAAAACAACAAGAAAAATTTCAAGAAGACACTGCCGTGAAGCAACAAGAGAAGAAGCAATCGAACATATAAATAAATGTTCAGAAGCAGGGCTTATACACATCATGGGACGTAACAAAATGGATACAGTGTGGATGAATGTAAGGCCAAACTCAGAATTGCTTACAATATGTAATTGTTGTCCATGTTGCTGCTTATGGAGAGTATATCCTAATTTAAGCGACACTATACAGAATGATTTCTATAAACTTCCAGGAGTATCATTGAAGTATGATATTGAATCATGTGTAGGTTGTGGAAAATGTGTTGAAGTATGTTTTGCAGATTGTATAACCATTAAGGATAATAAAGTATCCATAGACCAGGAAGTATGTATTGGTTGTGGACAGTGCAGTAACAATTGTCCAACAAATGCTATCGAGTTACAATATGAAAAACGAGATGTTCAAAGTGTCTATGATAAAATAAATTCATTGGTTAATATAAAATCCTGAAAAAACCAGACATATATTGCAAGTGTAAAAAAATATGAATAAAAAATAGTAAATAAGAGGATTATTCTTCTAAATCATAATTACGATTAAAGTTTAAATCTCTTGTTTTATAAATTGTTGCCCTTCTAAGCTTTAATAATTCTTTTTTCTTTTTATCAAAGTCTTCCATTGACTTAATATTTTCTTTTACATAATCAAGAATTTCATCCACAACTGCATTTTGATGTACCCAGTTACAGTCTTTACAATTCCATACACTCTTGTCTTCTATCCATTTTCCACCTGTTGATCCATCGGCACATGGATAAAATGGGCAGTAACAGAATGTGCAGCTTTCTTCATTATTATGGCATGGGAAATATTCGCAGTCTGTATTTTGTCCTATTTGGATGTCACCATTAAAGAATCTTTCATAGAATTCTTCTGTTTGTTCTGGTAGTTTTGCAGACATTTTGTATCCACGTGGTGTTATCATTTTACCTTTTTTAACATAAGTCATTGAATTTCCGACAATTATTGTTGTTGACATGTGAATATCTTGGTCTTTAAGTTCTTTGAGTTTACATATGTGAGTTATTGTGTCTGTTCCTTCTGTTTTTACTATTCCTACTGGTGTTTCAGGGTTTCTGTTTTCTACTAGTATGTCACATGCTGTTTCAAAGGGTACTGTTCTTGTTTTACTTTTTGGATTGTAGAATGCTATTACTAAGTCTGCTATTGCTGCATATTTAATTTTTCTTTGTATTTCTTCTAGAGGAGTTAATAAATCACTTAAACTTATTATTGCAAGGTCATGTAATGGTGCTCCTAATGCACTTGCTGAATATGTTGCTGCAGTTACTCCAGGTATTACTTCAAATTCAAGGTCAGAATATTTGTCAATTATTTGGAAGTATACATTTGCCATTCCATATATTCCAGGGTCTCCTGAGCTTATTATTGCAACTTTTTTTCCTTCTTTTTCCATTTCTATTGCAAGTTCTACTCTTTCCATTTCATCTCCCATACCTCTTCTTAGAACTTCTTTTCCTTCCAGTAAGTCTTCGATGTGTTCTAGATATGGATGATATGCTATTATTACATCAGCTTCTTTTATTCTGTCTGCTGCTTTAAGAGTCATGTGTTCTCTTTTTGATCCTATACCAACTAAACTTATCATTATTTTACTCCTTTATTATGATATGATTACTCTTTTTTAAAAAATGATTAATTTATAAATTTATATTAACAGTAATTCCTATGGTAATACTGTATTTTTTATAATATATATTATTAATGATTAAATTTTCAAATTATAATGAATTATAATCTTTAAAAATTAAATTTAAAAAAAAATAGATGTTAAGAGGGAATTATGCTCTTGTTTTTTGTTGTTTTTGTGAATTGTTTGTATTGTTTGTTTTATTATTAGTATAATCCATTAAACTTTGTATTGAACTATTAGCATTACCTTTGTTCTGATCATAAAGAACTATTCTTTCTTTTAATGCTATGGATGTTGTGTTTACTTTCACTCTACCTGTTGAATATATTTCTCCTACTGCTGTTGCTGTTACACTGTATGTTTGTTCTGGTACTATTTGAATGTATCCTCCAGAAGTTACTTGTGTATCTTTTGTTGCTAAGGCTGTGATTGTTATTGTTTGGTTTCCTGTATTGTCATTTGATATTTTCGCTGTTACAGAGTTTAAGTTTACACTTAGGTTTGTAAGGTTATTTAATACTAATGCTACATCTTCCTGGTTAGTGATGTTTAAGTTATCCTGGTCTGTTAGGCTTTTTTCGTTAGTGAATGATGATACTAAATCTGATCCTTCATCAACTTGTACTGATAATAATTCTAATGGATTTACTGGTCCTGATGAAATAAGACTGTATGATGCAAATAGTCCAATTTCAAAAAACAGAACAATTGTCACTATAAATAATAATATTTTCAATAATCTTGACATGGTTCACCCTCTTATTTTTCCATTGAAAAAATATTCCTATATAATTTTAAGTAGATTATAGTATATAGATATTTTTAAAACTTTGAAAGTATAAAGAATTATATAATAATAAAAATTTTTTTGTGACTAAATATTTTTAAATGATTTTCATGCCAAACGATATAATTAAGAAATTCCAGGATGTTAAATTATTATTGAATAATAATGCTTTTGCAGAAATTAAAGCTAATAATGATACTGATTATTTTATTAATGAACTTATTGAGTATATTGAGGAGAATGAAAAGAATCAGTTTATTGTAACTACTGATACTATAAGAAATTATCAGCAACATGAACGTGAACGTATACATGAATCAATCATAGAAAATCCTAAAACCAAAGAAATACGTGAAAATCAAGAAACACCTTATGAAATACTGTTGGACGTTACTAATAAATCATATACTGATGGAGATATTAAAGATTTAAACAAATACTTCAACAACAGATTTGAAAAACTTAAAAAAATCATACAAGAAAACCCCGAATACAACAAAGTGGAAGATCTTAAAAACACAAAAACAAATATTGACAATCTTCATGTTATAGGTATTGTAAACAGTATAAATAACACAAAAAATGGTCATAAAATAATTGAAATAGAAGATACAACAGGAATTGGAAGCGTAATAGTACTTAAAGATAATGAAGATTTATTAGAAAGCAGTCAAACAATTGTTAAAGATGAAGTAATAGGTGTAACCGGCAGCACAAATGGTAGTTTAATAAGAGCAGATGAAATAGCTCATCCAGGTATTCAAAGAAGAATTATTGACAAGCCAATGGATTTCTCAGCAGTATTCATATCAGATGTACATATTGGAAGTAAACAATTTGATGAAAAAGCATTCAACCGTTTTATCAAATGGCTGAACGGTAATTATGGAAGTGAAGAACAACAAGACTTAGCTAATGATGTGAAATATTTAATTATTGGTGGAGATTTAGTTGATGGTATCGGAGTTTACCCAAACCAAGAAAAAGAATTAAAAATTAAGGACATATATGACCAGTATGAAGAAGCTGGAAGATTACTTGGTGATGTGACAGATATACCTATCATAATTTCACCAGGAAACCATGATGCAACAAGGTTAGCAGAACCTCAACCAGCATTAACTGAAAAATATGCAAAGGATTTATGTAAACAGAAAAATGTTGAAATGGTAAGTAATCCATCTATGATTAAATTAGATAATATTAATGTTCAGGTTTATCATGGACGAAGCTTTGATGATATAGTTATGGCATTAAATGGTTATACTCATGCTGATACTGATAAAATTATGAAATTGTTAGTTGAAAAACGACATCTTGCACCAATTTATGGGGAAAGAACTCCTCTTGCCAGTGAATTTGAAGATTATATGGTTATGGATGAAATTCCTGACATATTACATACAGGGCATGTTCATATAAATTCTCATGTAAAATATAAGGGGATTCATATGTTAAATTCTGGAACATTCCAGAAACAGACGGAATTCCAGAAAATTTATAATATTGTGCCAACATATGGACAAGTACCTGTTATTAAGAGAGGAACAATGCAATTATTAGATTTTACGAATGATTAGGTGATTATATTGGATAATAATATTATAGAGAAAATAGTTAAAACTGCTCATCATATTTATGATAAGGATATGATTTTAGGTAAAGCAGGAAATATAAGTATATTAGATGATTCTGGAGAATATATGTATATTACCGCCTCTGGAACTGACTTTAAAAGTTTGGTTCATGAAGATGTTATAAAAGTAAATATTGATGATTTAAGTTATGTTTCTGCTAACAATAAAGTTCCATCAATGGAAACTAATTTGCATGTGGGTGTTTATGAAAAGAGGTCTGATGTAAGAAGTGTTGTTCATGTACATTCTCCTTATGCTACAGCATTTGCTTTTAGTGATAAAAAGTTACGTCAACTTGAAGGTTTTGGTGAAATTACTGGAGAGTACATAGCTGAAGTTGATTATTATGCTCCAGGTAGTAAAAAGTTAGCTAAGCATGCTAGTGATGCTTTGAAGAATGAGGATAGTGTCTTGTTAAAGGATCATGGTTTAATTACGGTGGGGAAGGATATTGATGAAGCTACACTTCTGTGTGAGTATGTAGAAGGTATAGCTAAAACTCAATATATTACACATGTGCTTAATCTTTAACTGCTTCCAATTCACTTAATATGTTCCAGATAAGAATTCTTGCATGAATAGGAATGTTAGGATCATTACTTATATCATCTAATATTGATATTACAGTACTTGCTTTTATGGTTGGTTCATCATCATCTTTTGCTAAAAGTGCTGTTGAATCTTCTGCAGCTTTCCTTATATTTCTTGGTACACTATTATCGTTAATGATTTGTGATAATATTTCTGTACAATTTGCGAATATTTCTTCGTTATTCATTATATCAGACATAAAAAATACACTCCCTATTTTTTTAATAATAATTTATAAATAGTCTTAATACCAGTTTAAAATAATTTTATTCTTAATGTATATTATATTATTATATTTATGTTAATCATATTATAAAAAATAGATGATTTAAAGAAGAAAAAAAAATATTTGATATGAAAAAATAGTAAAGTAAAATTTAATATTAGACAAGAAAGAACATAAATTGCAAGTGTAAAGTTTTAATCAGATAATGAAACGGCAATAGTCACCCCATTATATGCTGTTTTTTTGAATATTAAATGAGACCCAGTACCATTAGCAATTAAGGCTGATGGTTCACATACTCCTTTAACTCCAAATTGTTTCATCACAAAATCTGATTCAGAACATTCCTCATTCTGATATGCTTTGATTTCATCCATTGGTATAATTTTTAATTCTTTGTTAAGTTCTTTGATGTTTTCCAGGATTCCTTTTTCATTCGCTTTAACATCGGCTGTGGCGAAAAAATCAATTCTTAATGGTGAAAATTCAAGTATGTTACAAGCTGAAATGATGGCATTTTTTACTTTATCATAGGAAATATCTTTTCTAGCACCTATTCCCATCACTAATTGTTTTGGTTTTAGTATAACTTTATGATTATCAACAGTTGCTGTTATATTTTGGTATTCTTCGCTGATTTTAGTATTATATGATTTTTTCACTTCATCAGTTAATATATATGAGTATTTTGGATGTAAACATAATTCTACTTGAGTATTGTTTACTAATGCTTTGTTAATGAATTTAATATTTTTAGGATTTTCTAATGTGCAGTAAAATCTTTTAGCTATTGAATCAATACCTACCTTGTTGTTTACATCGGTGGATGTTGTTATGACAGGTGTTGAGCCAAGTATTTCTGCTATTTTTAATGTTAAATCGTTTGCTCCACCAAAATGGCCACTAAGTAAGCTTATTGTGAAATTTGCATTATCATCTATTAGTAACACTGCAGGATCTGATAATTTTGAATTTACGTGTGGTGCTATTGATCGTATCATTATACCTGATGCCATTATTCCTATTATGCAGTCGTATTTATCAAATATTTCATTTACAGTATTTATTATATTTTTGTGGTATTGTTTTACATTTAGGAATAGTGGATTTTGGATTAAATTGTCATATAATTTATCGGATATTTCTTTTCCTTGGTTTGTAACTGATAGTATTGCTATATTCATTTTTAAGACCTACATTATTAAGATTAATATTATGAAATAGATTATGATTATTGTTAGAATAAAAAGTATTGATGTTACTTTTGTTATGTTTATTGCTTGTGATATTTTTTCTTCGTTTAATTCGTCTGTTCCATATCCTAATTCGTATACGTTTTCTTTTATGAGAGTTATGTTTAATGCTCCTGCTGTTGCTGCCATTGGATATCCGCTGTTTGGGCTTGGTGTTTTTAGTGCGAATTTTTTCATGACATCGTATGATTGTTTATAGTCGTATTTTAATAAAAATGCTGATAGTATCACATAGTATCCTGTTATTCTTGCTGGAATATAGTTTAATATGTCGTCCCATTTTGCAGGATAGCATCCTATGTTTATTAATTCTTTAGTTTTATATCCTAGCATTGCATCCATTGTGTTTGATGCTCTGTAGATTATTCCTCCGAGTATTCCTATGATTATTCCGAATGGTATTGTTAGTATTGTAACATAGAATAATGGTGATATTATACTGTCTGTGATGTTTTCGGTTAGTGTTTCTATTGCTGCTGATGTTATTCTTGATTCTGTGAGTTGTTCTGTGTTTCTGCTTACTAGGTATGACATTGATTTTCTTGCTTTGTTTATGTCTTCTTTTAGTTCTGTTTGTATTTTTCTTACGGATTCTATTAGGAATTTTATGGAGAATGTTGTTGATAGTAGTATTGATGCGAAAATTAGGAATATCCAGTTGTTGATGTATGCTGTTATTATTAATAGTATTAGGCTTATTATTGTGAATGTGAATATGGTTGTTATTATTGTTAGTAGTCCTGATGTTTTTGTGTTTGGGAGATAGTTTTTCATTTTTTCGATGAAATTTCCCATGTATATTACAGGATGTATTTTGTTTGGTACTTCTCCTATGATCATGTCAATTATTATGGATATTAATATGATTGAAATGGCATAGATTGTTGTTTCATATATCATTGTTTTAAGTTTTATTTTTTAAACTATATAATAGAGGTACATTGCAAGTGTAAATTTTTGTTTTGATATTTTTTTGTGTGTAATAGTGAGACATGTGTTGCAAGTGTAATTTTTATTTTTTTATTTTTGTGAGGTATAATAGAGAGGTGTTTTTCAAGTGTAAATTTTTTTGTAGTTATAGGTGTGTGTTACAGTCATATGTTTCAAGTGTAATTATTTTTTATGTTAAATTTTATGGAATATGTTAAGTTTTGTTTCAAGTGTAAAATTTTAGAAAATAAAATATTAAGTATTACTATAATACTTAAATTTATTTTAGTATTACTTATTTAGATATTTTTAAAAACTATTTTTTTAATAAAAAATATCAAATTAAACTAAATATAAATTATTATTTATTATTTATTTATTATATTATTATATTATTATTATTTATTTATTATTTAATTAATTATTTATATTTTATTTTTATTATATTATATTAATATTTTTTATTTTTTTATTTAAAGATATTATATATCTTTATTTTATCAAAAACACTTATATAAGTATTTTCTTCATCTTTAAAGTTTATATAAATATTTTCATTTACCCAGTTTTCAATTTTTCAAGAGGGTACACATTTTATTTTTACACTTGCAATATACGTCCCTCTCTCTAAATCTTTTTATACTATAAATAATATAATTAATAATTAAATTATTTTCACTTGAAATTTTAATATTACAATTAATATTATACTTGAAATGTATTTATCAAGGAGATTAAAA